>CAZUCB010000008.1:0-30757 GCA_964618755.1 uncultured Bacteroides sp. | reverse complement strand
AATCACCAAATCACATGCGTGCAGTTATACAGAGAGTTTCTCAGGCTTCAGTTGCAATTAATGGGAAAATACATGATTCCGTTAATCAAGGATTGCTTGTTTTGCTTGGAATCGAAGAATTTGACACTTTTGAAGATATTGAATGGTTATGTGGAAAAATTTGTCGTCTGCGAATTTTTAATGATAAAGATGAGGTAATGAATCTTTCAATAACTGATGTTGATGGCGATGTATTGTTAATTAGTCAGTTTACCTTGCATGCCTCTACCAAAAAAGGAAACCGCCCATCATATATAAAAGCTGCCAAACCAGAATTGGCTATCCCTATTTACCAAAAATTTATATTTCAATTAGAAAAGGACTTAGCAAAGCCAATTAAAACTGGTATTTTTGGTGCTGATATGAAAGTTTCGCTCATAAATGACGGACCAGTAACTATTATTATAGACACCAAAAATAAAGAATAAAAGCTTTTTTATAAACTCCATAAAACTTACCCAAAAACTTCCATCTTACTTTTAAGAACTTTATTACGAAAGAGATACAATCATTTTTTTTATTAGATTGATGACGTACAAAATAAAAATTATTTAACATTTTTCTAACTGTTATTTTTGTAACAACCAGCTATAAATACAAAAAAAAGTCGTAGGTTTGACAACCTAAAAAAAGACAAAAAAAAAATTATAATGAACAGTAATATAAAGCTTAACCCAAATCCATTGGTGCAATATTTGGAGAAACCAACTTCTGAGTTTACTAAAAATGACTTAATAAGATATGTAGAAGACAATGGTATTGAAATGTTGAATCTTCGTTATGTTGGTGGAGATGGCAGATTGAAATGTTTGAATTTTGTTATTAATAGTATCGAACATTTAGATGCTGTTTTGAGCAGCGGAGAAAGAGTGGATGGATCTAGCTTATTTTCTCATATTGAAACTGGTTCTAGCGATTTATATGTGGTGCCTCGTTATCGTACTGCTTTTTTAAATCCATTTACCGAAATCCCTACACTTGATATTTTATGTTCTTATTTCAACAAAGACGGTGAACCATTGGAAAGTTCACCTGAATATATCATGCGAAAAGCACACCAGGAGTTAAAAGCCAAAACTGGATTTGAATTTCAGGTAATGGGTGAGTTGGAATATTATGTGATTAGTCAAAAAGAAGAATTGTTTCTTGCAGAAGATCAACGTGGTTATCACGAATCATCTCCTTTTACAAAATGGGAAATGCTACGTGCTGAATCTATGCATGCTATAGCAATGGTTGGAGGTAATATTAAATATGGTCATTCAGAAGTGGGTAATTTTACTATAGCCGACACCATTTATGAGCAAAATGAAATTGAATTTAGTCCATCACCACTTGAAGAAGCTGCTGATCAATTGCTGATAGCTAAATGGATATTACGCACGTTGGCATACAGATATGGTGTTACTATAACTTTTGCTCCAAAAATTACTATTGGTAAAGCTGGAAGTGGTATGCACATCCATACCCGTTTGATGAAAGGCGATAAAAATGTAATGGTAGAAGATGGCAAACTTTCTGATATTGCACGTAAAGCTATTGCAGGATATTTAGCATTAGCACCTTCTTTAACTGCTTTTGGGAATACAAATCCTGCATCTTATTTCCGTTTGGTTCCTCATCAGGAAGCTCCTACCAATATTTGTTGGGGCGACCGCAATCGATCTGTATTAGTTAGAGTCCCTTTAGGCTGGTCAGGAAAGAAAAATATGGCTAAAATTGCAAATCCTTTAGAAAATGATGATGCTCATGATTTTTCACACAAACAAACAGTTGAATTTCGTTGTCCTGACGGTTCTGCAGATGTTTATTTATTGTTGGCAGGACTAACAGTTGCAGCACGTCATGGATTTGAAATGGAGAATGCATTGGAGTTTGCAAAAAATACCTATGTGGATGTAAATATTTTCCACGATGAATTTAAAGAAATTGCTGCACGCCTCGATCATTTGCCTGCATCTTGTTACGAATCAGCATTAAGACTCCAAGAACAAAGAACTGTTTATGAGAAATATGGTGTATTTAGCAAAAGTATGATTGATGGTACTATCAAAAAGCTAAAAGCATACAATGATGAGCACTTACGTGAAGAAATTCATTGTAGCAAAGAAAAGATATTGAAACTAGTTCATAACTATTTTCATTGCGGATAATAAAACGCAATGATTTTAATAAAAATAAAAAGCCAACCCTGACACAGCCATATAACATTGTCAGGGTTGTTTCGTTTATTAGAAAATAAAAACTTATTATTTTTATGTATATTTGCAGAGCAAATAGTATGATAACTACTTTAAATTTAGCATAATAAATAATGAATATTTCAGATATAATAAATAACAACAACTATAAGGAATCTATAAAAGCAATTGCTGCTAAAATAATTGAAGGCAAGCGCATAGATATTAACGAATGTATCGAATTATACGAAAACGCAGATCTTAGCTTGTTAGGAATGCTTGCCAATTATATTCGTGAACAAAAAAACGGAAATTATACATATTTCAACAAAAACCTGCATATTGAACCAACAAATATTTGCATTCACAATTGCAAATTTTGTTCATATTCCAAAAAAATTGGTGGTGATGGTTGGGAATCTACTATTGATGAGATTTTAGAAACTATTAGGAAAGCTGATAATTCTATTACTGAAGTCCATATTGTTGGTGGTGTCCATCCATATCGCGATATCCACTACTATGGAAATCTTATTAAACAAATTAAAAGTCTTAAACCAAATCTCCACATTAAAGCTTTTACAGCTGTTGAGATTGATTATATGATTAAGAAAGCTAATTTAAATCTTGATGAAGGAGTTCAACTGCTAAAAAATTATGGATTGGACTCTATTCCGGGAGGAGGAGCTGAAATATTTGACGAAACTTTGCGTGCTGAGATTTGTCCTTCTAAAACATCATCACAACAGTGGCTTGATATACACAAGTCGTTACATTTGGCTGGAATTCCAAGCAATGCAACTATTTTGTATGGTCATATTGAAACTTATCGTCATCGTTCCGAGCACATGGATCGCTTGCGATCGTTACAGGATCAAACCAAAGGATTTAATGCTTTTATACCTTTAAAATTTAAGCATAAGAACAATACTATGTCTGAAATCAAAGAGGTTTCTGTAGTTGAAGATTTGAAGAATTATGCCATTTCCAGAATTTTCTTGGATAATTTTCCACATATTAAGAGCTATTGGCCAATGACAGGTAAATCGTTAGCACAACTTTCTTTATCCTTTGGAGTAGATGATTTTGATGGAACCATCAACGATTCTACAAAGATATATTCCTTAGCTGGCTCAGAGGAACAAAATCCATCAATGAGTACCGAAGAAATTAAAGAATTGATAATTCAAGCGGGAAGAATGCCAGTAGAAAGAGATTCTCTATATAATCCAATAAATTTATAATCTATTTCAAAAAATTGCTATAATTGTTTGAAAAAGAAAATATAAAGAAAATTTACGATAGAAAAACAGCTTTATTCAAAGCTCAAAACTATTGTGCATATCAGGAACGCTCACAACAAGAAGTTAGAAATAAATTGTATGATTGGGGTTTACATCACGACGATGTTGAAAACGTTATTGTTGATTTATTAGAACAAAATTTTATTAATGAGGAACGATTTGCAATCTTATTTGCTGGAGGTAAATTCAGAATTAAAAAATGGGGAAAACTTAAAATTAAAAATGAACTTAAATTTCGGAAAATAAGCCCATATTGTATTAAAAAAGCATTGGAATCAATAGAATATGATGATTATGTTGAAACTTTAAGGCAAGTAATAGAAAAGAAAACAGCTATCACAAAAGAAAAAAATACATATAAGAAGTTTTCAAAAATCGCAAATTTTGCAATATCAAAAGGGTTTGAACCTGATTTAGTAAGAGAGATGTTGAAAAATGAAGAAGTTTAGGAAAAATAAAAAAAGAGGCTATCTTTTCAGATAGCCTCCACCCCTCGAAGATAAAAGATAAAATATAAAATTATTAACTTATTTTGAATAAGCATTAATGAATACCCAAAAAACGTGCCAAGTTTGTAATGAATTTAAATTCATCAATATGTGTATTTTTAGTATGTTAGGATTAAAACAAATGAATGGGTTAAAATGACTCAAAGATAGTTTTTAGTTTATGTAATATATTGAAATATAAATATATAAAATATTTATTTATTTGAGTTATAATGGCATATTGGGTTGTTTTGTTTTAGTTTTTTTAATAGGAGAATTCTAATGAATTGAATATAAGCTTATTTTTCGCAACAATCGTTTTCTATCTATTCCTAATAATATTGCTGCTTGAGATTTATTATTGTTTGTTTGTTGTAATGCTTTACTAATTAGTTCTCTTTCATTTTCTGCTAAATTAAAATTTTTGTAAGGATTTTTTAGTTTGTGTATATAGTTGGTATTATTATAGTTAAATTGAAAATGTTTAATTTTTAATATGTCATCATCACAAAGAATTATCGCCCTTTCTACCATATTCCTGAGTTCTCTTATATTTCCAGGGAAGGAATAATCTGTTAGAATTTGTAAAGTGCTTTTATCTATACCAAGTATCTTTTTATTCGACTGAATTGAAAATTGATTTATATAATAGTCTATTAGAGGAGAAATTGCTTCTTTCCTCTCTCTTAATGGAGGGAGATTTATTACAAAAGAGTTCAATCTGTGAAGCAAATCAATCCTAAATTTATCTTCATTGCATAATTTTCTTAAATCTTTATTAGTAGCAGCTATAACTCTTACATCTATATCAATTATTTTATTTGAACCTATTTTTGTAATTTTCCCTTCTTCAAGAACGCGAAGAAATTTCCCTTGAAGTTCATATTTTAAATCTCCAATTTCATCTAAAAATAAAGTTCCTTTATTAGTAGCTTCAAAGAGTCCTGATTTTGTCTCAATTGCATCGGTAAAACTTCCTTTTTTATGACCAAAAAATTCACTTTCAAACAAAGTATCAGGAATAGCAGAGCAATTTACAGCATTAAAATAAAAATCTTTTCTTTGGCTAAGATAATGTATCGCATTGGCTATTATTTCTTTACCCGTTCCACTTTCGCCTGTAATAAGTACTGTTGTTTTGTCTGTTTTTGCTACTTTGGTAACTAAATTTAGCACTTCTTTCATGCTTTTACTCTCAACAATTAAATCCCAATTGAATTTTGCTTTTAATTCTTTATTAAGAATTTTATTATTATTTTTAAATTCATTGCTTTGAATTAAATAATTGGTGTATTTTTTTGTTTGTTTTATTGCATTTTCTAAATCAATAAATTGAAGAGGTATTAATAGGAAATCATTTACTTTTGCTCGCAATGAAGCAATTAGAAGTTCGGTTTTTTTCGAATCAGAAATTATTATAATTTCAATATCAGGATACAATTCTTTTATTTCTTTTAATACAATTATTCCTTCTTTTTCAGGTATTTTTGTATTTATAATAGCAATGTCAATTTCCTCTTCTTTAAGAATTTGCATCGCTTCAGATGGCATACTTGCTTTTAATAGGTTGAATTTATTATCCAACGAAAACGTTTCAAGTTTATCGTTGATAATCTGATTATTAATAAGTGTTAATATTTTTAATGTTGTCATTTTTTTATATGAAATAAGCTTTAAATTTAAAAGCAAAGTATCATTACAAAGTTATTACAAAAAAAAGCATTTTACATTAAAATATTGCTTTTTTGTAAAATGGTAGTTATTTGTCATAAAAAAAGACTGTCTAAATTTTTAAACAGTCTTTTTTTAGAATTATTATTATACTTAATTGGCAAGTTGAAATTTAATTGGTAAATTAAATTGAACTCTTACAGCTTTGTCTCTTTGTTTTCCTGGTTTCCATTTTGGCATTGCTTTTACTACTCTTGTGGCTTCTTCATCGCAGCCACCTCCAACACCTCTTAATATTTTAACGTCAGTAATTTCACCGTTCTTTTCTATAACAAAGGTTAAGTAAACTGTTCCTTGTATCCCCGTTTCTCTCGCAGTGGAAGGATAAACAATGTTTTTTCTTAAATATTCAACCCTTGCTTCATCACCGCCTATAAAGTCTGGCATTTCTGACACTCCTATAAAAATTTGATTTTCTATTACTTCTATTTCTGGTTTTATTTCAATTGGGATGTAACCTACATTTGGTTCATCAGGTTTTACTTCTACATCTATTAAAATGTCTTTCACATCTTTATCTGTATTTTCAACTAATTTAAAAATTGTTGTAGGTTTTAGAATTTTAGGTTCAGGTGGTATAGGTTTTGTAATCGGTGGTAGTTCTATCATATCTGTGCTGTTGTTCCCAGAAGTAATAAATGGTTTAAATGTATCGTAGGATTTCCATTCAAAAGCAAACAAAACAAGGGTAAGAGAGAGAATTAACCCAATTTCAAAAAAGATTCCTTTTTTGTTTTCTAAATTTGCTTTTTCGGTTTTTTTTGTTCTGTCGGATTCACTTTTAAAGCTTTTTTCCGAAATATAATTTGAATTTTTCATCGCTGTAAAGTTTAATTTGTTTAAGTAAAATTAATACATTACAAAGGCGAAGTCAATAGGCAATCAGTAAAGGGTAGTGGGATTAAAGTTAAAGGTTTATTATAAAAAGTTAAAGGTATAAAGTAGCCTTTAAAATTAAATAAATAAACTGTTTTGAGTAAACAAACTATTTATGATAATTTATTAATCCTTGCATTGGTGTTTTGCAAATTTCTTTTACTTTCATTTCCCATTTGTTAGCTACTTTCAAAAATATATCTTTATATTGATAACCAATAGAACCGGTGCAACTTAAATGATAGTTTTTATTGTCGGTATAGTGACTAATTTGATAATAAAAAAACTTATCGAAAGCATCGTAAATCAATTGATGAATATAAGGGTGTGAAATTTGTTCAGACAAAAACATTGAAAACGAAGCTAAAAAACGATTTGGAAATGCTTGTTTATAGATTGCATTCAGAATATAGTCGAAACGGTATTGATATTTAATTTCAAACAATTTCTTAATATCATTTGGCAATTCATTTCGTAAGTATGCACTAATAAGCAATTTGCCAAGGTAAGCACCGCTGCCCTCATCACCAAAAAAATATCCTACCGAAGGAACATTTTCAAGAATATTATTTCCATCATATAAACATGAATTAGAACCTGTACCTAAAATACAAGCGATTCCCTTATTATTTCCACACAAGGATCTTGCTGCTGCTAATAGATCATGCTCTACTTCAACGTTTGCAAGCCTAAAGAAATTTTCTAATGGTTCGCGTATTACATCTCTTTTTTGCAAACTACTGCATCCAGAACCATAGAAAAAAACTTTATCAATCAACTGAACATTTACATAAGGCAATAAATTTTTTTCTAATTCATTTTCTATTTCTTCAGAATCAATAAAATATGGATTCATTCCAATGGTTTGGAAATTTCGGATTTCTTGGTCTTGTGTAATTAAACACCAATCTGTTTTTGTAGATCCACTATCTGCGATTAATATCATTTTCAATAGTTTAAAAGATTTAGTATTTTTGGGATAAATATAATTGCTCCTATACTTGCTGATGTAATTGCTGATATTAAAACTGCTCCTGCAGCAATATCTTTTATTCTCCCAGCTTTTTCATTATAGTTTGGTGAAACTAAATCAACTAAAAATTCGATAGCTGTATTTAAAGCCTCTGTAGCTAATACCAATCCTATAGAGAAAATGACCGCAATCCATTCTAAATTAGTAATATTTAGAGAAAATCCCATTGCTACAGCTATAAAAGAAAGAATTATATGTATCCACATATTATGCTGTGATAAAAATACAAATTTTATTCCTTTAAAAGCATAAATAAAGCTTTTTAGCCTATCTTTTAATTTAAAGACTTCTTTTTTAGAGAATGGTTGCATATAACATTTAATATTTAGGCTTACTTAATTATTTGCAAAATTATTACTGTAATTAAAAAAAATACCATTTATTAAAATCAATAAATGGTATTCTTTAAATAAAAATTGGTTTTTTATGTGGTTAAAAGTTCTTTTACAAAAGTAGCCACTATTTTATTATCAGCTTTTCCTAATAGTTTTGTTCCAGCTAATCCCATTACTTTACTCATATCTTTCATCCCAGTTGCTCCTGTTTCGGCAATTATTTGTTGAATAATCGTTTTAATTTCATTTTCGCTCATTTGTTCGGGAAGATATTTTTCAATAATAGAAACCTGAAACATTTCTACATCATATAAATCATTACGATTTTGCGATTTGTACATTTCTGCAGCTTCTTTTCTTTGTTTGATTAGCTTTTGTAAAGTTTGTAATTCAACTTCTTCAGGAATTTCTGTTGTAGCTGTGTCTTTACCAGTTTTTATAAGAAGTAATGCTGCTTTAACTGCTCGTAATGCTTCTAATTTGTCTTTGTCTTTAGCAAGCATTGCCGATTTAATATCGTTATTTATTGTTATTTCAAGGCTCATGGTATAATATTAATCAACATTATCGTGTAAAAATGAATTTGTAGATTTTATCTCAACTTTTTTATCGTCATTTTCGATAAGCATTAAACGAGATATTTCTGATTCAGAAGATGGAGTTACATCACTAAGAACAACATTTCTGCGGATATATGCAGGAGAATTTTCCATTTCAGATAAACCCTCAGGTGTTCTTAGCTTCATGCTTAAATCCTTTAACCTCTGAATTCGTTCATTTGATTTCTTGTCAATTTCTGTATCAGACAAATCAGATTCTTTAAAAGAAGTTTCTTGAGTTGGTTTTTCTGCAATTTCTGTTTTTGCTTCTGGGTTGGATTTTAAATAAGGCCCATCATCATTACTACTTTTCTCACTAGGAAAAATTTCTTGTTTTGTATTAGTTGTAGAAGTATTATCTTCTAATGTAAAAATAGGCGTATTTTTAGTTTCTTCATTTTTCTCTACAATTTTGAAATCATTTAATAAATCTTCATCTTGAAGCTTTGGAGTTTCAACTGTATTAATTATTGAAATTACTTCAGGTTTTTCAACATCTAAAGAAACTTTTGTTTTTTCAACTACTCTTGGTGAAGCGTATTCAATTTCATGATTTTTGTCAAAACCCGTGGCTACTAATGTAATAGAAAGTTTATTGCCCAATGAATCGTCAGTTCCTGCACCCCATATAATATCAACATCTTGTCCAGCTTCATCTAAAATAAAATCAGTTATTTCAGTTATTTCATCCATTGTAGCTTTGCTGCTACCAGATGCAAAATACAACAAGATATTTTTAGCTCCTTTGATGTTGTTATCGTTTAACAGAGGAGAGTTTATTGCCATTTCAATAGCTTTGTAAGCACGATTTTCGCCTTCTGCAATTCCTGAGCCCATAAGAGCTACACCACTTTGTTTCATCACAGTATTAACATCTCTGAAGTCGATGTTTACAAAAGCTTTAACAGTAATAATTTCAGCAATACCTTTAGCTGCTGTAGTTAATATATTATCTGCTTTTTCAAATGCTTCATCAAGTGGTAAGTCGCCAAATTCTCTTAGTTTATCATTGTTGATGATAAGAATTGCATCTACATGTTTTCTAAGTTCTTTTATGCCCTCTTCGGCTTGTAGTTTTCTTTTTCTACCTTCGAAAGAAAAAGGGAGAGTAACAATGGCTACCGTTAAAATTTTATTTTCCAAATCGTCAGAAAGTTCAATTTCTTTGGCAAGAGCTGCAATAACAGGAGCTGCACCTGTTCCTGTACCTCCGCCCATACCCGCCGTAATAAAAAGCATTTGCGTATTTTTTTCAAGCAATGCTTTTATTTCTTCTGCTTTTTCTTCAGCAGCAATTTTAGCAACAGAAGGAACATTTCCTGCACCTAAACCTCTTCCTAATTGGACTTTAGTTGGAATAGGGCTTGCGTCCAATGACTGTGCATCGGTATTACAGATGATAAAATCAACTCCATTAATACCTTGATTATACATATAATTTACGGCGTTACTTCCGCCTCCACCAACTCCAATAACTTTAATTATTGATGACTGATTTTTTGGCAAATCAACTTTTAGCATGCTCATTATTTATTTTTGTTACTATATAATAGATTCGTCATTTTCTTTCTTTATAAAAACAAAAGTTTAATATTAGTTGATTTATAAGTATTTGTAAAAAACGTATAATTCAATTTAATAATGTTTTAAACTTCGATAAATGTATAAAAAAATATAATGAAAAGCCTGATTTTATTAATTTTTATTTAACAACCGATTGTTAATTACTTTACGTCCTCATCAAAGAATTTTTTAAATTTATCAAAAAATCTTCCATTAGATTCAGGTTTCGGTCTTTTATCGTGTTTTTTTTCTTCTTTTTTGTTTTTGTCAGATGTAATGTTTTCTTTTTCAGTTCTTTCTAAACCTTTTATCACAAGACCTACACCTGTTGAAAAAATTGGATGCGCAAGTGCCTCGGGTGAATTACTTGACAAATGTTCGTTCGGATAACCAATACGTGTATCCATTCCTGTCATAAATTCTGAAAGTTGAGCAATATGCTTTAACATTGCACCACCACCAGTTAATACAATTCCTGCGATTAATTTCTTTTCATAACCAGAACTTTTAATTTCATAAATAACGTGCTCAAGAATTTCTTCCATGCGGGCTTGAATTATATTGGCAAGATTACGGAGAGAAATTTCTTTTGGTTGTCTTCCTCTTAATCCTGGAATTGCAACTATTTCTTCTTCTTTATTTTCGCTTGCTAAAGCTGATCCAAATTTTGTTTTTAATGCTTCTGCCTGACTTTTTATGATTGAACACCCTTCTTTTACATCTTCAGTGATTATATTGCCACCTAGAGGAATAACAGCTGTATGGCGAATAATCCCATCCTGAAAAATTGCAACATCAGTAGTTCCTCCACCAATATCAACTAATACTACACCTGCTTCTTTTTCTCTTTCTTCTAAAACAGCTTCAGCAGATGCTAAAGGTTCTAAAATTAGATCTTTAACATCTAAATTAGCTTTTTTAACACTTCTTATAATATTCTTTATTGCGGCAATTTGTCCGGTAATAATATGAAAATTTGCTTCAAGACAAATTCCTGATATGCCAATAGGTTGTTTGATACCAGGTTCGTTATCAATAATAAACTCTTGGGGGATCACATCAATAATCTCTTCACCAGGTTTCATCACTAATTTATGCATATTTTCTATTAATAGGTCAAGATCTTTTTGTGAAATTTCCTCATCTACTGAATTTCGCATGATATTGCCTCTTTGTTGTAGGCTTTTTATATGCTGTCCGGCAATGCCAACATAAACTTCGCCAACAGTTACACCTGATGTGTCACTTGCTTCTTTTACAGCTGATAAGATTGATTCTGCTGTTTTTTCAATATTTATTACTGAGCCTCTTAAAACTCCTATAGATTCAGTTTTGCCGGAACCCAATATTTCTATTTTCCCATGACTGTCTTTTTTGCCAATAATTACAGCTATTTTGGTTGTACCAATGTCTAAGCCTACAATAATTTCATTTTGACTCATATACTAAATTATTTTTGTTGTAAAATTAAATTTTAAAAACATAACTTAAAATTATTTTTTCGTACAAACTACTTGGTTTTCGTAATTTAAATTTATTATTTTGTACTTATCCCAACCTAATTTGTTAAATGCTTCTTTATAGAGAATCATTAACTTATTAAACTTTTCCTCAATATTATCTGCATTACCAAAAATAATAATTTGTTCACCTAATTTTGGAATTAATTCTATTTCTAAACTTTCGTTAATAAATATTTGTTCTATCTGTGCCTTGAAAAAAGTATTTTTAGAAATATAGCTTGCAACTTTAAAAATACTTTGAAGAATAGTATCTTTTTTTAAATTCAAAGTATCGTTTCTTTGATCTAAACTTTCAGGAGAAAAAAGTGAATAAGATGCAGCAATATTTCCTGATGCAATAACAACATTTGCTGGATATTTGGTATTTATGGGCATTTTTACACCAAAATTATCTATATAGAAATGATTGTTTAGTTTGTTGATAATTCTAACGATAGGTTTTCTTTGTGTAATATTAATTTTTAAGATTCCATCCATTGATATAAAAACATTGGCATCTAGGATATAAGGGTTTTCTTTGATGATATTTTCAATTAAACTAACATTAATTTCTGATATTTTTTGACCTTTAATAGAATCGTTTTTTTGAATAAGAAAAGTATTGATATCATTTATGGTAAAAAATGGATCGGCACCGAGATAATCTATATTTATTTCTACACTTTTACAGATTCTATTTTGGTGAAAAATCCCAGAAAAGATTAAGCCAACAACTAATCCTATTGCCAAAAGTACCCAAATTGATATTTTAATTATTTTTTTCATGATTCTAACATATTTTCAATGGGTTCAACTAATTGATCAATATCACCGGCACCTAAAGTTAGCAAAATTTCTAATGGTCTTGTTTTTAAGAAGTTTAAGATTTCTGATTTTTGAATTAGAAATTTCTTTTTTATATTGATTTTATCTAATAGCATTTGTGAGGTAATTCCTTCAATTGGAAGTTCTCGGGCAGGATAAATATCAAGCAATATTACTTCATCTAACAATTCAAGACTTTTAGCAAATTCATCGGCAAAATCTCTGGTTCTGCTGAATAGATGTGGTTGGAAAATACCCGTTATATTTTTATTTTTAAATAAGTTACGAACAGAATTAATACATGCTTTTAGTTCTTCTGGATGATGGGCATAATCGTCGATATAAACCAAATTTTCTGTTCTAATCCTAACGTCAAATCTGCGATTTACGCCTTCAAAACTTGCCAATGCATTGCGAATTTCATTTTCGGTAACACCAATTATACATGCTATTGAAATAGCAGCAATTGCATTTTCGATATTGTGCAAGCCAGGATAACCCATTTTAATTTCTTTAAAAATGCCATTGGGATAAACAAAATCAAAATAATAGTATCCTCCTTTTATTTGAATATTATTGGCATGGAAATCAGATTTTTCGTTTAGTGAATAGGTGTAAATATCAATATCTTTTGTCGTTTTTAAATTAAGGCCTTGTTTTACAATTAGTTTACCACCTTTTTGGATTTGTGAAATATATTCTTCAAATGATAATTTTAACTGGTTTTTATCGCCA
Source organism: uncultured Bacteroides sp. (assembly GCA_964618755.1). Lineage (GTDB taxonomy): Bacteria > Bacteroidota > Bacteroidia > Bacteroidales > JACABE01 > JACABE01. Next base: position 17,547 of record CAZUCB010000008.1, on the reverse strand, counting down.
TAAATATCTAAATGATCGGCGTCAATAGAACTTACTACTGCAATATACGGATGCAATTGAAGAAATGAACGATCAAACTCATCGGCTTCAATTACAACAAAATTACTTTTTTCTGATAATAATAAATTATTGTTGTAATTTTTGGAAATGCCGCCTAAGAATGCACTACAATCAATAGTTGATTGTTTTAGTAAATGTGCAGTCATGGTTGAGATGGTTGTTTTTCCATGAGTACCTGCAATACCAATGGCTTTTGAATTTTGTGTAATTAAACCCAATATTTGAGAACGTTTGTAAATAGTAAAATTGTTTTGCTTAAAATATTTAAGCTCAATATGTTCTTTTGGGATTGCAGGTGTGTAAATTACGAATTCAATATTTGATGGAATTTTATTTGCATTTTCTTCAAAATGAATAATCATCCCTTCATCAATTAGTTGTGTGGTAAGTGGCGTCGGGGTTTTGTCGTACCCATGAATTTCATAGCCTTTGGCATGGTAATACCTTGCCAAAGCACTCATTCCGATGCCGCCAATTCCTAAAAAGTAAATTATATTTTGCTTCCCAACTTTCATATTTTCTATTTCAATTTTCTATATTTCTTTTAGTATTTTTTATAATGCTTTTTTATAAGCTGGTTACTTGTTAATTAAAAGTGATAAAAATCCTAATACAATACCTTTCTATTTTTTAACCAAAGAGATTACTATATCTGCAATTTTTTGAGTTGCATCTAAATAAGCCATTTTCTTTATATTTGTTGATAATTTATCTTGTAAATCATTATTTGATAAAAGATTAAATAAATGTTCACTTAAACTAGTTTCAGCTTCAATATCTTTTACTAAAATGGCTGCATTCTTATTTACAAGAGCCATTGCATTTTTAGTTTGGTGATCTTCTGCTACATTAGGCGAAGGAATTAGAATTGCAGGTTTTCCAACAATACACAATTCAGAAATAGCAATAGCTCCTGCTCGTGAAATAATTACATCTGCAGCTTCATAAGCATAATCCATCTGATTAATAAAATCATAAGTTTTAATTCCTTTTTCTTCAAATTTATATACAGTTGTTTGGGCTTTTGGGAAGTAGTATTTCCCTGTTTGCCAGATTAACTGAACATTGATATCAACAAATTTTTGAATCATCTTTTCAATAGTTTCGTTGATGGTTCTTGCACCTAAACTACCACCTATCACGAGCACTGTTTTTTTTGCAGCATCAATTCCGAAAAAATCTGCAGCTTGTTCTCTGGTTATTGATATATCGATAATATTCTGTCGGACAGGGTTCCCTGTAAGAATAATTTTACTTTTTGGGAAAAACATTTCCATTCCTTCATAAGCTACACAAATTTTAGTAACTTTAGATGCCAACATTTTATTTGTAATTCCGGGAAAAGAGTTTTGCTCTTGAATTAAAGTTGGAATCCCTTTATATGTTGCAGCTCGAAGTGTAGGACCACTTGCGTACCCACCTACTCCAACTACAACATCTGGTTTGAAATTATCAATTATTTTTCTTGCCTGAAATAAACTTGAAATTACTTTTATTGGAAATAATAAATTTTTAAATGTCAATCTTCTTTGTAATCCACTAATCCATAATCCTTTGATTTTGTATCCAGCAATAGGAACTTTTTCCATTTCCATTCTATCTTTTGCTCCAATAAACAAAATATCAATATCTTCAATTTTTTGTTTTAAAGCATTTGCAATGGCAATAGCAGGATAAATATGTCCGCCTGTTCCTCCTCCGCTTATAATTACCTTCATAATTTTAATTAGTTAGTTATCGGATTTGTAATTGGTTCTGCATCATTTGTTTTAATATTTCCTGTTTTTGTTTTTTCTTGCTGTTCTTGTTCAGTTTCAGCACTAACACTTAACATGATACCAATAGCTATACTTGTAAACCATATAGATGTTCCTCCCATACTTATCAAGGGTAATGGTTGCCCAGTAACAGGGAAAATACCTACAGCTACAGCCATATTTATAACAGCTTGAAAAACAAGAATTAAACAAACTCCAATTGTTAGGAAAGCAGCAAAAGTACCAGGACTTCTGGCTGCAATTCTCATTCCTCTGTACAGTAGAATTAAATATAATAATAAAATAAATACACCACCTATCAACCCATACTCTTCTACTATTATAGCATAGATAAAATCAGAGTAGGGATGGGGTAAAAAGTTTCTTTGTGTACTATTTCCTGGAAACTTTCCTATCAACTCTCCTCCTGCAATTGCAATTTTTGCCTGATCAGCCTGATAGTTTGCATCTCCTTCTCCATTTCTAAAATTTTCAATACGATTTTTCCATGTTCCAAAACGCCCTACTTGTGGATAATTATAGATAAGTACTAAAAATAATGCTATACCAACAACACCTATCACTATTAAAGAAAAGATATATTTCAAATTTATTCTACCTATAAACATTAAAATAATGGAAGTTGCAAATAGGATAGCAGCAGTTGAAAAATTGGCAGGTAAAATAAGTGCACAAACAATGATTACGGTTCCTAATATCGGTAAAAAAGCTGTTTTAAATTCTTTGATTTGGTTCTGCTTTAAAGCTAATAAGCGAGCAACAAACATAACTAAAGCAATTTTTGCAAAATCTGATGTTTGAAAAGTAAGATTTACAATAGGTAATGTAAGCCAACGATTAGCTTCATTAATATTTGTACCTGTTGCCATTGTAAAAAGAAGCAAAGGGATTGCTATAATTATTGCAATTTGAGAAATCCTTGAATAATAAGTATATTTAACCATGTGTGCCAAATACATTAGAAAAAATCCAAATACCAATATACCAAAGTGTTTAAACATATAATACTCCGTGTTCCCCTGCTGGTATTTATAGGCTAATGTTCCTGTAGAGCTGTAAACAGATAATAAAGAAAAGACAGATAGTATAATTACAATTATCCAAATTACTTTATCACCTCTTATGTTTTTGAGTATGTTTCCCATGTGTATTTAAGCAATAATTATTGAATTATAATTCGTTAACTGCATTTTTGAATTGTGTTCCTCTATCCTCGAAGTTTTCAAATAAATCAAAACTTGAGCAGCAAGGTGATAATAATACAACATCGTCTGATTCAGCTAGTAAATATGCTGTATCAACAGCTTCTTTTGCCGATTTTGTTTCAATAATTATTGGAACAGTTCCTGTAAATTCCTGAATAATTTTTGAATTGTCAATCCCTAAACAAACGATAGCCTTCACTTTTGATTTCACTAAAGATTTTAATGTGCTGTAATCATTACCTTTATCTTGTCCACCAACAATCCAAACTGTAGGTTTTGTCATACATTCTAATGCGTACCATGTAGAGTTAACATTGGTAGCTTTTGAGTCGTTGATAAATTCAATACCGTGAACTTTTGCGATAAATTCCAACCTATGTTCAATGTTTTCAAAGTTTGATAAGCTATTTTTAATAATACTCTTGCGAACATTCAAAATATTTGAAGCCACACTCGCCGCCATTGAGTTGTAAATATTATGACGTCCTTGTAATGCCAATGTTTCTAATTCCATAGTTGTTTTATTTGTATTTGTTGTGAGTATTATATTTTTATTTTCTAAATATGCTCCGTTATCTGAAATAGTTTTGAGTAATGAAATTGGATATTTTTTTGCTGAAATTTTATAATTATATATATGTTTTATTGTTTCTTCATCATCTGCACAAAAAATGAAAGCATCTTCAGCAGTTTGGTTTTGTACAATTCTGAATTTTGAACGAATGTAATTATCAAATTGATAATTGTATCTGTCCAGATGATCAGGCGTGATATTGGTAAGAATTGCAATTTCAGCTTTAAAATTATACATTCTATCTAATTGAAAACTGCTTATTTCCAATACATAATAGTCGAAATTATTTTCTGCAACTTGCAGTGCAAAACTTTGACCTACATTTCCTCCTAAACCTACATTGAAGCCTGCATTTTTTAAAATATGATAAGTTAATAAAGTTGTGGTCGTTTTTCCGTTACTCCCTGTAATACAAATTTTCGTAGCATTTGTAAAACGAGCAGCAAATTCCAGTTCATCAATAACAGGAATTCCTTTGTTTTCAATAGCTTTTATAATAGAAGCATTATCGGGAATCCCTGGGCTTTTTATAACTTCATCAGCTTGCAGAATGCTTGATTCTGTGTGTTTTCCTTCCTCAAAATTTATTTCATGATATAAAAGAACGTTCTTGTATTTTTCTTTAATTTTCCTAAAATCTGAAACAAAAACATCAAATCCTTTTTTTTTTGCAAGAATGGCAGCACCTACTCCGCTTTCGCCTGCACCAAGCACTATGATGTTTTTTTTCAACATTTTATCGCAATTTTAGTGTAACGATTGTAAAAACAGCCAACATTACACCAACTATTACAAATCGTACAACTATTTTTGGTTCAGCGTATCCCAATTTTTGAAAATGATGATGTAAAGGCGACATTTTAAAAATACGCTTTCCTTCTCCATATCTTTTTTTAGTATATTTAAAGTAGCTAACTTGCAAAACAACAGATAGATTTTCGACTAAGAATATTCCACATAAAATTGGAATTAATAATTCTTTTCGAATTAAAATTGCTAATACGGCAATGATGCCACCTATTGCCAAACTTCCTGTGTCTCCCATGAATACTTGTGCAGGATAAGTATTGTACCATAAAAAACCTATTGTTGCACCCACAAAAGCACTAATAAAAATTGCTAGTTCTCCAATGTTAGGTATGTACATAATATTTAGGTAATTAGCAAAAATTATATTGCCTGAAATCCAAGCTAAAATACCCAACGTTGCTCCAATTATTGCAGAAGTGCTTGTAGCAAGTCCATCAATTCCATCAGTTAGGTTTGCTCCATTAGAAACTGCAGTAATAATTAGAATTACAACAGGAATAAATATTAGCCAAGCCCATTTTTTATAGTTTTCTCCAGTCCAGGCAATCAATACAGAGTAATCTAACTCATTATTTTTGAAGAATGGAATACTAGTTTTTGTTGACTTTACAGCTTCTTTAGCAAAAACTTCTTTTGCCTTTTCATAATTGGCTTCGTTTAATATATTATGAGATTTAACAAACTGACTTTCCTGAACTTTTTCTCGAATAACAATTCCTTCATGAAAATACATAGTTAAACCAATTATCAATCCTAATGTAACTTGTCCTAATACTTTGAATTTTCCGGCAAGCCCCTGCTTATCTTTTTTAAATACTTTGATATAATCATCTAAAAAGCCGATTACACCAAGCCATATTGTGGTAACAATCATTAATATGACATAAATATTATCTAATTTTGAAAATAATAATGTCGGAATTAAAATTGAACCTAAAATAATTAAACCTCCCATTGTTGGAGTGCCTTGTTTTGCTTTTTGACCTTCTAAGCCTAAATCTCTAACGGTTTCACCTACTTGTTTTTTATTCAAATAGTTAATTAATCTTTTGCCAAAAAGTAGTGAAATAGTTAAAGATGTAATTACTGCAATTGCAGCCCTAAATGAAATGTAGTGAAATACACCTGCACCTGGAAAGTCAAAAGCGTTATGTAAATAGTTAAATAAATAATATAGCATATCAATTGTTTATAAAAATTCTGTTAATACTTCTTTGTCATCAAAATGATATTTTATTCCTTTTATTTCTTGATATTTTTCGTGACCTTTTCCTGCAACTAAAATTACATCACCTGATTTCGCCATTGCACATGCAGTTTTAATAGCTTCTTTGCGATTAACTATTATCAGTACTTTTCGCTTTTGTGAAATGTCAATTCCTTCCTCCATTTGATGCAGAATGTCTTCAGGATTTTCATCACGAGGATTATCTGAAGTAAGTATGAGTCTGTCACTCATTTCGCATGCAATTTTTGCCATAACTGGACGTTTTTGTGCATCTCTATTTCCTCCAGCTCCAACTACAGTAATGAGTTTTTCGTTTTTGGTTCTTATAGTTTCAATAGTTTTTAATACATTTAGTAAAGCATCAGGAGTATGTGCATAATCAACTATTGCAGTAATATTATTTTTTGATTTTATGTATTCAAAGCGACCTTCAGCAGTATTAAGATTGCTTATTAGTTTTAAAACCTCAATTTTATCTTCACCTAATAAAATTGCCGTAGCATATACTGCTAAAATATTATAAGCATTAAAATTTCCAACTAATTTTGTTGATATTTCGATGCCATCAATATTTAAAAACAAACCGTGTAGTTCATTTTCGATAATACGACATTTAAAGTCTGCCACTGTTTGTATGCTATATGAATGTTTTGAAGCTTTTGTATTTTGAAGCATCACTTTCCCATTCTTATCATCAATATTTGTCAATGCAAAAGCATTGTTTGGCAAATTATCGAAAAATAATTTTTTAGCTTTAATATATCCAGCAAAAGTTTTGTGAAAATCTAAATGGTCGTGAGTTATATTGCTAAAAATAGCGCCTGAAAATGTAAGACCAGCAATTCTATTTTGAATTATAGCATGTGAGCTTACTTCCATAAAGCAATGGCTACAGCCTTTTTCAACCATTTGTTTGAGTAAAGCATTTAGTTGAATAGCATCAGGAGTAGTGTGGGTTGAAGCAATTTCATTATCATTAATGCGATTGCTAATAGTAGAGAGGAGACCAACATTATAACCTAAGTTTCTGAATAAGTTGAAAAGCAAAGTAACAGTTGTTGTTTTTCCATTGGTTCCTGTAATTCCAACTAATTTAATATTTTTCGAAGGATAATCGTAGAAACTTGAAGCAATTTCCCCTAAAGCGTAACTACTATTTTTAACTTTTATATATGTTGTATTATTGTTTAAATTTTCAGGCAAATCTTCGCAAACAATTGCAATAGCACCATTTTCAATTGTCTGATTTATATATTGATGTGCATCACATTGTGTTCCTTTTGTAGCAATAAAAAGACCATTGGTTTCAATTTTGCGAGAATCGAAACTTAAATTGCTAATCATAAGATTTTTATCTCCTATAATTTGAACGATTTCAATATTATTTAATAGATTAGATAGCTTTTTCAATGGATTACTTTGGTTTTATGGTTTTCTTTTCTGCTTTCTTTTCAATTTTTTTATCTGTTTTCTTTACCGTCTTTTTATCTTTTTCTGGTTTTTTATCTGTTTTTTTCTTTGGCTTTAATTCTGTTTTTTTATCTTTTGCTAGATCAGTTTTAATTTTTGTTTTTGGTTTTTCTTTTTCCTTAGTGGCCTTTTTTTCTTTTTCAATAAGTATTTCTTTACTTTTCTCTTTTGGTTTTTCTATTATTTTTTCTTTAATAATTTCTGGTTTAAGATTTTGTTTGTTGTTACTAAATGTTTCTTTCTTAGTGCTATCAGATGCATTATCTAATGAAAGAGAAGGGTTTGAAGCAATTGTATTTTTAAAATCATAAGTAGCATTGCTTAATGATAAATTAATAGATTGTCCAAAAACAATATTTGATCCTGCTTGAATAGATTGACCAATTACTTTTCCTTTTCCGCTAATATTAACTTTTAAACCATTTTTTTCAAGGAGATAAGTAGCTTCTTTTACTCCCATTCCAATTACATCAGGTACTATTTTTACTTTAATACTTTTCTGAATGTATTTTTGTAAACTATCTGTTTTTTCACTTCTAATATATTCTGCATCTGTGTTATTAGTGCTAAATGGTAAGTTTAGGTTTGAGTAGATGGTGTATAATTCCTGTTGATTGCCTGCTATTACATAAGGAATTGGAATCTTAGTGTTGTTGTTTTTTATTTCTTGATGAATATCAAGTTGTGTTGCATAAACTTTATCGGCAATTTCCTTAAAAACTGGTGCTGCAATTGCGCCTCCATAATATTGCCCTTTCGTTGGATTGTTTACGATAACTATGCATGAAAATTTTGGTTTATCAGCAGGGAAATAGCCTACAAAAGAAGCTCTGTAAACCTTGCTTTCCTTATTTTTACCATAATCTATCTTCGCAGTTCCAGTTTTTCCAGCAATTTTATAAATTGTATTTAATAAATGCTTGGCGGTTCCATGTTCAACCACACCTTCAAGTATTGCTTGAACTTTTTCAACTGTGTTTTTCGAACATATAGATTTATTGATAACTACAGCTTCTTTTTTCTCAATTAACTTTCCTGCTTGAAGAATTTCTTTTACAAAAAGAGGTCTAACCATTTTACCTTTATTTGCAATTGCATTGTATAAAGTAAGTGTTTGTAATGGTGTTAATTGCAACTCATAGCCTATTGACATCCATGGTAATGAAGTTCTTGACCATGTAGAATTTTTTGTGTCTTTGATAAATGGAAGACCTTCGCCTTTTAAATCTATACCCAATGGTTTGTTGAGCGACATACCATACAAATAATCAATGTATTTTTTAGGTTTGTCTCGAAATGTTTTATATACCATTTCGGAAATCCCCACATTAGAAGAAACTTCAAAAGCTCTTGCAAAAGAAACCCTTCCGTAACCTTGTTCGTGTGAATCTTCCATTGTTCTATCGGCATATGTGCATTTTCCGGTATTTACCATTTCATTGGTATCGTATTTACCATCTTCTAAAACTGCTATTAATGAGGCTAATTTAAAAGTGGATCCTGGTTCAGCACTTTCCCATATTGCAAAATTTATATCTTCTCCATAAGATCCATCTTTATGTCGTTTTAAATTGGCTATAGCTTTAACGTATCCTGTACTTACTTCCATTAAAATAGCACATCCATGGTCGGCTTCATTTGAGTCGAGGCATTTTCTTAAAGCATGTTCTGCAACATCTTGAATGTTAATATCAATAGTTGTTACAATATCTTTACCATTTTCAGGTTCAATTTGATTGTCACGTTCAACAGGACGCCAGATTCCATTGGCAATTTTTCGCATTAATCTTTTTCCACTAACACCTTCTAATTCCTTGCTATAAGCACCTTCTAGACCAACGTATAAATTTTCTTTTATGTTTTTATAGCCAATAGTCCTACTGCCTAATTCTTTGAAAGGCATTTTTCTATAATCTTTTTCTTCAACAATAAAACCACCTTTGTATTTTCCTTTTTTTAATATAGGAAAGGTTCTTAGTCTTTTTAGTTGTGTATAATCAATATCTCTACGCAAAAGAAAATCTCTATCTTCTTTTTTTCTGCCACTTAGTAGGAGTTTTTTAAATTCTTCTTTGCTTTTATCGGGAAATAGCTTAGATAAACTATCTGATAAAACATTTAAGTAAAATTTAAAAGTATCATTTTGAATTACAGATTTATCTAAATCTAATTTTATATCAAATATTGGAATTGAAGTAGCTAATAAGTTTGAATCTGAAGAAATGATATTGCCCCTCACTGCCTCAACACTTTCGTAACGTAAAGTTAGATTTTCAGCACGTTTACGCCATTTATCACCTTCAACAAACTGAATATTAATCAATTTATAGATAATGATAAGTGCAAAAATAAGCACACCAATATAAATGACTTTAATTCTCCAGACTATATCTTTGTTTTCGTCTTTCATTTTTGTATAAACTTCATTTAATTGCTTTTATAAAAAAACTTTTGTGGTGGAACCGTTGATTCTTTAATTCCTGACGAATCTAGTTTTCGTGAAACTTCAGATTGTTTGCTGATATACATAAAATCTGATTTCGTTGTAATATGCTCAAATCGTAATTCTTTTAATTCCTTTTTCAACTTATACATTTCCCTAAAACTCTTAATTGACCAATAATTATTTGCAATATATATTAGTGTTAGAAAAGTAATAAGAAGCCCTAAAGTAAGATGCTTTACAAAATTTTTGTGTTCAAGAAATCCTCCATCAAATATTCCTTGAATCACATTCCCCATTTTGGTGTTTTTTGGGGTTGGTAGATGAAGTTTCAGCTTAATATTTTTCTTAGGCTTTTCTTTTTCTACTATTGTTTCTTTGATTACGTTTTTGCTCATATTAAATTTTTTCTGCGATTCTTAATTTTGCACTACGTGATCTATTATTTCTTAAAAGTTCTTCTTCACTTGGTGTTATAGGTTTTCTGCTAATTAGCTTATAATCTGAAAATGGATTACCATAAAAATCTTTTTCAATTTCACCTTTAAAATTTCCTGATTTAATATAGTTTTTAACCAATCTATCTTCTAATGAATGGTAAGAAATGACTACCAATCTTCCTCCTGGTTTTAAGCAGTCACTGCTTTGTATCAATAATTCTTTCAATACCTCTAATTCTTCGTTTACTTCAATCCTGATGGCTTGAAAAAGCATTGCCAAATATTTGTTTTCTATTTTCTTAGGAATACAGCATTTAATAGATTCTATAAATTGTTCAGTATTTGTTATTTCTTGATTTTTACGATATTCTACAATAGTTCTTGCTAATTTCCATGAATTTGGAATTTCTCCATATTCTTGAAAAATCATTTTTAATTCCTCTTCAGTATAATTATTAATTACATCCTTTGCCGATTTACCTTGATTGCGGTTCATCCTTAGATCAAGTTCACCTTTATGGCGGGTAGAAAAACCTCTTTCTGGAATATCAATTTGATGTGAAGAAATCCCCAAATCAGCTAAAATTCCATCAACAGGAGTAGCTGCATATAATTTTAGAAAATTCTTTAGGTACTTAAAATTATTATTGATGAGTATAAATCTTTCATCATCAATCGTATTGGTCAACGCATCATCATCCTGATCAAAAGCGTAGAGTTTTCCGCTTTCATCAAGATGTTTCATGATTTCTCTTGAATGACCTCCGCCACCAAAAGTAACATCTACATAAGTTCCATTGGGTTTTATTGATAAGCCTTCGATGCTTTCAATTAATAAAACCGGGTTATGATACATTGTTTGCTATTTATTCGTTTTCGAATTGTCCTATTCTTTCATTAGCATATGCAACATAATCCATTGTTGAGTTATTAATTTCGTTGTATTTTTCAACATCCCAAATTTCAAAAATATTTATCCTAGAAACCAGAATAATATCTTTGTTTATACTCTTAGCTTTTTTCTGATCGCCGGGAATAAGTAGTCTGTCGTTATTATCAAGCTCTACTTTGTTTCCTTCCGATAGTTTTCGGATAAGAATGATGTCTTTAGGATTATATGGATTAAGTCTTTTTCTAATTTTTTCAATTTCTTCCTCCCAAACATTCATAGGGTAAAGTTCAAGGTAGTTGCCATAGATGCTTTCGCGAATCACGAAACCACTATCAATCACACTTATAAGCTGTTTTTTCAACGAAGAAGGAAATTTAAACCTTCCGTTTGAATCCACTGTGCAATAATCTTTACCTATGACTTTCAGCATTTTTTACTATAATATTTGAGGATGTAAATTTACATTAAAAAACAATAGAATCCCAATTTGTTAATAAATTTTCCATAAAAATCCAAATAATCCCATTTATAATTTTTTATACTCCATATTTCATATAAGGTTACACTAATTTATATAATTATTTAAATAACATAAAATGAGGGTTTTAAAATTTAATATGGAAATTAAAAAATCAAATACTAAAGCTATTTTTCCCTTTTTTAAGACAAAAAATAAAAAAAATAAAATATTTGAGTTGTTCATAACTTTGATAAAAAATCAATATTTCTTTGAAGAATTAATGATGATTTAATAATTATTGTGATTTGGTTTCAAGGTTTATTGTAACTTTGTAGCTAATTAAAAGGAGAATTAAAGCTTTAAGTGCAAAAAATGGAAATTTCGAATAAATTTATCGATTTAGAAAAAATTATAGGTAGCAAAAACCCCAAAGTTTTAAAGTTTATTCCATCTTTTGTAATGAATTATCTCAAAAAAGTGATTCATGTTGATGAATTAAACGCTGCTATTTATCGTAATCGTGATAAAATAGGAGTTGATTTTGCAACTGCCATTTTAGAAGATTTCGGTGCAATTATCAAAGTTCAGGGTTTGGAAAATATTTCTACAGATGGAAGATATATATTAGCTTCTAATCATCCTTTGGGTGGATTAGATGGCTTGGCGCTTATCAGTAGAATTGGCTCTTATAGAAAGGATATCCTTTTCCCTGTTAATGACTTATTGATGAATCTTCCTCAATTGAAGCCAATTTTTATACCCATTAATAAGCATGGAAAAAATACTGAAAATATACAAATTTTAGAACAAGCTTTTTCTTCAAATGCCATGATACTTTATTTTCCTGCAGGATTGGTTTCTCGTAAACAAAAAAAAGGAATAATTAAGGATTTGGAGTGGAAAAAAACATTTATTACTAAGGCAAAACAGTATCAAAGAGATATAATTCCTGTTTATATAGATGGAGTAAATTCGAATTTTTTTTATAATTTAGCTAAGCTAAGAAAAAAAGCAGGTATAAAAGCTAACTTTGAAATGCTTTATTTGGTGGATGAAATGTATAAACAAAAGAATAAAACTATCAATATTATTTTGGGAAAACCAATTTCATATAATACCTTTGACAAGAATTTTACAGATCAACAATGGGCTGAAAAATTAAAGAACCATGTATATTCGCTTGATAATAAATCGAATACAGGTTTTGAAAAATAAATTTACATTATCGAGAAATACTATACTTTATGAAAAATATAATTCCACCTATTGATAAGAGTCTGATTAAAAAGGAATTGACAGATGATAAATTTCTTAGAAAAACCAATAATGGCAATAAAGAAATTTATATTGTAACTCATCACACATCTCCAAATATTATGCTTGAGATTGGACGTTTAAGGGAATTGAGTTTTAGAGATGCAGGTGGTGGTACAGGAAAAGAAGTTGATATTGATGAATATGATTTATCAGATGTACCATATCAACAATTATTGGTATGGAGTCCTGAAGATGAAGAAATTATTGGCGGATATCGATTCATTAATGGTGATAAAATAACATTTGATAGTGAAGGAAATCCATTTAGTGCAACTGCCGAACTTTTTAAGTTCTCTGAAAATTTTGTTCGTGATTATTTGCCTTATACAATTGAGCTTGGTAGGTCGTGGGTACAACCTAATTATCAGCCAACTTATAATATTCGTAAAGGAATTTTTTCTCTAGATAATTTGTGGGATGGATTGGGTGCTATTACATTAGAGTATCCTAATATGAAGTATTTCTTTGGTAAAATTACAATGTATCCTCGATTTAATATTACTGCCAGAGATATGATACTTTTCTTTTTAAAAAAATATTTTCCTGATACTGAAAACTTAGTTTATCCTCATCAATCTTTGAATATTATTACAGATATTGAAGAACTTAACAATACTTTTAATAGTAATAATTACGATGAAGACTATCGTATTTTGATGAAAAATGTAAGAAGATTTAATGAAAGTATTCCTCCTTTGGTAAATGCCTACATGAACCTTTCTTCAACCATGAAAACTTTTGGCACTGCTATTAATCATCATTTTGGTGATGTTGAAGAAACAGGGATATTGGTAACTATCAATGACATATATGATATAAAGAAGCATCGACATATAGCTACCTATCAAAAACATTAATATAATGCTCATAAAAGAAGCCATCTTTGTAATCAGTAATCAGAATATATATAAATGCCCAAAACCAGATTTGCCAGAATATGCGTTTATTGGTCGTTCGAATGTTGGTAAGTCGTCTTTGATAAATATGTTAACGACAAACAATAACCTTGCTAAAACTTCTTCAACTCCAGGTAAAACAAAGCTTATTAATCATTTCTTGATTAATAATTCATGGTATATTGTCGATTTGCCAGGATATGGGTATGCACGATCTTCAAAAAAAGACAGATCAAACTGGCAACGTATGATTGAAGATTATATTGAAACAAGAGAAAACCTGATGACTACTTTTGTATTGGTAGATTCAAGAATAGAACCTCAAAAAAAGGACATTGCATTTATTGAATGGATGGGCAACATGCAACTACCATTTGTAATTATTTTTACTAAATCTGACAAGATTTCTCCTAATGAATTGGCACATAATGTGAGTGTTTATAAAAAAGAACTATTAAAACAATGGGATGAATTACCAGAAATGATTTTTAGTTCGTCAAAATCAATGCAAGGGAAAGAGGAGATGTTGAGTTATATTGAAAAAACAAATTTGCTTTTTGAGAAACCTATGAAATAAAAAAAACTCCGACAATTTTGTCGGAGTTTTTTTTAAATAACTATTCGTCGTCTTTTTCTTGTTCTTCGTAAGCTTTGAGTAAAGCTGTTTGAACATCAGAAGGAACTTGTTGATAATCGGCAAATTTCAAACCGTAAGTAGCTCTTCCGCTAGTTAATGAACTTAAAGAAGTTGAGTATTTATTCATTTCTGCTAAAGGAACTTTTGCTTTGATAATCTGGTAATTTCCTTCGCTATCCATTCCCATAACAACAGCTCTTCTACCTTGTAAGTCGGTCATTACATCGCCCATTCTATCAGATGGAACAATAACTTCAACATCATAAATAGGTTCCAAAATTTTAGGGCCAGCATTTTTAAATGCTTCTCTAAAAGCTTGACGACCTGCTAATTTAAATGAAAGTTCATTTGAATCAACAGGGTGCATTTTGCCGTCATAAACATTAACAACAATATCGCGAGCATAAGAACCTGTTAATGGACCTTCTTCCATTTTTTCCATGATACCTTTTAAGATTGCAGGTAAAAAACGTGCATCAATAGCACCACCAACAATACAGTTGTTGAATATCAATTTACCACCCCATGCTAATTTTTCTTCATTAGTTCCGCGAATTGGGAATTCAGTTTGATTCGACATACCTTCGGTATATGGTTGAATCATAATGTGAACCTCTCCAAACTGTCCTGCACCACCTGATTGTTTTTTATGACGGTACATTGTTTTTGCAGGTTTGGTAATGGTTTCGCGGTAAGGAATTTTAGGCGCAATAAATTCGATTTCAATTTTATGTAAAGTTTCGAGCATCCATCTTGCAATGTTCAGATGTAGTTCTCCTTGTCCACTTAAAATAATTTGTTTTAGTTCTTTTGAATATTCAATTAAAATGGTTTGATCCACTTTGTGCATTTCGTTTAAGATAGCTCCTAATTTTTCATCATCAGCTTGATTTTTTGCTTTTATAGCTGTTCTGAACTTTGGTTCTGGGAAAACAATTGGAATTACAATATCCTCTGAGTTTTTACCAGCGTTCAACGTATCATTGGTGTTGCAATTTTTCAACTTAATAGTAGCAACGATATCTCCCGCTACTGCTTTGGTTAATTTTTCACGATTTTTGCCAACAATAGAGAAAATTTGAGATACTCTTTCTTTAGATCCATTTACAGCATTAACCATATCCATTCCTTCAGTAATTTCACCAGCATATATTTTAAAGAATGAAATTTCACCTAAATGTTCTTCAATACCTGTTTTGAAAATGAATACTGAAGCTGGATCTGTAGTTTTGTATTCAAATGTTTTTCCCTCTGTAGTTTTTGCATTGTGAAGCTCATTAGGAGAAGGTGCGTTATCTGTAATAAATTCTAATAAACGCTGAACACCCATATTGTGTTTTCCTGCAACGCACATAACAGGGAACATTCCTCTGTTAACAATACCTGCTTTTAAACCTTTTTTTAGTTGTTCCTCGGTTAATGTACCTGCTTCAAAGAAAATTTCCATTAAAGATTCATCTGCTTCTGCTGCATTTTCAATTAAAATCCCTTGTAACTCTTCAGCTTTGGCTTTTTCTGATTCAGGAATATCTAATACTTCAGGAGTTCCTCCATTTTCAGGGAACTTTAGCATTTTCATCTTAAGTAAGTCGATAATTGCATTAAATCCTAAACCAGGGTTAACAGGGTATTGACAAATAGTTACACTATTGCCATAAGTTTGTTTTAGTTGACGTAATATTTCATCAAAATTTGAATTTTCATGTTCTAAATGATTGACAGCAAATATTACGGAAGTTTTATTTTGTCCTGCATAACGCCATGACAAATCAGTTCCTACGTCAATACCAGATTGAGCATTAATAACCATTACAGCTGTATCAGCAACTTTTAATGCTGCTACTACTTCTCCGATAAAATCGTCAAAACCAGGAGCATCTATGATATTAATTTTATAACCGTTATGTTCAATATATAATAAAGTTGATGAAATTGAGTTTTGACGTTCTAATTCTATAGCTCTGTAATCAGAAACTGTATTTTTATCGTCAATGGTTCCTCTTCTTTTTATTAAACCACCCTCGAACAACATTGCTTCTGCAATTGTGGTTTTCCCTGATTTAGCTCCGCCAACCAAGGCAATATTTTTAATTTCGTTTGTCTGGTAAACCTTCATGTTATATTAATTGATTTAATTATTAATTTCAAAATGGTTGGCAAATATATAAAAATCTGCTTAATAAATATAGGTGTAATTTATTTATTTTAAGAAAAAACGAATATTAGTTACCCTTAACAATAGGAAAGTTCGTTTTATTTGTTATGAAAGCTCAATATCTGCTACCATTTTTCTGATATGTTCCCAAGTTGGACTATCTATTTTTGCACCAATTACTTCTATCACTTTTCCAGAAAGAATGGCGCCAATTTCACCGCATTTTTGCATTGGCAAGCCTTTGACAAGACCATAAATAAAGCCTGATGCATATACATCGCCGGCACCTGTGGTGTCAATACTATTTGCTTTTATTACGCCTATTGTATAAACTATGCCATCTTTCTTGATCAGTGAGCCATTTTTTCCCACTTTTACAACTGCTATTTCGCATTCTTTTGCAATTTCGTGCAGTGCTTCCAGGGGTTGTAATCCTGTAAAAGCTTTGGCTTCTTCTTCATTGGCAAATACTATGTCAACATATTTTTTGATGATTTCTTTCAGAAAATCTAAGTTGGCTTCTACAACATTAAAACTTGCCAAATCAAGTGATACTTTTAATCCCTTTTGTTTGGCTAATTCTACAGCTTTTCTAATTAAATCGTGGTTTTGAACTAAATATCCTTCGATATGGAAATAATTAAACCCATCGAATATTTCGGGTGAAAGATGATCGACGCATAATTCGATAGCAGCGCCCAAAAAGGTTGCAAAAGTTCTTTCGGAATCAGGGCTAATTAATGCTATAGCTCTTCCTGATTCGAATTTGCCTTTAAAAAGTTGTGGTTGAATATTGTTCTTTTTTAAATCTTCGTGAAAAAATAAACCAAATTCGTCTTCGCCTATTGTTCCTATAAAACCGGTATCAATTCCTAAACTTGCTAAACCATGAATAGTATTGGCTGCTGAACCGCCGGATGATTGTTGTTTTGGGAGATGATGTGTTCCTTTTGAAACAGTATCGGCTGCATTTCTGTCAACCAATTGCATACTTCCTTTTGGGAGATTAAATTCATGTAATAATGTGTCGCATTCCAGACGTGTCATGATGTCAACCAATGCATTACCCATTCCTAATACTCTTGTCATATAAATATTTTTAAAAAATTTGTGCAAAGGTATTGTTTATTTTAAAACTTTTTCTAATTTTGCAGTCCAAATTTTACAACTATAACGTTCTTA
>CAZUCB010000007.1:0-37175 GCA_964618755.1 uncultured Bacteroides sp. | reverse complement strand
GGCGATTATAAAATTAATTTCCAGTTTTCAGATGGAGTTGAAAGAACGGTTGATTTTGAAGAGTTTTTAAGAAAATCGAAAAATCCAATGACAATCAAATATCTCAATAAGGAATTATTTAAGGCCTTCACACTCGATTATGGAGACATTGTTTGGAATAACTACGAATTGTGTTTTCCTGTTTGGGATTTACACAAAGGGGAAATATAAACTCATATTACAAAAGATTTAGCAACAACATAAATGCATTTGTTATTAGCATGATATATAATGCAGTTGTACTTTATTCTGGACACAAATTTTAGTCACCCTCTTGCTATTAATAACTATTTCAAACTATGCAGCGTAATTCCATCGCCACCACGTTCATTGCTACATAGCCGCATTGTTTAATAATTTTCGTTTAATTTTATCGGAAATAGTAAGTTTGTTAATTTCGTTTTTTTGTCTGATTTTTATCGTTTGTATTTCATATTGTGCTTGTAACTGCATCCAGTATTGGGCATCAATTTTTAATATTTCTTCTAATTTAATAGCTAAAGCAGCTGTTATATTTCGCTTTCCTTTAATTAATTCATTCACAATATTGGGTGCAATCCCTAGCTTTAACGCTAATTCCTTTTGTGTTATACCAATACATTCTATTTCATCTTTTATCAAAATACCGGGATGAGTAGCTTTTGCAGGTATTAATTCGTTGGCATCAAATATTTTATTCATAATGTTTTGAAATTTTAATAAAAACAATCGTATCGGGTTTTGCAAAATCAAATTCTATTCTGTATTGTTTGTTAATTCTTGCACTGTAATGGTCTTCATATTTTTCAATATTCAAACTGTTTATTTTTGATAAATCGCCTAAAGTGCCCGCATTAATAATAAAGTTTACTTTATCTATAAATCGTTTTATTATTAATTCGGATATTTTTTGTTTTCCCTTATAGTTACCTGTATAGTAGTTGTAAAGTTCAACAGAAATAAATTTAATCTTCATATTGCAAAAATAATATAAATTTATCTTAAATTTACTTTTATAGTAAATTTTATTTCAAACTAACCAGCGTAATTCCATCGCCACCACGTTCGATGTGTTCGTCTTTAAAACTTTTTATTTCGCTTATGCCACGAAGATATTCGCGGATAACATGTCGTAAAATACCATTTCCCTTGCCATGTAGTATGGTGAGTTCGTAAACGCTCAGCAAAATAGCTTCATCAACCAGATGTTTTACCAATGTTATCGCTTCTTCGGCTCTTTTTCCCCTGATATCAATGGAAGGTTTAAAATGTGTGGCTTTTTCTGAAATATCCTGCATTACATTACCATAGTTATTAGTCTTTGGAGGTTTTGTTCGTTGCAATGCTTCTTTTTTCGATACTTTTTCTAATTGATTTAATGGAAGTGTAACACGAATAGAATTTGCCAGCACAACAGCTTTGTCATTTTTAATAAACTCAACCTCCCCTACCGTTTGCTGTCCGATAATTCTTATATAATCGCCAATAAATATAGGCGATTTGTCAACGCTTGCTTTTAAAGGGGGATTTTGTTTTGTTTTGTTTTTCTTAACCGGCAAATCTGTATTTTCAAGTCTTTCCTGAAAATGTTGAATGCTTTCTCTGGCTTCGCGGGTAATTTCTTTTTCAGCATTCCCCTCTTTAATCAACCTTACTGCATTCTCAATAATCCTATTGGTTTGATTAATGAGTTCTTTAGCATCTTCTTTGGCTTTTTTTATTATTATTCCTTTTGTATTTTCCAGTTTGTCGTTCAAATTGCGATATTTCTCAATCATTTCGGAAAGGAAATCATCTTCAACTTTCAACTCCTGCTGTTTTCTGGCAATTTCTTCTTTATCAACTTCCAGTTGTTGTAATTGTTGTTCAAAATCTAAGTGCGACTTCCCTGATTTTTGACGAGCTTTGTCTAATATTTCTTGTTGTAAACCTATGTTTTGAGCAATCTCAAAAGCAAAAGAACTACCGGGTTTTCCTATTTTTAGTTTGTAAAGAGGGTGCATATTCTCAGTGTCGTACAACATAGCCCCATTCACAATTCCTTCCACTTTTCCTGCCATTAGTTTAAGATTAGAATAGTGAGTAGTAATTACACCATACGCTTTTTTATCACTCACAGCTTCAAGAATTGCTTCTGCAATTGCTCCACCCAATTGAGGTTCGGTTCCTGTTCCAAATTCATCAATCAAAAACAAAGTGTTGAGATTGGCTTTTTCAACGAGTTTTTTCATGTTCAACAAGTGAGAACTATAAGTACTCAAATCGTTTTCAATGGATTGTTCATCGCCAATATCAATAAATATATTTTCAAAAATCCCGGTCTCAGAAGTATGTTTCATAGGAACCAGCAAACCACATTGCAACATATATTGCAACAATCCGACAGTTTTCAAACAAACCGATTTACCTCCGGCGTTAGGTCCCGAAATTACCAATATCCTTTCTTTGTTGCTAAGCTTGATATTTAAGGATTCTATTTCTTTTTTTTGTGCTTTATGCGACAAATATAGCAATGGATGTTTGGCATTGTACCATTCCAATTTAGGCCTATCGGAAATTAAAGGTTTAATGCCATCAATTTTAATGGCAAATTTAGCTTTTGCTCTAATAAAATCCATTAAAGATAAGAAATGATAGCCTTGTTTGAGTTCAAAAGAATATGGTCGCAGATAATCTGTAAATTCGGTTAGGATTTTGATGATTTCTAAACGTTCGTCGTTTTCTAATTCTCTTATTTCGTTGTTTAATTCAAAAACTTCCTCGGGTTCAATGTAGTAAGTTTGCCCTGTTGCAGAAGCATCGTGTACAAAACCTTTAATTTTTCTTTTGTTGGTAGCACTTACCGGAATAACTGCCCTTCCGTTTCTGATGGTAACAGATACATCATCTCCCGTCCAGCCTTCTTTTTTTGCTATATTGAGGGTTTGGTTAAGTTTTTTCTCTGCATTCGTCGTCTTTAGTTTTAAATCTTTTCTGATTTTACGCAAATTGGCCGAAGCATCATCTTTAATAAATCCTTTTTCATCCAGTATTCGTTCAATCGCAATTAAAAGCGTTTCGTTTAGATTTACTTTTTTAGCAAGTTCATATAATTCAGGATATTTTATTTCTTCTTCAGATGGTTGTAGAAATTTTAAGCAATTAAAAATAGTATGCAACGACAAACGCAAATCTATCAGCGATTGAATTTCAATAAAAGTTCCCTGAATGCGAATACGTTCTATTTCAGATGTTAAATCAAAATAATCCTGTGAAGGAAAACGATTGTCGAATAGTAAAATCTGGCGAAATTCATCTGTTTGATTAAGTAAAGTATTCAGCAATTTGTAATCATTACGAAACGAAAATCTTTCGGTCATTTTTTCGCCCAACACACTTATACAATCGTTTTTTACAAATTGACGTATTGTTTCAAAACCTAATTTTTGTTCTATGTTAGCAGGATAAATCAAAATAATATTTTTTTGCAAAGATAGGAAATTGGCTAATGATGTTATTAAGAAATTAAGTTATTAAGTTAAAGAAATAAGTATCAGTATAAAAAACAAAAAACCTGCAAGCGAAATCAATCACTTGCAGGAGGAAAACAAAAAATAATAAAAAAAAAATTATTTTTTCGAAAGGTAAGCTGCAACACCTTCAGCTGTGGCTTTCATAGCAGTTTCGCCTTTATGCCAATTGGCAGGACAAACTTCACCATTTTCTTCAAAATATTGTAGAGCATCTACCATACGAATAGCTTCATCTATGCTTCTGCCCAATGGTAAATTATTTACCAATTGATGTTGAACAACACCTTTTTTGTCAATCAGGAATAAGCCTCTATATGCAACAGGTGCACCAACAAACATACTTTCACCTTCTTCATTGTAGTCAAAATCTCCGGCTAAAACGTCAAAGTTTTGCGAAATAGTTTTTGATAAATCAGAAACCAAAGGAAATTTAACACCTTTGATACCACCATTTTTAAGTTCGGTATTCAACCAAGCCCAATGTGAAAATTTTGAATCAATTGAGCAACCAACAACGGCTACATTACGTTTTTCAAATTCTGCTAATTTTTCTTGAAAAGCAAGAATTTCGGTAGGACAAACAAAAGTAAAATCGAGTGGATAAAAGAAAAATACCACATGTTTTTTACCAATAAATTGTTCTAAAGAAAAATTTTCTACAAACTCACCTCCGTTAATCACTGCATCTGTACTGAAAACTGGAGCTTTTTTACCAACTAATACCATTTTATTTAATAATTTATGTTAAGATAATTTTTATGAATAATTTCAAAATACACCAAATAAACAAGGATAGAAGAGAAAAGTTTAATGCTAAAAACAACTTTTTCAAACTTCATATATTATTTCTTGCTTTCAATTTCATTTTAAGATGTATTATTCCACTTTCAAAACTTTAAAAAAAAGAACTGTCACCAAAAGAAAAATTACACTATTTTTGTTTATTAATTTTTACAACACAATCAGCAAAGAAGATGTATATTATTGACGAGGAACTAGAGAAAAAAGAAATACTAAAACGCTACAGAAATATCTTTACCGTATGGCGATCAAATATCAGCAAAGACGATAAAAAACTTATTCGCAAAGCATTTAATCTGGCTGTAAATGCTCACAAAGACACCCGCCGCCGAACCGGAGAGCCTTATATTTATCATCCACTTGAAGTTGCTTATATAGCTGTTCAGGAAATAGGACTTGGAACCACTTCAGTTATTTGTTCCTTATTACACGATGTTGTGGAAGATACCGATTACACTATTGCCGATATCGAATCACTTTTTGGAAGTAAAGTAGCACAAATAATAGATGGGCTTACTAAAATAGAAGAAATATTTGATCATACTTCGCTTTCTTTACAAGCCGAAAATTTTAAAAAAATACTCCTTACACTTTCTGATGATGTGAGGGTAATACTTATCAAACTTGCTGATCGTCTCCACAACATGCGAACGCTGGATGCGATGCCTAAAGACAAACAACTAAAAATAGCTTCCGAAACTATTTATCTGTATGCACCATTAGCACATCGTTTAGGATTGCATGCCATTAAAAGCGAGTTAGAAGATTTATCATTAAAATATACCGAACCTGCAGTTTACGAATCTATTTCTACAAAACTAAAAGAATCGGAATTAGAAAGAGCCCGCTTTATCGGTAAATTTATTTATCCGATAAAAAAAACACTTTCTGAAAAAGGTATAAATTATACTATTACAGGTAGAGCAAAGTCTATTTCTTCCATTCGTGGCAAAATGAAGAAAAAAGAAATTCCTTTTGAAGAAGTTTTTGATCTTTTTGCCATACGAATTATTATAGATACTCCTTTGGAAAACGAAAAATCCGATTGCTGGAATGTTTATACTATTGTTACAGATTTTTATCGGCCTAATCCCGACAGACTTCGCGATTGGATATCCATTCCCAAAGGCAATGGATACGAAGCTTTACACACCACTGTTATGAGTCATTCTGGCAAATGGGTTGAAGTGCAGATTCGCACCAAACGCATGGATGAAATTGCCGAAAAAGGATATGCTGCCCATTGGAAATACAAAGATTTCGATAGCGAAAATATCAAAGCAGAATCTGGATTAGATGATTGGTTGAATAAAATCAAAGAAATACTTCAAAACCCGGAAGTAAATGCATTAGACTTTTTAGATGATTTTAAACTTAATCTATTTGCCGAAGAAATATTCGTTTTCACACCAAAAGGCGATATGAAAACATTACCAGTAAACTCTACTGTATTAGATTTTGCTTACAATATACATTCCGATATTGGCAATCATTGTATAGGAGCTAAGGTAAACCACAAACTTGTTTCTACTAATTATCAGCTCCAAAGTGGAGATCAAGTCGAAATTATTACTTCAACCAAACAATTACCCAAAGAGGAATGGTATGAAAGTGTAGTAACAGCAAAAGCAAAACTAAAAATTAAATCAGCACTTAAAGAAGAGCATAAATCACATTCAGAGGAAGGAAAACTTTTACTTCAAAAACTATTTACTCAAATAAATATCGAATTAAATAAAACCAATATTGGCATTCTCAAAGATTTTCTGAAAATTCAAAGCACTACACAACTTTTTTATTTAGCATTTTCCAACAGACTTACCATAAAAGATTTAAAAAATTGCTTTCAAAACGAAGAAAAAACCAATTGGATGAATTATATCAATCCATTTACTTTAACTAAAAGAGCAATTTACCAGCCCATAGTATCCCTTGCAGATGAAATCAGAGGACAAATAAAAAACAAACCAGAAACCTTAATGCTGGGCGAAAAAAATGAAAATCTGAAATACTGTATTTCCACTTGTTGCAACCCCATACCTGGTGATGACGTTATTGGCCTTATCAATCCAGATGAAGGTATCAATATCCACCGAACCAATTGCGAGGAAGCCATTCAGCTTATGTCGAAATATGGCAATCGTATTGTGAAAGCAAAATGGAAAGAAAACGAAGATATTACATTTTTAACTGGGATAAAAATCAGAGGAATTGATAAAAGAGGAGTAGTAAAAGATATTTCTCGAGTAATTTCCGAAGATTTAAATCTCAACATTCGATCATTCAATTTACAAAGTAGCGAAGGCGTTTTTGAAGGATTAATTATGATTTATGTAAGCGATACTAAGCATCTAAAAGATCTGATGAAAAAATTAAAAAAAATCGAAGGTATTCAAAAAATAATAAGAATGAGCTAATTAAGCTCGCTAACTTGCTAATTTTATCCATTGAAAACAAATTCTTTATTTATATTAATACTAGATTAGTTTTTTTTACTAATTTTATACATTCAAAAAAGACATAAAAATGGGTGACAAAACCGATAATACTTTTGAAGCTGTTAAGAAGCATTTCATTAATTATCTCGTTGCAAACGGGCACAGAAAAACGCCTGAAAGATACACGATTCTTAAAGAAATTTACACATTATCAGGTCACTTTGATATTGATTCTCTTTATGTTAAAATGAGAAAAAATAGGTACGCGGTCAGTAGAGCTACATTATACAATACAATGGAATTATTATTGAAATGCAATTTAGTTACCAAACATAAATTCAGTGAAACAAAATCGGTATATGAAAAATCGTTTCACTTTAAACAACACGATCACGTTATCATTAATAATAGTAATGAAATACTTGAGTTTTGCGACCCAAGAATAGAAGAAATTAAAAAATCAATAGAAGAATTGTTTGAAGTTAATGTTATAGGACATTCATTAGTCTTTTATGCAAAAAAGAAGAATAAAAAATAAAAATAAATAATGAAGAAAGTTGATGTACTACTAGGCCTGCAATGGGGTGATGAAGGAAAAGGCAAAATTGTTGACGTTTTAACACCCAGTTATGATATTATAGCTCGTTTTCAGGGTGGACCTAATGCTGGACATACATTAGAATTTAATGGAATAAAGCATGTATTACATACAATACCTTCGGGTATTTTTCACGAAAAAACTATCAATATCATAGGAAATGGAGTTTTAATTGATTTATTGATTTTTCAAAGAGAAATTGATAAATTAGAAGAAAGGAATGTAGATGCTACTAAAAATTTAAAAATTTCTAAAAAAGCACATCTAATTTTACCTTCACATAGATTATTAGATGCTGCATACGAATATGCTAAAGGTAAATCCAAAATTGGTTCAACACTCAAAGGAATAGGTCCTGCTTATACCGACCGCACTGCAAGGAATGGTTTAAGAGTTGGTGATTTATTGCAAACCAACTTCGTAGAAAAATACACCAGTCTTAAAAATCAACATATTGAAATTTTAAAATTTTTTAAATTTGATTTTGAGAATCATCAAATTGAAAATATGTCGTTTTTCGAATATGAAGCAAAGTGGCTATCAATTATTGAGAAAATCAAAAAATTTGACCTTATTGACAGTGAATATTACATTAATCAAGCACTTAAAGATAACAAGTCTATTCTGGCAGAAGGAGCACAAGGAAGTATGCTTGATATTGATTTTGGGTCTTATCCTTTCGTTACATCATCCAATACCATTACTGCAGGAGTTTGTACGGGTTTAGGTGTTTCTCCTGATAAAATTGGCAAAGTAATTGGTATTTTTAAAGCATATTGCACCCGTGTAGGCAGCGGTCCTTTCCCAACTGAGCTAATTAATTATGAAGGAGAAAAACTTAGATCTGAAGGACGTGAATTTGGATCTACTACAGGTCGTCCACGCCGTTGTGGATGGTTAGATATCCCCGCATTACAATATGCTATTATGCTAAATGGTGTAACAGAACTAGTTGTTACTAAAATTGATGTATTGAATTCCTTTGAAAATTTCAAAACCTGCCAACAATATAATTACAATGGCACACTTATTGATTATCTTCCTTATGAGAGTGAAGAAAATCTGTTACAACCTATTTATGAAGAAATAAAAGGTTGGAATGGAAACATAAATCACGTTTCGACGTATAATCAATTTCCTGAAAATTTGAGAAATTATATCGAATTTATTGAAAATATCGTTAAAGTTCCAATAACAATTATTTCAAATGGACCAGATAGGACACAAACTATTTTCAGAAATATTTAATTTTAAATAAAAAAATTTATGAGAAGCAAGATTCTTTTTTTTCTAATTCTATTATCAGCTAATGTTTTAGCTCAAAAAATTGATGAAGAACAAGTCCCAAAAGATGTTCTTATTGGGTTAGAAACAATTTATCCTGAGGTAAAGGCAAAGTCTTGGGAACTTAAAGAAGGCAATTATTTTGCCAATATTAAAGTTGACGGACAATCTGGAAAAGCAGAAATTACTACCAATGGTAATTGGATAATTTCTAAATTTCCCGTAGGTGAAAAAGAGTTACCAAGCACCATTGTAAAATATTTTTATGATAATTATGTTGGATATAAAATTGCTATTTCTCAATATATTGAAGAACCAAATGATAATAATTACTATTACCTTAAAATTCAGAAAAAGGGTTTAAATCAAGAAGAAAATGGAGAACTTTTCTTTGATTTATCAGGAAATTTAACCAAAAATACAGTACCTGAAGTTGTAACAATTAACACTGAATCTAAAAAAGATGAAGTAATTGAAGAA
The DNA here is from genome assembly GCA_964618755.1 of uncultured Bacteroides sp. Lineage (GTDB taxonomy): Bacteria > Bacteroidota > Bacteroidia > Bacteroidales > JACABE01 > JACABE01. The sequence continues at coordinate 28,044 of CAZUCB010000007.1, read as the reverse complement.
GAAAAACCTATTAAAAACAAAAAGAAAAAGGTTGAAGAAGAAGCTGATGATTCTCAAAAACAAGCAGTTAAAACTACAAAAACGCCTAAACCCCCAAAGCCACCTAAACCTGCAAAAGTTGAAACAGTTGAAACAGACGAAACACCAATTGCAACGCCAAAACCAAAACCTGAACCTAAAGTTAAAGCAGAAAAACCAGCCAAGGTAAATAAGAAAAAAGTTGAGGAAGACGAAGAATCAACTTCAAGTAATGTAGATGTACCAGTTGCTGTAAAAAAATATTTTGATAAAAAATTCCCAAGATCAGAGGAAATAATATGGAAACAAGTTGATTCTAATTATTTAGCAGAATTCTTTTTCCATGATATGGAGCAAAAAGCTGAGTTTGCGCCTGATGGAAAAATGGTTTCAACAACTACTATCATGGATCCCAAAAACATTTTCAGACCTATGGAGAATTATTTAATAAAGAAGTATGATAAATTCAAAATAGTTAAAGCAGAGAAAATACTTTATGATAGGACTTATCAGAAATTATTTCCTGAGAAAAAATTAAAAAACTATTATTATGTAGAAATTTCACAAAAAGTCAAAGGTAGCAAGATTCCTAAAATTACAAAACTTTGGTTTGATGGAGTTGGAGCTATTGACCGTGTTGAAGAAGCAGAAATAGAAGACGATTCAAGTTTCGATAACGAAGAAAGAAAAAGCAAACACGATAAAAAATTTGAAGATAAAGTAGGCGAATAATAATTAACCCTAAAATAATTTATTACTAAAACCCACAGCAATAACTGTGGGTTTTTAATGTTCAGCTATGTTAAAATATATAATAAAAAAAATAGTACTGTTATTTTTATTAATCTCACCATATATTTGCATTGGTCAAACCAATATCACTTATGCTGCTGATATAATGAGATCGCATGAGATTGATAAAAACATTAGTGTGCTCGTTGGAAATGTAATTTTTAACCACGAAGGAACTCGACTTTATTGCGACAGTGCTTATTTCTTTCAGATAGATAATAGAGTTGAAGCATTTAGCAATGTTAGAATTAGAATGAGTGATACTTTAAATATTTATGGAGATACATTGAAATATGATGGGAACACTAAAATTGCAGAAATTTATAACAATGTCAAATTAATAGATAATCAAACAATCTTAACTACAAATTTTCTTAATTATAGCAGAAATAGTGGTATTGCAAGCTATTATACAGGTGGAAAAATTATTGATAAAGAAAATAATTTAACAAGTAAAATTGGACATTATTATACAAGTAAAAAGGAATTTTTCTTTAAAAAAGATGTTTTACTTGTCAACCCCAAATATACAATTGATTCGGATACTTTGATGTTTAATACTAGTTCTGAAATTGCCTATTTTTATGGACCAACAAATATTGTGAGTAAAGAAAACACTATTTTTTGTGAAAATGGTTGGTACAATACCAAAACTGACAAATCTCAATTTAGCAAAAACGCATGGCTGCAAACAAAAAACCAGCATCTTGAAGGAGATAGCCTTTATTATGATCGAAAAATTGGATTTGGGAAAGCATTTATGAATGTTACTTTAATAGATACTGCAAAGAATATAATAATTAAAGGAAATTACATTGAAAATAGTGAATTGTTTCATAAATCTATTGCTACTGATAGCGTAATGGCTATATTTATTGACAATGGAGATTCATTATATTTACATGCAGATACACTCAGAGCTAAATATGATACTGCCGACAATATCGAGTTAATATATGCTTATCATAAAGTGAAATTTTTCAGAATTGATATGCAAGGAATGTGTGATTCACTTTCGTTTATGATGAAAGATTCCTTAATGACAATGTTTTACGCTCCAGTTCTTTGGACTGATGAAAATCAACTTTCAGCTGATACTATTCATTTATTATCAGGCAATAACAAGATGAAAGAGATGCTTTTAAGAAATAATGCTTTTATTATTTCTCAAAGTGACTCCAATCAGTTTAATCAGGTAAAAGGCAAAAATATGCAAGGTTTTTTTAGCAACAATGAACTGAACAAAGTTTTAGTTAAAGGTAATTCAGAAACAATTTATTACATGAAAGAGCAAGATAGCAAGGATTTACTTGGTATCAATAAAGCCATTGCCAGTGATTTGTTGATTTTTATAAAAGACAAACAAATTGAAACCATTACTTTTATAAAAAGCCCTGAAGGCACATTATTTCCTTTGAAAGAACTTCCTGAAGCTGATAGAGTATTGAAGAATTTTAAGTGGAGAGATTCTCAACGTCCAAAACAGAAATATGACGTTTATAAATGGGAATAAACAGTTTGAAATGTTTTTTTGCATATTTGTAAAGATTTGTTATACTTGTAACTTGAATCTACTGTTGCTAATAAAGTTGTATAAAATCAGAAAATTAAAATAAAAACCCTATTTTTGCATTTTAAAATCAAGTTTGCATCAACCACATAGCGAAACATAAAAAAACATAATACAATATACCATAATAAATGCCAAATAGCAAACCAAAAATAGTGATAGTTGGACCCGCTTATCCCTACAGAGGTGGTCAGGCTTTGGTTGAAGCATATCTTAACAATACACTTACGCATTTAGGATATGATTGTAATACAATTTCATATAGCTTATTATACCCTTCCATTTTTTTCCCAGGAACAACCCAATTTGATGACTCTACTTTTATCCCCTTTGAACATAAAGATAAAATCAAACGTATTATCAATTCTATCAATCCGCTAACTTGGTATAAAGCAGCCCGTGAAATTAAGCGTATTAATCCTGAGGGAGTGATATTTGTTTGGTGGATGCCATTTTTTGGTCCAGCGCTAAGCACCATTGCACGATTAATTAAACGTAACAAAAAAACTAAAATATTTTTTTTGGTAGAAAACTATATTTCACATGAAAAACGTTGGTTTGATAGTTTTTTCACAAAGCATACCCTTAAGTACGCTGATGCTTTTATTTGTCAATCCAAATATATCCATGAGCAAATAAAGAAAGATTTCTTAGAAAAGCCTACTTTTCAAACCACCTTATCTGTATATGATTGTTATGATTTGCATAAATACAACAAGCATTCAGCTCGTGAATTTTTAAAAATTAAATCAGAAAATGTAATTCTTTTCTTTGGTTTAATTCGACCATACAAAGGACTAAATAAGTTGATTATCGCTTTCAAAGAATTTCTTAAAATTCATCCTGATACCGTTTTATTGGTTGTAGGAGAATGTTATGAAGATATTGAGACTTATAAACAATTAATACAACAACTATCATTAGAAAAATCAGTAATACTCTATAATTCTTTTGTTCCTAACGAAGAAATTGAACCATATTTTAAATCTGCTGACGTTTCTTGCTTACCATATAATTCAGGAACCCAGAGTGGTATTTTAATGATGTCGTATGGCTTTAAAATTCCTGTTGTAGCTACCAATGTTGGCGGAATTTCAGAATTGATCTTAGATAAAAAAACAGGGATAGTTATTGAAAATAATAGTATTGACAATATTGTTAATGGGTTAAATGAAATTATTACAAATAAAAATATTGTAGATTACTCATCAAATATTAATTTTTTTACCCAAAACCTTGGGTATTTAGGCTTGGAAACCTTTATAAAAAATAACTTATAATAATCTATGGGGGAAAAAATTATTATTATTAAAATAGGTGCTACAGGTGATGTTGTAAGAACAACTACCTTGTTGCATCTATATCCAAATGCTAATATTACATGGATAACTGCTAAGAAGAACATTGCAATATTACCTTTTAAACACCCAAGTTTGAAGCGTATAGTAGCAATTGAAGATATAGAAACCTCAGGGATTTTAGAAGAATATTTCGATTTTCTTATTTCTTTAGATGATGATGTCGCTTGTGCATCATTGGCAAGCAAATTAAAAGCCAAAAAGATATTTGGAAGTTATATTCAAGACAAAAAAGTGGTTTATACTCCTGATGCTAATGAATGGTTCGACATGGGATTATCATCTCGATTTGGCAAGGAAAAAGCTGACCAACTTAAATGGGAGAATAAATATTCATTTCAGGAAATACTTTTCAGAATGTTAGGAAAAAAATTCAATGGAGAGGAGTATTTAATTCCAGAAGATATAGTTTCTCATGGAAAATCTAACGTTATTGGTATTGAGAGCCGAGCCGGAAATCGTTGGCCTACTAAAGTTTGGAATCAATACGAGCAATTAGCTGATTATTTGAGGAGTATAGGTTATACAATTGTATTCTTTGAAGAAAGAGATAATATAAAAGATTATTTGCAAGATATTGGAAATGTATCTTTAGTAATCTGTGGGGACACTCTTGCCATGCACATTGCTATTGCTTTAAAAATACCATGTGTAACTTTTTTTACTTGTACCAGCCCAGTTGAAATATACGGTTATAATAGAATGGAAAAGCTAGTTTCACCCTATTTAAAAGATGCTTTTTATAAAACCGATTACCTACCCCAAGCTGTTAGCAGCATTCATCTCGAGGAGGTTTTATTAGCTATAAAAAAACTAAATTTAAGAGAAAACATCAATAAATAAAATAGATTAGCTTATCCCTTTAACGCTTCAGCCCCACCAACTATTTCTAAAATTTCGTTGGTAATTGCTGCTTGACGAGCCTTGTTATACGATAAACGCAATTGCTTAAGCATTTCAGTAGCATTATCAGTAGCTTTATGCATAGCCGTCATACGTGCACCTTGTTCAGAAGCCCACGAGTCGAGTATAACTTTATATAATTGAATTTTTAAAGTTTTGGGAACTAATTCATCTAAAATTTGCTTTTTATCAGGTTCAAAAATATAATCAGCAGTTTTTGTGCTTTTTAAATTACTTGCAGGAGGTAATACTGGTAAAAATTGCTCATGAACCAATTGCTGTGTTGCTGCATTTTTAAAGCGATTATAAACAATTTCAATTTTATCGTATTTTTTATTCTTAAAATTGCTCATTAACTGTTCAGCAACTGGCACAGTATTTTCAAACGAAAGTTTATCAAAAACATGGTCTAAACGTTCGGTAATTTTATATGAACGACGAACAAAAAAATCACCAGCTTTTTTACCGATACATAAAAGTTCTACTTTACCATTATTATTTTGAGTTTCGTATTTATCATGTATAAGAACATTCACAGCTTTTATAACATTTGTATTAAAAGCACCACACATTCCTCTATTTGAAGAAACAACGATAATAAGTACATTCTCAATTTTACGTTCTTCAAAATAAGCAATAGCATTGGTATTTTCAATACTATCGCTTAAGTTTTGTAAAATCTCAGTAAGCTTAGCTGAATAAGGTCTTAGTTTGAGAATTGCATTTTGAGCCCTCCTCAATTTTGATGCAGATACCATTTTCATAGCACTGGTAATCTGCTTTGTAGAGTTTACTGAGGTAATTCTTGTTCTAACTTCTTTTAAATTGGGCATATTTGCTCCGTTTTAATTAGTTTTCGTATTTTCTTGAAATTTCTTTAGCGGTTTGTTCAAGTACTTTGATATCATTATCAGTCAACATTCCTTTTTTTAATGATTCAAGCACATCTTTATGATCTATTTGCAAGATATGAAGAAACTCCAATTCGAAGTCTTTTATTTTCCTAACCGGAACTCTTTGCAACAAACCCCTTGTACCACAATAAAGAATAGCAACCTGATCTTCAACTTTCATTGGCGAATATTGAGCCTGCTTCAGAATTTCCACATTACGACTACCTTTGTCTAAAACAGCTTTTGTTGTAGCATCTAAATCAGATCCAAACTTAGAAAAGGCTTCTAATTCACGATATTGTGCTTGATCAATTTTAAGTGTTCCTGCAACTTTTTTCATTGATTTAATTTGTGCATTACCACCCACTCTAGATACAGAAATACCAACATTGATTGCAGGACGAATACCTGAGTTAAATAAATTGGTTTCTAAAAAAATCTGACCATCTGTAATAGAAATAACGTTGGTTGGAATATAAGCAGAAACATCACCTGCTTGTGTTTCAATAATAGGCAAAGCTGTAAGAGAACCACCACCTTTTACTAAATGTCGAATAGAATCAGGTAAATTATTCATTTGAGCAGCAATTTCATCAGATTTGATAATCTTTGCAGCTCTTTCCAATAGCCTTGAATGTAAATAAAATACATCACCTGGATATGCCTCACGTCCTGGAGGGCGACGAAGTAATAATGAAACTTCACGATAAGCAACAGCTTGTTTTGATAAATCATCATAAACTACCAAAGCTGGACGACCAGTATCTCTGAAAAATTCACCAATAGCAGCACCTGTAAAAGGAGCATAAAACTGTAATGCAGCAGGTTCAGAAGCTGTAGCAGCAACAATAACAGTATAAGCTAACGCACCTTTTTCCTCTAAAGTTTTCACAACGTTGGCGATAGTAGATCCCTTTTGACCTGAAGCCACGTAAATACAAAAAACAGGCTCACCCTTATCGTAAAATTCACGTTGATTAATAATAGTATCAATTGCAATTGCAGATTTACCAGTTTGACGATCGCCAATAATTAATTCGCGTTGACCTCTCCCAATAGGTATCATTGCATCAATAGGTTTAATACCAGTTTGCAATGGTTCATTAACAGGTTGACGATAAATAACACCAGGTGCTTTACGCTCCAATGGCATTTCGTAAGTTTCGCCTTTTATAGGTCCTTTTCCATCAATAGGTTCACCTATGGTATTAATAACCCTACCCAGCATACCTTCACCAACATTGATAGATGCAATTTGATTGGTACGTTTTACTACATCACCTTCTTTAATTTGATGAGAATCTCCTAACAAAACTACACCAACATTATCTTCTTCCAAATTTAGAACGATAGCTTTAACGCCAGTTTTTGCAAATTCCACCAACTCACCTGATTGAGCATTATTGAGACCATATATACGGGCAATCCCATCACCAACTTGCAAAACAGATCCAACTTCTTCTAAGTCAGATTCCATTGTAAAACCTGCTAACTGTTGTCTTAAAATTGCCGATATTTCAGCGGGTTTAATTTCAGCCATATTATTAATTTATTTATATTCTGTTTGTTAAAATCCTTTTTCGTAAATATTTCTATCAAATTCTTTTCGTAATCGTTGAATTTTTGTAGCAATACTATTATCTGTTTGCTTATCATCAATAGTAATAACAAAACCACCTATAATATTGGGTTTTACTTCTTCTAACAATTCAATGTTTTTATTTGATTGCTGAGTAAGCAGTTCTTTAAATTGTAATTTTGTTTCCTTATCCAATTCAGTAGCTGTTTTCAAATGTGCCGTTTTTATACCTTTGAATTCTTTATACATTTCTGTAAATTCAATGGCAATAGCTTTCATATTGACTTCTCGTCTTTTCTTTAAAATAAGCAATAAAAATGAAAGAGAAACCTGATGCAAGTGATTGCCCATAATTTCTTTTACAACAGATTGCTTTTTATCAGTTTTAATAATAGGACTCGAAAGCATACTTTCAAATTCTTTACTTGATTGACAAATTTCTTTTACCAATTCCATATCATGAAATACCGTTTCTAAAATTTGCTTTTCAATACTCAAATCAAACAAAGCTTTTGCATATCGACCGTTAATTCTGCTATCTTTCATAGTTCTGATTTTTGCAGAAATTAGTTAAAATTGACATTATTCATCATTTTATCGATATGCTTTTTCTGACTTTCTTTATCAGATAATTCTTCTTTTAGAATCTTTTCTGCAATATCAATAGATAATGTAGCAATTTGATTTTTCAATTCAGTAATTGCAGCCATTTTTTCAAAGTGTATACTCTCTTTGGCAGCTTCAATAATATTATTGTATTCCTGATTTGCTTTGGTTTTAGATTCTTCAATAATATTATCACGAATGATGCGTGCATCTTTTAAAATAGCACTTCTTTCTTCTTTTGCCTGACGCAGTAATTCTTCATTATCCGATTTCAAAGCTCTCATTTCATCGCGAGCTTTATCTGCTTGATGTAAGGCATCTTCTATTGATTTTTCTCTTTCGTGTATAGTCGCCAAAATTGGTTTCCATGCAAATTTTGCAAGTATAAAAAGTAAAATGCCGAATGACAATGTCATCCAGAAAATAAGACCTATACCTGGTGTTACTATTCCCATAATTTTAATTATTACAAATCTTTACTAAGCTTTTTGTCAAATTTAAAAAAATAAAAAACTATATCATTGTTACCAACCGTAACAATGATATAGTGATATTGTTTGTTACATGAAAACAATCAATAAACAAACCACAATAGCGAAGAAGGCAACACCTTCAATCAATGCAGCCGATACGATCATGTTTGAACGGATATCGCCAACAGCTTCGGGTTGACGTGCAATAGATTCTAATGCACTTTTACCGATATTTCCAATGCCCATTCCGGCACCGATTGCGGCAATACCTGCACCTAATCCAGCACCCATTTTTGCTATAGGTGTAAGGTCAGCTGCTGCTTGTAATAAAATTGATAAAATTGACATAATTTAATGTATTATAATGTTAGTAAATGATTTATTGTTAATATATTATTTTAATGATGTTCTTCTTTATGATGTTCTTCTATCGCCATCCCAAAATATAAAGCTGAGAGTAAGGTAAATACATAAGCCTGAATAAATGCAACTAATAATTCTAATAATCCCATGAAAACGTAAAAGACTACTGAAACTACAGAAACACCATATCCTAAAGCAGGTCTCATTTCGCCAAAAATAAAGATTAAACTGATGAAACCTAATGCAATAATATGTCCGGCAGTTATATTCGCAAAGAGACGAACCATTAATACAAATGGTTTTGTAAATACACCAACTAATTCAACAATTGGCATTAAAGGTATTGGGATTTTTAACCACCAAGGCACACCAGGAGCATTTACTATATGTTTCCAATATGCACGATTTCCACTAAAAGTTGTGATTAAAAAAGTAAATACGGCTAAAGTCAATGTAATTGCAATATTTCCAGTAAGATCAACTCCTCCAGGAAAAAATGGCACCAAGCCTAATAAATTGTTCAGAAATATGAAGAAAAATATCGTTAATAAAAAAGGTAAATACTTTTGATATTTCTTTTCTCCAATTGATGATTTTGCTATATCGTCTCTTACGAAAATAATAATGGGTTCTAATAATGATTGCAAGCCTTTAGGTGCAGCTACACCACGTTTACGATAAGAACGAGAAATAGATAAAAAGATAAATCCCATTAAAAACATACCAATAAATAATGACAGCACCATTTTTGTTATAGAAAAATCAAGCGGTAGCTTTTCATCTTCTACTTCCTGTCCACTTAAATTAGTTGAAATATGAACAATTTTACCTTTATGTTTTCCTTCTTCGGCAATTTTAAATCCATTGTAAGTTTCTTTACCATGATGAAAGTGAGAAGAACAAAAAGTACTGAACTTTCCATCATAAATTAAAATAACCGGTAAAGGAATAGAAACATGCGTTTCGCCGATAGTCATAATGTGCCATTCATAAGCATCTGAAATATGCTCCATGATCATTTCTCCAGCATTAAATTTTTCGGATTTAGGTTTTTCTTCATTTGCAACTACAGATTGTGAAGTTAGAAATAAAAGCATAATCCACAAAATTATTGCTATAGTTTTTTTGTTATATATTCTAAATCCGTTAATTAGATTCATATTTTTTTTCTTTAGATACTCAAGTTTAGAGATTGTTTTATAACAATTAAAGATATAATTTGATAAAAAATCAGCTACAAAAATAAAGATTTTAAAATTCATTACATAATAAATTTTAAAAAAACATATAATAAGCTATTTATGTGATGTTTACAAACAAATAAATTTTAATTTTCACAACAATTATTACCTTATTTTTTATACATAGGACTTAAATTATAGTTCTCTGGATGGCAAGCTGTTTTATCTCTATAAAAGTTTTCAATTTGGACGAAATCTTTTTCAAAATTACCAGATGTTGGATATAAAACAGGTCCAATTCCACCTTCTTTTTTTGCATAGTCAATAAATCCGCATATTACAGGCACATTGGCTTTTTCTGCAATATGATAAAACCCTTTTTTCCAATGAGCATTATATTTTCGAGTACCCTCAGGAGTAATCACAACGGCTAATTCTTCTGATTTCTCAAATAAATCAGCAACATAATCAACCATGTTGTTTTTTTTGCCTCTATTAACAGGTATCCCTCCCATTGCCTTTAAAATACCACCCATCGGAAATTTGAATAATTCTTGCTTTATCAGAAATTTAGTTTTAACTCCCAACTTATAAAACGCCAATCGTCCTAATATAAAATCCAAATTACTAGTATGAGGAGCTTCTATCATTATAAACTTATGAATTCCTTCAGGCAATGTTCCTATTACTTTCCAGCCAATAAGTTTAAGAATTAAACTACTTAATATTCGCATTTTTTTATTTTTTGATTGCAAAAATAGTTAAAAAACAAGTAAACCAATAGTTGAATCATTTCTTTATTCTGAATTTTTAAAATTGTAATTTTGCATTTTATAAATAATTATGAGAAAATTACAAAATATAGAACTTAATCGTTTGAGTGTATCTGCTTTCAAAGAAGCTGACAAATTACCAATTATTATTGTTTTAGATAATATTCGCAGTCAACATAATATAGGTTCTGTGTTCAGGACCTCTGATGCTTTTAAAGTAGAAAGTATTCATTTATGCGGAATTACAGCAACTCCTCCCAATCGTGAAATTCACAAAACTGCATTGGGAGCAACAGAAACTGTAAATTGGCATCATTTTGAAAATACTTTGCAATCAATAGATTATTTGAGAAATAATAATTATTTAATTTTTGCAATTGAACAGGCAGATATTAGCGTTAGTTTAGATTCGTTTGAGTTAAATACTAAAGAAAAAATAGCCCTAGTCTTTGGAAATGAAGTGGATGGAGTGAGTGATGAAATAATGCAAAAAGTTGATGGATGTATTGAAATTCCTCAATATGGTACTAAACATTCATTAAATATTTCTGTTAGTGCAGGTATTGTTATTTGGGAGATTGCCAAAAAATATTTGATTTCTGAGATAAAAGATGTATAGAATTATACTTTCATAACCATTAAAAAAAAGTGCAACAATTCTGCTGCACTTTTTTTTAATTAATCAAATCAATATAACATAAAAACATTAGTTTTTAAATTCTCTTAAATTGTCCATTAATTTTTTACGTGTAAAGAAGATTCTACTTTTTACTGTTCCGATAGATAGATCCAAATTTTCTGCTATTTCTTTGTATTTGTATCCAGCATTGTGCATTTCAAATGGAACACGATGATCTTCCTCTAACTTGTTGATACTTTGTTGTATTTCTTTAGTAAATATTTCAGATTCAGGAGAACCCATATTGGATTTTCGAGGAATATTCATATAGTATAAATCGTCAGTATTATCTATAATTGTATTAGCTTTAATATTACGACGATAACTATTAATAAAAGTATTTTTCATAATAGTATATGTCCAAGCTTTTAAATTAGTATTTGTTTCAAATTTATCTTTATATGTAATAGCTTTAACATAAGTATCTTGCACAAGATCTTTAGCATCTTCACGATTCATTGTTAAAGAATATGCGAAATATTCAAGGCTTTCTTTTAAACCTAGTAAACTGTGATTAAATTCAATTGCTGTCATATTTTTATTTTTTTTGTTTTCATTTATTGTTTAACAAAAGTAATACAAAGATTAAACAAAAAAAAATTTATTTTTACTTTTTTTGTTAAAAAAAATTAAATTCTATCTACTATACTCTGCAATAGCTGAAAATAAAGCAAAGTAGAGATATATAAAAAAATAATAATTGTTCAACAAATTTACTCAAATGTTGAACAATTAATAGAAAATTAAAAAAATGATTGATTCATTATATTTTTTCAAAAATAGATTTTAAATCCATAGCTGAAATAATTTTATATACGTTTTTAGGAAGTATATCACAATATGCATTAATCTGCTTACCAGCAACAAATATAGATTGATGTGGGAACAAATTTGTTAATTTGGACAAATATAGTTTTAATTCATTACCAGACTGAGGTAGGTTTATGCAAGTAAAAAGATAATCAGGAGTTTTTATGTTTATAATCTCTTTTAAATCTAAAAAAGGAATAGATTGCCCCAAATAAACTATTTTATGTCCCGCTTTACGAATAATATATCTAAAAAAAAGCAATTCAATTTCATGATATTCATCTTTTGGCAAAAACATTACAAAGAGCTTTGCATTTTTATTTGGCTGATAATAAAGGCCATCAATAGCAACTATCAATTTCTGTCGAAGTATATTCATAACAAAACGTTCGTGAGCTGTATTAATATTTCCTGTTTGCCACAATAAGCCCAAGCGTTCCATAAAAGGAAAAATAACTTCAATAATTGTATTTTCAAAACCTTTATCTAAAGTTGCATTCGAAAGAACAATGTTGAATTTTTTATCATCCAAATCAGTCATAGCAACAATTAGTTGATCTATTTGAGTATTAGACACATTCGGTCTATGATACATTTCAACAATTTTTTCGTTCAATTCTTCATAAGAGAGCCCTGATAAAGAAGAAATTTTCAACCCAAATCTTACCAAAGATGCAACATTCATCAATTTTTTCAAATCCATATCAGTATAAAAGCGAATGTTGGTAGAAGTTCTATGAGGATTAACTATGTCATATCTCTTCTCCCATATTCTAATAGTATGCGCTTTGATACCTGTAAGTTTTTCGAGATCTTTTATTGAATATTGAATCATTATTGTGGCTTTACCCATTTATTAATCAAAAAAACAATAATTAATTAAAAAAGTTTTACAAATTAGAATAAATCTTTTATTTAGATTGCTTATAAATTAGATTAATAAGTATTTTTTTTAAAATATTGTAAAAAATTGTTGTATTTTTGATAATTGGTATTGAATTACCTATTTAATACTAATATTGCAAAAGTAATAGTTCAATGAATTGAGTAACTTAACTAATAATTGGCTATTAACAGTTTCATTATTAGCATTATAAAAAATTATAATAAATCAATTTTAAATAAGAAATGGTATAAAAACTAACTGATGAAAAAAATAATTGAAAAGTTTATACCACCTGATAAGTGGAAATTACCTGCAATTTTAGCACTCGCTGTTTTTTTTGGATTTAGTGCTTATGCAGTTTACATATCTAAATTTACATCTTATCTGGGTGAATCTCCAGAAACTTGTGTTAATTGCCATATTATGGCACCTCAATATGCTACTTGGAGTCATAGTTCACATAGAATATATGCAAATTGCAACGATTGCCATGTTCCTCATAATAATATACTAAACAAATATTTCTTCAAGGCTAAAGATGGTATGCGTCATGCTGCAATATTTTCACTCAGAGGAGAGCCACAAGTAATTCAAATAAAAGAGATCAGCAAAGACGTAGTTCAAAAAAACTGTGAACGTTGCCACAACTTTCTTTTGAGTAAAGATAGAGTATCTGCAGTTGTTGGAAATCATTTTGCTAAAGAACAAGAAGGAGAAAGACGTTGTTGGGATTGCCATAGAGAAGTTCCTCATGGAAAAGTAAATAGTCTTTCAAGCACTCCAAATGCCTTAGTCCCCTTACCTGATAGTCCTGTTCCAAAATGGCTTCAAAAGATAATGCAACATGAAAAATCAAAAAAATAACTAAATACATAAAAAAAATGAAAGCAATTACACAAATCATCAAAGAAAAACCATGGGTTGGATGGTTTCTTTTTTTAGCAACAATAATTATTGTATTTCTTTTCGGTTTACTGGCATCTTCAATTATTGAAAGAAGATCCGAAGCCTTATATGCTTATAAACCAACCAAAGAAATATCACAAATAGAACCTCGAAACAGAGTTTGGGGCGAAAATTTTCCACGCGAATTTGAGTCTTATTTAAAAACTGCAGATACTTCATTTAGAAGTTTATACAATGGTAATGCCTTGATAGATATGCTTGAATTGGATCCAAAAATGGTTTTGCTTTGGGCTGGGTATCCATTTTCAAAAGACTATAGTCAGCCAAGAGGACATTATTATGCAATTGATGATATGAGAAACACACTAAGAACTGAGGCCCCGATGACTGCAACATCAGGAAAAATGCCTAATACTTGTTGGACTTGCAAAAGTCCTGATGTTCCTCGTATAATGAGCAAATTTGGTATCTCAGCTTTTTATAAAGGTAAATGGGCATCAAAAGGTGCTGAAATAGTAAATTTTATAGGTTGTGCCGATTGTCATGATGCAAAAACAATGAACTTACGTATTTCTCGACCTGCATTAATAGAAGCATTTGAAAGACAAGGAATTGATGTAAAGAAAGCTACTCAACAAGAAATGCGATCTTTAGTTTGTGCACAATGCCACGTAGAATACTATTTTAAAGGTGAAGATAAATACTTAACTTTCCCTTGGGATAAAGGAATGAATGTTGATTCTATTGAAAAATATTATGATAGCTATGAATTTAGTGATTGGAAACATGAATTAAGCCGTGCACCAATGATTAAAGCTCAGCATCCTGATTATGAAATTTTTAAAATGGGCATTCATGCCCAAAGAGGCTTGGCTTGTGTTGATTGTCACATGCCATATCGTAGTGAAGGTGGTGTGAAATTTACGGATCATCACATTCAAAGCCCGTTAAATAATATTACCAATACTTGTCAGGTTTGCCATCGCGAAAGCGAAGAAACACTCAGAAATAACGTTTATGAACGTCAACAAAAAGTGTATCAAACTCGTGATAAAGCCGAAGAACTTTTAGTAAAAGCACATATTGAAGCCAAAGCAGCATGGGATGCTGGTGCTACAGAAACAGAAATGAAGCCGATACTCAATCTGATTCGTCATGCTCAATGGCGTTGGGATTTTGCAACAGCAGGACACGGCAATGCTTTTCATGCTCCTATTGAGATTCTAAGAATACTAAGTACTTCTATAGATTTATCACAAGAAGCAAGAATATTGACTACTCGAATATTGGCATTGCATGGAGTTAATAAACCTATTATTTATCCTGATATTTCTTCTAAAGCTAAGGCTCAAAAATACATAGGTTTAGATATAGAAAAAATGAAAAAAGAAAAGCAAGAATTCTTAAATAAAGTGGTGCCTGAATGGATAAAAAAAGCAAACGAAAGAGAGGCAAAATATACATTAAAAAATTTATAAGAACATATAACTAAAAAACATGAAAAAAGCACCTTTAATAGGTGCTTTTTGTTTTTCTGTATGTAAAAAACAGACTATCTTTATTTTTTTCCCTTTAAAAATGAAATATAAAATAAAAATATATTACTTTCGCTTTAAACAAAAAAAATGGAAAACTACATTCAAAAGATTACCATTAAAAATTGGGCAGAGGACGATCGTCCTCGTGAAAAGCTTATGTTAAAAGGTAAATCAGCTTTAAGCGATGCTGAATTAACAGCCATTTTAATAGGTTCGGGAAACACTGAAGAATCAGCAGTAGAATTATCTAAACGAATATTAAAGTCGGTTAATGATAATTTGATTGAGCTTTCAAAATTAAGCATCAACGATTTAGTAAAAAACTTTAAAGGTATTGGCGAAGCAAAAGCCATAAGTATAATAGCAGCTTTAGAATTAGGTAAACGTCGTAGAAGTGCAGAAATAATTGAAAAAAAGAAAATAAATTCAAGCAATGATGCTTTTGAATTAATGCACAGCATGGTTTCAGATTGTTTCTATGAAGAGTTTTGGATAATTATGCTTAACAAAGCTAACAAAGTAATTAAATATAAAAGCATTAGTGAAGGTGGATTAACAGCAACTGTTGCAGATCCTAAAAAGATATTTAAACTAGCTTTAGAAAATAATGCGACTTCATTAATTTTATGTCATAATCATCCATCGGGAAATTTAAAGCCAAGTGAAGCTGATATAAAAATAACAAAACAATTAAAAGAAGCTGGTTTGCTTCTTGAAATATCGGTGATTGACCATATTATAATTGGTGATGATAGTTATTATAGTTTTGCTGATGAAGGAATATTATAGGTTTATAAAATAATCAAATCCAGTATGTTAATTTACACTATTAAAGAATGTAATCGAATTAAATATATTTTCAAACTATATTTCCAAGAGTTGTTAGGCATAGTTATTTCCTTCACTACAAACTCTGAAGAATTCATTGCATATCAAGATATTAAAATCAATTATTCTGAACAAGAATTAGGTGACGAAATATTTTTTTGTTCATCAAACATATTATTTGAAACTAATATTCGCGAACAGAATTGTAAATTTATAAATTTTGATAATGAAGTGGCATTTTTTGCAGTTACAAATAAAAAATCATACATGCCTTTCGATCCGTTTGCAGCTGGTTTTTATTTAGTTACTCGTTACGAAGAATACTTACCTTATATTAAAGACCAATATGGCAGATTTAGTGCTGATCAAAGCATTGCGTATAAAAATTATTTTTTAAAAAAGCCTTTAATCAATATATGGGCATTAAAAATTGCCTCTATTATTAAAGATAAATATCCTGACTTCAAAATATCAAACAATACATTTCAATTTATTCCCACTTTAGATATAGATTGTGCTTATGCTTATAAATTAAAAGGCATTATACGCTCTGTTGGCGGCTACTCTAAATCTTTCATTAAGCTAAATTTTAAAGATATTATCGAAAGAACCAAAGTTTTAAGTGGCTTTGGGAAAGATCATTTTGACACTTATGATTTTCAACATGAAATGCAGCAAAAATATAAATTGCATCCAATTTATTTTATTCTTTATGCCGAATATGGCGATTTTGACAAAAATATACCATTGAATAATAGCAAATTTCATTCTTTAATTAAAATGCTGAACGATGAAGCAGATGTAGGGATTCACCCATCTTATGCTTCTAATAAAGACATGAAAGTTTTAAAAAAAGAAATTGAAATGCTTTCAAAAGTATTAAATCGACAAATTACAAAGAGCCGTCAGCATTTTCTAAAATTAGATTTACCTCACACTTATCGCAATTTAATTGATTTAGATATTACTGATGATTATACAATGGGCTATGCTTCCGAAATTGGCTTTAGAGCAAGTATTTGTAGTTCTTTCTATTTTTATGATTTAGAGTTGGACATTGAAACAAATCTTAAAATTCATCCATTTGCTTTCATGGAAGGAACCCTTAGAGATTATCTTAACATACATGCTGACAAGGCTTTAAACCATATAAAACCACTTATTGACGAAGTAAAAGCCGTTAATGGGACATTTATTTGCCTTTGGCACAATGAATCGCTTAGTAATCAATATCGTTGGGTAGGTTGGCAAGAAGTTTATGAACAAACAATCAAATACGCTCTCAAATAAAATGATAAAATTTCTAAAAAACAGCGAGATAAGTAAAGAAAAATGGGATGATTGTATTGATAAATCTATCAATGGTGTTGCTTATGCTTATAGTTGGTATTTGGATGCTGCATTTAAAAATTGGAGTGCATTGATTTTAAATGATTACGAAGCAGTTTTTCCAATGGCAATAAAATCTAAATTTAAAATTAATTACCTATATCAACCTTTTTTTACAAGATATTATGGAGTTTATTCAAAAAGTACAATTACACAATCACTTGTAAATGATTTTTTTAATGCAATCCCAAATAATATTAAGTTTATAGAATTTAATATTCATGAAAGCAACGAATTTGATCATACGGATTTTCAAAAAAAAGAGCATTTTTATCAATTGCTTAATATTAACAAACCTTACGTAGAAATTTATCAGAATTTCAAAGGTGATGCTAAACGAAATATAAAAAAAGCAGAAAACAACAATCTTCAAGTTGTTGATAATATTGCTCCTGAAAAAGTTGTTACATTATTTAGAAATAACAAAGGTAATCAATTAAAAGAGCTTCGTTCTGGCGATTACACTTTACTGCAAGACATTATGGATGCAGCCAAAAATAATAAATGTGGAATATCTATTGGCATTGTCAACTCACAAAACGTTTTAATTGCTGCTGCATTTTTTATCAAATTTAAAAATACTATTTTATTTTTGAAAGGTAGTGCCAATACCGAAGGTAAAACTTTAGGAGCAATGTATTTAATTATAGACACATTGCTCAAAAACTATGCTCAAAAAGCATTTTTTTTTGATTTTGGTGGCTCATCTATTGAAAGCATTGCAAGTTTTAATCATAACTTTGGTGCAGAAAATTGTGTATATTTGCAGGTGAAAAAAAATAATTTACCTTTTATTATTAAACATTTAAGTGGTAAAAAATAAAATTCAACATTATGGCAAACATTTTAGGAAATCATAATTCTCTTTTCAATCAGTTTATTGCAGAAGTTAGGGATGAAAAAATTCAGAAAGATAGTATGCGTTTTCGTAAAAATATGGAAAGATTGGGTGAAATTTTTGCTTACGAACTAAGTAAAAAAATGCAATATGAACTTAAAGAAGTAATTACATCATTAGGAATTGCTGAAATCCAACTACTCAAACAGCAACCCGTAATTGCATCTATTTTAAGGGCTGGATTACCATTTCATAATGGTTTGCTTAATTTTTTTGATCAAGCTGAAAACGCCTTTATTTCGGCATATCGCAAACATGACAAAAATGGCAAGTTTGATATTCAAATTGAATACTTATCATGTCCCGATATAACAGATAAAGTTTTGATATTAGCAGATCCTATGCTTGCTACAGGTGCTTCAATGGTAAAAACTTACAAAGAACTTATAACTCATGGCAAACCAAGCCATACTTATTTTGTTTCGGTTTTAGCAAGTGCCGAAGGAATTGATTATGTCCGCAAACATCTTTCTAATAGCGATGTATCTATTTGGGTTGGTGCTGTTGACGACGAATTAACAGCCCAAGCATACATTGTACCTGGTTTAGGTGATGCAGGCGATTTAGCTTTTGGGAATAAATTACAATATTGATATTTTCTACCTTTTATAAAATAAATTGTATATAATGAAAATGTTGATAGTCGAAAATATCAAGATTTCCCTCGAATCTATCCGAAGCCATTTAACGAGAACAATTCTTACCGTTCTTATAATTGCATTTGGGATCATGGCATTAGTTGGCATATTAACAGCTATTGATTCCTTGAAATCAAGTATTACAAAAAGTTTTTCACAAATGGGAGCTAATACATTCACTCTTCGTGATCGTGCTATGCAGTTTCAGATGGGTGATGGAAGAAGAGTAAAACGTTATAAAGAAATTACTTATGATGAAGCACAACGTTTTAAAGACAACTATAAATTTCCTGCATATACCTCAGTATCTTCTTTTGCAACGCATACTGCAACTGTAAAATTTTCCAGCGAAAAAACAAATCCTAATATTGGGGTCATTGGAGCCGATGAAAGCTATTTAATAACTTCTGGAAACGAAATTGGAAAAGGGAGGAATTTTACACCTTCTGAATCTAATTACGGTTCAAGTGTTGCCTTAATTGGCGATGATTTGTCGAAATCTATTTTTAAAAAGGGAGAAAATCCTATCAACCAAATAATTTCAATTGGTCCAGGCAAATACATGGTAATTGGTGTATTAAAATCAAAAGGAAGTAGCATGGGATTTAGTGGTGACAAAAACTGTATTTTACCTATCAATAATGTTCGTCAATATTTTCCAAGACCGAATATGTCTTTTAGTATTAGTATTTTAGTTAAAGATCCTGAAAAAATGGACGCTGCTATTGATGAAGCTGTTGGGCTATTTAGAATTATTCGCGATGTCAACATTGGTGATGAAAATAATTTTGACGCATCAAAAAGCGACAATATGGCACAGTCGTTTATCGAAAACATGAAATATGTTACAATGGCTGCTTCAATAATTGGAATTATAACACTATTAGGTGCTGCAATTGGACTAATGAATATTATGCTGGTTTCGGTAAGTGAACGTACTCGAGAAATTGGTATTAGAAAATCAATGGGTGCAACTAAAAATCTTATAAAGAATCAATTTTTAGTTGAAGCTGTGGTTATTGGTCAAATAGGTGGCTTGCTTGGTGTAATATTAGGCATTTTAGTCGGAAATGCTGTTTCTTTGGCTATTGGAAGTAGCTTTATAATTCCATGGATATGGATTATTAGCGGTATAATTTTATGCTTTTTTGTTGGATTGGTTTCAGGAATTTATCCTGCAATAAAAGCTGCTAACCTTGACCCTATTGAATCTCTCAGGTATGAATAATAGAAAATAGTCGCACAAATTTCGATTTATCACTATTTATTTCTAGTTAGAAATTCAGCTTCGCTTTAGAGCAACCTATTATTTAGAAAGTTTTTAATCTTTAAATTATACATTTCAGAATTCTATTGTATACACTCAAAACACGCTCTAAAGTACTTTTCATTAAATAAATAAAATATAAATTTTTAGTCTAATCGCTTTTCTTACCTTTGCAAACTTAAAAATCAGCAATAAATAAACACATAAATAATACTATTTTAAATGATTACAGTATCAGACTTGAGCGTACAATTTGGGAAACGAATATTGTTTCAGGATGTAAATTTAAAATTTATGCCTGGCAATTGTTATGGCATTATTGGCGCTAATGGTGCAGGAAAATCGACTTTTTTAAAAGTATTGTATGGCGAACAAGAAAGCACCAAAGGGAATGTAAGTTTTGGCGTTTCAGAAAGGCTTTCGGTACTAAAACAAGACCACTTCGAATTTGACGAATATACTGTAATTAATACTGTTATGATGGGTCATATCGAATTATGCACCATTATGAAAGAAAAAGATGAAATTTACGCAAAACTCGATTTTTCTGAAGCAGACGGACACAGAGCTTCTGAGTTAGAAGAAAAATTTGCAGAAATGGATGGATGGAATGCAGAAAGCAATGCAGCAAGCTTGCTGAGTGGTTTGGGAATAAAAGAAAACGACCATAATAAGCTAATGAAAGAATTGAGTGGAAAAGAAAAAGTGAAAGTATTATTAGCACAAGCCCTATTTGGCAAACCCGATAATTTATTATTGGATGAACCTACCAACGACTTAGATTTAGATACCGTACAATGGTTAGAAAATTATTTAGCAAACTTTGACAACACAGTTTTAGTAGTTTCTCACGATCGACATTTCTTAGATTCAATTTGCACACATATAATTGATATTGATTTTAATAGAATTCAACAATTTTCGGGCAATTATACTTTTTGGTATGAATCAAGTCAATTAGCATTAAGGCAACAGCTTACTCAAAACAAAAAAGCAGAAGAAAGGAAAAAAGAATTACAAGAGTTTATTGCTCGTTTTAGTGCTAATGCTTCAAAATCAAAGCAAACCACCAGCCGCAAAAAAATGATTGAGAAGCTAAATATAGAAGAAATAAAACCTTCAACAAGAAAATACCCTGGTATTATTTTTACACCTGCACGCGAATGTGGAAATAGCATTTTAGAACTCAACGACCTCACAAAAAGTTTAGATGGTACGATACTTTTTAAAAATTTATCTTTTACACTTCAAAAAGATGATAAAGTCATTTTCTTATCACGTGATTCAAGAGCAATGACAAATTTATTTGAAATAATAAAAGGTCATATTTCTGCCGATAGTGGCACGTTTGAATGGGGACAAACCATCACTAAAGCTTATCTTCCATTGGAAAACGAACATCTTTTTAAAGAACCAATTAGCTTGATTGATTGGTTAGCACAATTTTCAACTGATACTTCAGAAATGTATTTGAGAGGGTTTTTAGGAAAAATGCTTTTCTCAGGAGAAGAAATCTATAAAAAAGCCAATATTCTTTCAGGGGGCGAAAAAGTAAGATGTATGATTGCCAGAATGATGTTGAGAAATGCAAATATTATGTTGCTGGATTCACCTACCAATCATCTGGACTTGGAATCTATCCAATCTTTCAACAATACATTGATTAAATTTAAAGGAAATATACTGATGTCATCACATGACCACGAGTTTATTCAAACCGTTTGCAACAGAGTGATAGAAATAGGACCCAAAGGAATGATAGATAAACAAATGGAATACGATGATTATATTTCTGATGAAAGACTAAAAACTCAAAGAAATAATTTGTACTAATAAAGTTATTTGTGTAAAAATCTGTCTTTCAAAATATAAAAATCTATAACTTTAGTCAACCTCTAAAACCGCCTTTTCAACCTTTTATTTTTAAGTTTTATCTAAAATTTTATTGAAAATTATTTCAATTATTGTAATTTCGTTCTCAAATTAACTCAACATCAACTATGATATATAAATGGCTTTACCAAAACAAATGGAAAGAATCTTTGCGATCTTCAATATGGCAAAAGAATCTGGCAATGAACATTATATTAGGAATTCTTATCGCCTATTTTATAATTAATTTCCTATTTTTAGGCATATTTGCTGATAAACTATTGATGGAAATTTTCCCTGATGAAAATCCTGTTAATAAGTTCAACAGCTTATTGTTATATTTCATGGGTATCGACTTATTGATACGATTTATGGGGCAAACAGTTCCTACTTTAAGTATCCAACCTTATTTGCACCTGCCAGTAAAAAGATCATCTTTGATGCACTATTTATTGGGACGTTCTTTCACAAATCCTTTAAATTATTCTTACTTTGTAATTTTTATTCCATTTGCTATAAAAGCTGTTGGGTCAATTTATAGTTCGGGACTTGCTTTGTTGTGGCTGTTTATGTTACTTCTTATTGTATTTTTCGATAATTACGTAATTACTTATATCAAACGACAATTAGGTGGCAAACCTTTGATTGCATTAGGTTTTGCTTTATTGATGATATTGTTTATTGTACTCGACAGATATAAAATATTCTCATTGCAGGCAATTTCGGAAAAATTCTTTACAGCAATCCTTTTGCATCCTATTTATATAGTATTTCCTTTATTTGCTTTATTGTGTATTTATTTTGTCAACTTTTCTTTTCTGAAGAAAAATGCTTATTTGGAGAATTTTAGCAAAAACAATACTAAAAAAGTTGTAAGCACAGCAAGCATAAGTTTTTTCAACCGTTTTGGAGTAATAGGTGAATTAATGAATATGGAAATAAAGCTTATGTTACGCAACAAACGCCCGAAATCTATTATTTATATGACGCCTCTATTTCTGCTTTATGGGTTTATCTTTTACACACAGGATGTATATATGAATATGAGTGCTATGCTTATTTTTGTAGGTATTTTTATTAGCGGCGGTTTTATGATGACTTATGGAAACTATCTTATTAGTTGGGAAAGTAGTTATTTTGATGCACTGCTTACCAAAAGTTTTGATTTTAAAAAATATTTTCAGGCAAAATACACTTTACTGGCAGCTGTAACAGTAATTTCTTTTCTGGTTACCATCCCCTATTTGTTTTTCGATATCAAGTTATTGTATATTAATACTGCATGTTTCCTTTTTAACTTAGGTTTCAATATAAACATTGTGCTTTATTTTGCCATGAACAACAAAAAATTTCTCGATTTAAGCAAAAGTGCTACCTTTAATTATCAAGGAGTTGGAGTATCCAATTTTATAGTTATTCTGCCTATGATGTTATTACCAATATTGCTTTATGCTCCTTTCGGGCTATTTGGTGTTCCACAAATCGGATTAATGGTAATTGGCGGCATAGGATTGATAGGCATTGCTTTGTACAAACCTTTACATGCAATTATTATCCGTCGTTTTTACGTAAAAAAATATGAAATGGCCGAAGGTTTCAGGCAACGTTAATTATTAATTTAAAAAAGTATTATAACCATGATAAAAGTAAATAATCTTACAAAAATATACAACGGAACTACCGTATTAAATATTAACAATCTTATTATTAACAAAGGTGAAAGTTTTGGTTTGGTTGGTAATAACGGTGCCGGAAAAACCACTTTCTTTCGTTTAATATTGGATTTAATAAGAGCCAATACTGGCGAAATTGTTTCTAAAGAAAACAATGTAGCAGGCAGCGAAGGATGGAAACACTACACAGGTTCATATCTGGATGAAGCGTTTTTAATAGAATTTCTAACAGCTGAAGAATACTTTAACTTTATTGGCAAATTACACAATATGTCGAAAGGTGATATCTCAGAGTTCTTAAATCTTCATGCTGATTTTTTTAATGATGAAATTTTAGGACAAAAAAAATACATTCGCGATTTTTCTAAAGGAAATCAAAAGAAGATAGGTATTATTGCAGCAATGATGGGCAACCCTGAAATATTAATATTAGATGAACCTTTTACCAATTTAGATCCAAGCAGCCAAATACGACTGAAGAAAATATTACGCGAACTAAAAGCAAAATACGACGTTACTATGCTCATTTCGAGCCATGATTTAATGCACGTAACTGAAGTTTGTGAAAGAATAGTTGTACTCGAAAAAGGTTTAATTGTAAATGATTTAGTAACCAACGAAAACACCTTAAAACAATTGGAAAACTATTTTGCAGTATAAATAAAAGCTTTGCGATTATATAAATTATTACGACTAACAGGCTAATTTTAAAAGTATTATATTTGCAATAAAATCAAACTGAATATTCAATTTTAATGCTCAAAACCCTTAAATATCTATCTTTAATTTTCTTACTCACTATATTATTTTTACATTCATTTGCCCAAAATTACACTATTAGTGGTAAAGTTATTAATGCAAAAACAGGTGAACCACTCGCATTTGTAAATATTATTGCCAACAATTCTACCAAAGGAAGTTCAACAGATATAGATGGTAAGTTTACACTAAAATATACTGAAGCTATTGTAAGTATTAAACTTAGTTATGTTGGTTTTGAAACCAAAATAGTAACTATTGAAAACAATAAAAGTAATCTAGTAATTCGTTTACAAGAAAAACAGTTACAATTAACGGAAGTAAAGATTATAGCCGGCGAAAATCCTGCTCATCGTATTATACGAAATGTGCTGGCAAACAGAGATTTTAATAATCCCGAAAAACAACATTCATTTTCCTATACATCCTATAACAAACTGGTATTTACATCTAAAACCGACACAATTGCAGTTAAAAGCAAAACCATCAAAGATAGTACTGCCATCAAATTGAAATCATTTTTCGATAAGCAACACTTATTAATGATGGAAAGCGTTACCAAACGCAAATTCTTACAGCCGGATAAGAATTATGAAGAAGTATTGGCATCAAGAGTTTCCGGATTTAAAAACCCGATATTTGCTTTTATAGGATCGCAATTGCAATCCTTTTCTTTTTACAACGAAAGATTCAATATTTTTGAAAAATACTATATCAATCCGATTAGCAATGGTTGCACTAGTAAATATTATTTTCAAATAGAAGATACTTTATATAATACTCAAACAGATTCAACTTTTATCATTTCATATCGTCCCAAGATCAATACTAATTTCGAAGGGCTCAAAGGATTATTGTATATCAATACTTTTCATTGGGCAATTGAAAATGCCACTGCTGAACCAGCTATTCCGCAACAAAAAGGTATGAATATCTCTATACAACAAAAATATGAACTGATGGAAGGCAAGCAATGGTTTCCTATTCAACTGAATACCGATTTGTCGTTTACCATGGATAATCTTCCATATCCATTGGTTGCCAACGCTCGTACTTATTTAAAAGAAATTTCGCTTTCGCCAGATATTCCAAAAAAAACATTTAGAAATATTGAATTAGATATCAAAGACAGTGCCAGCTTTCAGCCCGAAATATACTGGAATCTGCACCGAATTGACTCTTTAACACAAAAGGAATTGAAAACCTATTATGTGATTGATAGCTTAGGCGAAAAGTATAATTTTGAGAAAAAACTAAACATCATCCAAGCACTGATGAACAACAAAATTCCATGGGGCATTGTGAATATTGATATTGACAAATTTATTTGTTTCAACGAATATGAAAAACTAAGGTTGGGATTGGGATTGCATTCCAGCGACAAATTAACACGAGCGTTTTCAATTGGAGGTTATTGGGGATATGGTTTTGGTGATAAAGCACATAAATATGGTGGTGATGTCTCTGTTTTTCTTTATAAACCATGGGATTTAAAATTTAATATTGCATACTCAAACGACTTAAACGAAAGTGGCGGCTTGTCTTTTTATAAAGAAAAGAAAAGCTTTTTTGAAGGAAATTACCGCGATTTCTTTGCCAATTATTTCGACAAAACAGAAAAAACAACTGCTTCCATTAGTTTTCGAACATTCAGATATATGCAAGCCAATATTTCACTGAACAAAATATTTAAAACTTCAGCCTTCAACTATGAATATGCGAGTTTCCAGCAAAATACTATGCTTTTAACCAATCAATTTAATTTTACCAATTTACAATTGGGTTTAAGGTACGCTTACAAAGAAAAATACATGAAAATACACGGAAATCTAACCCCCTTACCAACAAACTATCCTATTGTTTGGATTAATTACACCAAAGGAATAAAAGGAGTTTTAGAAGGTGAATACGATTACCAAAAAATAGATATTAAAATCGAGAAGAGTTTTTACACCAATTATATTGGCAAAACTAGTTTAATTGCCACAGCAGGTTACTTGGATAAAAATGTACCCTATAACATCATGTATGCAGGTAGAGCAGGATATAACGATGCCTATATGGATGTTCCCTATACATTCAACACCATGCGATACAATGAATTTGTGAGCAATCGCTATGTTTCGTTGATGTTCAAACACAGTTTTGGTTCCTTGCTATTTCGCAAAAAGAAATTCAATCCCGAAGTTGTTATTTTAACCAACGCTTTAGTGGGTAGCATGGACAATATTAGCAACCACAGAAACATCCTTCTTAAAACTCCTAATGAAGGTTATTTTGAATCTGGCTTATGTATCAACAACCTTCTCAAATTAAGCTTTAATAGCTTAGGAGTTGGAGCTTACTATCGTTATGGCCCCTATCATTTGAAAAAAGACTCAGAAAATTGGGCTGTCAAATGGACAATGACGATACCATTGTAAATCAATTATATATAATAAAAAAACACTTCACGAGTTAACGTAAAATGTTTCTTTATTATTTACAAGCAATTAAAATATATAATATTCTAATTACAAAGTATTTATTGAAAATAGGTACAAATAATTATTTAAGATAAGATATTTATAATAACCCACCTAAAATAAGTTTATTTAGCTAATTACTTCCTTACTTTGTTTTTTCAAACTATAGACTTTTTTAGCTCCATAAACAGCACCTAAAAGCATCAAAATACTTAATCCGCCATCAATAGGTGCACCTTGATTACCACCCAAACCATGTCCTGTTCCAGGAGCACCTCCACCTGGAGGTGGTATTGGTTGTGCAAATAATCCTACACTACTAAAGGCTATTAATGCTGTTATAATTATTTTCTTCATATTTATTTTATTTTTCAGCTCATCCCCATGCTTTTCATAAAGAGAAATAGGTTGGAGCAGAACTTTATTATTAATTGATTTTGATTTAAAGAACTTTTTTAAATTAAAGCATTTCTTTATCCCCTTTTCTACTAAAAGGGGATAAAGAAACTGCTAAATTTATTTTACTAACACTTTTTGTGAATACACATTTGTATTGGTAATAACCTTTACAATATAGTATCCTTCTGAATTTCCATTCATATTAACAACAACTGAACCACTTTTGTTTTCAAAAGTTTTGATTAATTGTCCCAAAGTATTGTAAACATCTATTTGTTTGATACTTTCGTTACTATTTATATAAATGGTATTGTCATAAGAATAAATATTTGTATTCTCTTTTACATTATTTGAAATCGACAATGGTGATAAAGCAAATATCAATTGAAAGCGATCTGCGTTATCAGTTGTTGTAGCTGCAAATGAATACATTGCAGTTGAATTCAAATCAGTAATTGTATTGTTAGCTAAGTCTTCTAAGTAAACATAAGTAGGAGTACTAAAACTATTCAACTCACTTGCTGTGAT
>CAZUCB010000006.1:5712-37352 GCA_964618755.1 uncultured Bacteroides sp. | reverse complement strand
ATAACAAGGTTCCTGTATAATCGGAAGCTGTTAATACTGAATTCCCACAATTATTTGTGATACTTACAGAAGGAGCAGTTGGTGTTATTGGTTGGGCATTTACAATAACATTTGTAATTGCTGAAATACTGCTAGGAACTAATGCATTTCTAACTAAAACAATGTGATTTCCAGGCGAAATATTCGTAAATGATACAGATGATTGATAAGCCCCTCCGTCAATATTATATTCATACCTTACACCTAAAGGAGCTGTTATTTCTATAGAACCTGTTTCCATAGTACAAGTAGGATGAATGATACTTACTGTTGCTGCTGCTGGCCTTGTTAAAGCATTAATAATATTTGAGTTAACAGTGATTTCATTATTTGCATAAGTTGCATATATTCGATAAAAATAATTTGTTACTGCATTTAAATTATTTATTTGGAATGTTGTTACATTACCAACATTTAAATTGTTATAACCTTGAACAATGTTTGAAAAGTTAGTATCTGTAGATACATAAATAGAATAGCCAATAGCACTTGCTACTGGATTCCAATTTGCAGAAAATGAATTTGCAGAAAGATTGGTTGCCGCAGTTGCAACAGGAATTACTCCTCCATATTGATTTTGGTTACTTCCATGTCCGCTATTTCCACCAGGTACTGGCTGTGCTATTAAATCAAAGCCAATAAAAATTAAAACAATTACTGATAATATGATGCTTTTTTTCATAGTATAAACTTTCTT
Source organism: uncultured Bacteroides sp. (assembly GCA_964618755.1). Taxonomy (GTDB): domain Bacteria; phylum Bacteroidota; class Bacteroidia; order Bacteroidales; family JACABE01; genus JACABE01. The sequence continues at coordinate 36,616 of CAZUCB010000006.1, read as the reverse complement.
TTAAATCTGCTAATAGTATTCAATTAGGTAGATAATTTTTATTTATGAATTTATTGTTATGAAAGGCTTTTTTTATTTAAATAAATAATTCCAGTTTATAGTATCTGAAATAGCTCATATAATGAGCTATTTCAGATATCCTCCTGATATTATAACAAATTCAACAGGCTATTAATATCAAAGAGAATAAAAAGATACTTTAAAATACAACTAGTTTGCGGATAGTAATACTATCAGTAGTTTGAATTCTAATGATTTGAATTTTGCCATTCGCTTTTATTTGAAATTCATTTCCATTGACTTTATAAACGCCCATTTGTTGCCCTACTTCATTGTATATTTCAATTGTTTTAATCATTGATTTACTACTTACCATAATTTGTCCATCAGTACAATACACCAACGTAGCATTATTCTCGTTTTCTTGAATACCTGTTGATGCATTAAAATGTAATTTAAAGCGATTTGCATTATCTGAAGTTGTTGCTGTAAATTGGTAAGTTGGGTTTTGAAATAAATTTTGACTAACCCCTGTTTTTGTATCTTCTAATATTATAGGATGAGTAAAAGAAATATTCGCTAAATTAGTAGCATTAAATGTATACGTAGCGTTTGTTCCAGCAACAAATCCCATATTTACTATGGTATTTGTTATAGGTTTTGGCATCGCATTGATAGACAATTTTTCACCTGTTGATAATAATGAAAAAAAGCTGGGTGCATCTCCAAAAGTTTGCATTTCTGAGGCATCGAACAATGGATTATATAAATTTGTTGACTGACTATTGAAACTAATGGCAGCTATATCATACACCGGAGAATTGTTTTTAGAAACTTTCATTACTAACATATCGTTAGTGCTTTTATAAAATCCTTGTCCGCTATGTACCTTAGCATCTGAAGGAATGGTAATCTCAGCCCCAGCTGCTGTTGCTCTTACAAAGAAACCTTGATTAGCAGGAATAATATTTGTATTTGGTGTAGATATTAACGAAACATCAATATAGTTTTTCCCAATAGCATCCCAAACTTTTGCAGAACTCTCAATATTAGTTTTAAGCCAAGCTCCATTTTGCCAATCTATTGCACAGGGGTAAGGGTTCCCTAATAAATTAAAGCCTTTTAGAGTTGATGTATTTAAATAACTTAAAGACAATGTTACGTTGTTACTATTTAGGTTTCCAGTAAAATATTTTGTATCTGCTTGTTGATATGCTACTAAATACCCCATGCCGCTTCCAAAAGATGTAATAGCGTTTGCAGGTATTTTTTGATTTAACCAAGTATAAGTAGCTTCATCCCATGCGAAGAAATCATATTCATTTCCTGTTCCTGTTGGTGTAAAGTTCCCTGAAATACTTTGATTAACAACAGGAGAAGAAAGTAAATGCCAACCTTCATCATTAGCGGTCCAGTTAGCAGCTGGTATATAACGTTCAGTCGTTGCAGGAACATTAAATGTATTATTTATTAAAGAACCTGTAGCTGTTGTATCAGATTTAATTATTAAGCCTGAATTGGTTGAATTATTAGTTAATACACCATTAACTGTTAATGCTTTACCTGCATCAATAGTTAAAACAGCACCTGAGTTAATAGTTAAGTTATTACAAACAGCAGAATTAGTAGGAGTTAATGTAACATGAGGTTGGTTTACAGACCATGAATTAACAACTATATTATCTGAAGCTGTTGGTTGTAAGTTATTATCCCAATTAGAAGGAGTAGCCCAATCTGTTGAAGTACTTCCCAGCCATCTACCAGATTCTGAACCTTCGTAAGCACCAATATCAGGAGGATTAGAACGAGTAGCATCAGAATAATCAGTGGTAATACCTGAAATACTAGTTCCAATTAAGTAGTTTGTTGCCGTGGGTTGTAAGTTAGATGATGACGTATAGTTAGGATTAACACTATATGAATTTGTATCCTGAGATGTGGCTGTTTTCCATGTTGCCAGAGTTAAATAAACTGTACTATTATAATAACCTAAGTTAGCTGTAGCACCACCTGTCACTGTTGAACTTAAATCGTTATAATTAAAATTACTTCCTATGGTTGTTGCTAATCTTGAATAGTGTGCATAGTAAGTCCCAACTGTGTTATTACCATTAATATAAAATATATTATTTTTAACAATAATATTGGCGGTTGCTGTTGTTGTGCTTGCATTGCCATTACTAAATGCTGCAGTTGGTCCACTTGTTGACCCACCCAAAGTACCTGATAAATAAACAGAGTTAAAACAGAACATATCACCATATCCTCCGTTAGCATTAATACCACTTAATTGCCATGAACTTGAACCAGAACCCGTGTATTTAGTATTATAAACAAGATTATTGGAAATTATATTTGCTGATGGAGAACCAATGGTATTAAACAGTGGATTTTCGGAAGAAATTGCAAATACCCTGATTACAGATGAACCGGAAATATTCAAATTGGAAACGCTATTTTTAGAAATAGTTGAATTCTGTGAATTCTGTAAATAAATACCACTGTTGAATGTAGTTGATCCAACCGGTGCAAAACCAAATGAACTACTATTCTGATTATTCTGAACAGTATTTCCATTTATAGTTCCCGAAGATAACAAAGAAGCAAATATACCAAAAGCGCTAAACCCATCTCCGGTTGTTGCAGTACCAATAATATTATTATTTATCTGCACACCTGAAGTTAATGAAGTAGAAGAAACACCTATAAAGAATATACCATATTGTACTTTTGAAACTTGATTATTCATAATAATCGTATTGTTATTTTGCATGAGGGCGTTCCCTGAAGTTGAAAGACTGGATGTTCCTCCTGCATAAATTCCAAATTGCGTGGTAGTTGCTGCATTCCCTGAAATAATACAATTCTTGATATTATTATTTATTGCACCATTAGATGCTGAAGCACTTGCTATCCAGATTACACCATTTCCAGATGTAGTTGTACTTGTATTATTTATCGTTAAATCTTTTGAAGTTGTTCCATTATTAGACCCATCAATGATAATGTAATCTGCACCATTTAATTTAATTAATGCACCTACAGAAACTAAGCCACTTATGGTACTTGACATCCCTGTATTAGGCTTAATTGTAACTGTGTTGGAAGCTGATGCTCCATTCACAGCATTGATGATAATCGGGAAAGTTTCGCTACTTGAATATGTTGCATCCGTCAATAGAAAACGAACAGCACCATTTACTCCAAAGCTATTCAAATCAGAAATAGCTTGAGTTAGCGTTGTATAATTTGGAATTGTTTGTGAAGCTCCAACTAAATAATCTCCATTCAAAGGTGCTTTGATGATGCGTGAACCAACAGGATCAATATCTGAAGCATTATAAGTATTTCCACCTACATTGATTCCATTGATTGCAATTTTTGCATCTACAATATTGTTGGTTGTTGCATTGGCATCGATATCAAATACTACCCATATATAGGTTGTACCAATAGCTAAATCGTAATTCAAGCTACTGAACGAAGCTACTCCAGCTGACAAACTTTGTGCTGTTCCTAATGGATAAGCAGTTGAAAAGGTAGTAGTAGTGGTTCTGAATAGTTTTACACCATTAATAGGAATATCCGTTGAACTGCTCCCTGTATATGTTACATTGATATCATTTATTGGTAATATTCCAGTTGATGGACCTGCAGCAACAAAATCAAGTCGCAGTACTTCTTTATTTAAATCAGATTTTAGAACAGTTGAAGTGGAAGCTTGTGTACCTGTTATAGAAGTTAATGTTTTGTTTACAATTGCTCTTGTTCCTGTGGGTGCAGTAATAGTTGGTGTATAGTCAGCTCCCCCAACAGTAATACTTGTAAATTGACCATCAATTACATTTCCATTTACAGCTGTTGAGTTTACATCATAGGTTAACCAGAAATAATTAGTTCCCTGTGCCAATGTTTGAGTTCCTGTAACATCAAAGTTAGTTGCTGATGGAGTAGCAACAGTTGAACCAAATTGGGTGGTAGTTGCAAAAGTTGAGCTTGTACCTGTGTAATAAATTTTAGCATTACTAATATCAGATACACTCGTTGTTCCACTTGAGTTAATAGTAATTTTTGTAGCATCAATGGTTGTTAAATTTCCTGAAGTAACTACCTGTATCCCTATTACTTGTTGGTTAGTAGTACCAGCATTTACAGATGTTGTATTTGTTTGTGTTGAAGTGCTGGATGTATAAGTCATATTTGCTGCATTGTAAACATTTACATTATCAATATCCACATAGTAATCTCCTGAAGTTCCCCTGTTTGCAATGAAACGAATATAGATATTTTGCCCTGAGTATGCAGAAAGGTTAACAGTTTTGGTAGCAAAAGATGTAGAAACAATATGATTGGTATTGTCAATCGTTAAAACAGGGGTGAATGTAGTGCCATCTGTTGAAACCTCTGCCTTTATAGTTCCTGCTCCGAGATTAGCTAATGTTGTAGGAGTTGCAGGATATGAAGTATAATCAACAATTCTGTAATCAAAATCAAGTTGAGAGTTAGCAGAAACGGGACCCATTAAAGGTGAAATTGCATTGGCAGTAGTTACAATATTATAAATATTTTTATAAATCCCATAAGTACTATTATTACCATGATAAGTTGTACCTGTTCCTTGAGAGAATGCAGTAGTTAGATAAGACCAATCTGAAGGTAAACTTGATGATGAACCTGAAAATATTTCACTAAAAGGTAAAGGATATGTGGCATAGAAAATATTTCTGTTTCCTGTAGGATCTTCTGCTACACTATTATATGTACTTCCATTTACATTAATTCCGTTTATTGCAATTTTCGCATCTACTTTATTATTAAGAGTTGCAGCAGAGGCTACATCAAAACATACCCATACATAAGTATGACCATTGGGTAAATCATAAGCCAGACTACTAAAGCTTGCTATTCCACTTGATAATGAAACAGCAGAGCCTAATGGGTTTGCAGTAGAGAATACATTGGTGTTGGTTCTGTATAATTTTACACCACTTGCAGAGATATCAGTACTTGAAGTACCAGTATAAGTTACTGCAACTGTATTTAATGGGAGTATGCCAGTATATCCTGTTACATTGAAATCAAGTAATAAAGTTTCATTATTCAAAGACCCTTTTAAAGCAGTAGCGGTAGATGCTTGGGTTACAGTTATGGATGATAAAGCCTTGACATCTCCAATTGTTCTTGACCCTGTGGGGTTTTCTTCACTAATAGGATAAGTTGTGCCTGCAATATCAATTCCATTGGCTGCAATTTTAGCATCAGCTATATTCCCTAATGTAGCACCACTGGCTATATCATAACTTACCCAGATATAGTTTTGACCTGTTGGTAAATCATATAAGAGTGAGCTGAAAGTTGCAGTTCCACCACTGAAACTCTGAGAAGTTCCTATTTGATTTGATGTACTAAAAGTAGTAGTATTGGTACGATATAGTTTAACTCCATTATTGGCAATATCAGCATCATTGGTATTTAACGAAGTAAGCTGTAATGAATTCAGATACAATGTTCCTGTAGAACCGGAAACAGGTATGTCAATTCTTAAAATCGGATTATTATTGGAAGCAATATTAACATCAGATGTTGCTGCCTGATTATAGACAATCGTTCCTAAAATCTTTGAAGTGGCTGCAAACTCATAAGCTCCTATATCAGGAGGATTAGAACGAGTAGCACCGCTATTATCATAAGTGATTCCTGTACTATTTGTACCCGCACCATCCAATGCACTTACAATCGGATGTAAATCGGTAACAGCTATAAACCCAGGATCAATGGAAACAGAATTAGTATCTTGCCCTGTTACGGTTGATTTCCATGATGCAAAAGACAGCGCTGTTGCTCCTCCGTCAATACTACCAATATTTGCTGCGGTTGTAGCATATAAATCATTATAGTTTGAAGTGATTGCACTATTTGCATTTATAGCTAATGCAAAATGTTTACCTGTTCCTCCAGTTCTTTGATTACTAAAGATATTGTTTTTTAAATCAACTGTAGTGCCTAAAGAACGATTGAGAGCATAAGTGTTTAAACTACCTGAAGAGGCACTTCCTCCAATATATATAGAGTTAAAGTAATAGTTTTTTGTCCCCAAAGTTCCGGCATTATCCCAAATCCCTTGCATATTAATAGCATTGGTATTTGAACCGTTTACTAATGAAATGGCATTATTATCAATAGTATAAGAACCACCTGTGTACATAAGTATTCCTGTAATATAACCTCCGGTTGTTACTGTACAAGCATTTTTGAAATCGTAAATATTGTTTTTACTAACATTACCTGTAGATGTTGCACCTGCAAGATATATTCCTAATATACGAACAGAATATGTTGATGTAGCAGATGTAGCATTAAAATCAGAAATAATATTATCGGATATATTTTGATTTAAACTTGTAGAAGTTGTACTAATTCCGATTAATGCACTACTTGATGTTGTTCCGCTATTTGTTGAAACAGTAGAAAAAGATTTGATTGTATTATTAGTTATACTCGGACTACCTGTACTGTAAATTATACCTTTCATACCAGTAGATGTACCTGTATTCGTTTCACTAATATTAGAAATTACATTATAATCAATTCCTGCCAAATTTGCGCTGGAACTATTGATCATGTATATAGTTGAAGTATTTCCGGCAATTGTGATTCCCTTCGTTGGATCGGTGGCGTGTCCAATAATATTTCCATTTCCTGAAGTACCAATGGCAACTTTACCGGCAGTAACATTTATACCATAAAAACTTGATGAACCAGTGGATGACAGGTTAATATTCTGAATAGTATTATTTATTACATTGGTTTTTGTTATTGTTCCTGTGGCTAACTGAATACCTGTAAACGCTACGGCTCCACTATTGATCCATGCATTTCCAGAACAGTTTGAAGATTGACCTCCAATAAAATTACCAGAAATAGTATGGTTATTTCCAGCCGCAACATATATTGCTGTTTGAGCATAAGCTGATGTAAAACCACTTTCCATATATAAACTATTGCCCGTAATATTACATCCATCAGCAACTGACAACAAGTAAATTCCATAACTTGTTCCTGAGCTGTTTTTCCAGTTATAAATATTATTGTTGGCAATCGTTAATGTATTCGTACTTGTATTTGAATAGATTCCAATATTGGGTGAATTTGCATAACTTCCTCTGTTATCCCTGATATCGTTATTAAAAATACTAACATTGTTGGTTCCAGTTCCAATAGTAATTGCGCCGATAGTTGAAGAACTTTCATTACTTTCAATAATACAATTTTTAACTGTATCGTTTACTGAACCATTATAAAAACCGATTACTGTTCCTGTATTTATAGCAGTTGAATTATATGTTCTAAAAGTCAATAATTTAGATGTTCCACCATCAATAGATATTCTGTCTGCTCCATTTATTGGAATTAAATAAGATGTATTTGTACTTGTTGTACCAGAAATTATTCTGGCAGTATCATCAGATTGAATGGTCATCGTATAACCGCCAATACCTTCTTCTGTCCATTGATTTAATGCATTATTGCCAGATTCTGTAATGTTGGAAGTTATTTTAACTGTTACATTACCTGTAACAACACCAGCATTTACAGCTGCAAAAAAACCATTTGTACTGGTTAATGAAGTATATGTTTGTGATGTTCCTACATTATAGGTTCCAGAAAATGAATTTATGAATTTATATTTACTAGGAGTAGTTGGTGGGGTTGTGCAAGATGGTGGATCAAATCCAAATCCAGAGGCTCCAGTGAACGGACTGGCCATTGTATTTTTAGCCAAAGCATTATCTTGCGCCACTATATAATATGAAACGGAATCAGAAGCAATAACACCTGAACCAAATGTAAAAGTATATTGATTGCTACCAATTGAAACGCCCTGTACACCTATATAGGATGCATTATTTATTTTCCAGTAAAGCATAGGTAAACCACCACCTGATGTTGGCACACCTGAAGCATCTGTAATTGTTGCTGTTAAAACACGATCAGTAAGACTTGATGTGTTTAAAAGAGGAGTATAAGTTATTACTGGAGGAATAATATCAGAAGGCGTAAAATTACCAGCATCAGCACCTATATCGGTTGGAGTTATGCTACTTCTGGTTTCTCCATCAAAATCATCCGTAACACTTCCTATTGCAATACCTGTTGCTTCAATGGGTGTTGGATCTGTTGCATGTATATGAAGATTAGGCGTTGCAGCTGATGGAGCGATGTATTGAGGATCTCCTGAAAAACTATTTGCATCTTGTCCGACAACAGTTCTCCAAGCTGAGAGATTAGCTACATCTAAGCTATTAAAATAGCCAAAAACACCACCACTACCACTCGTTGGATTTACATAATAATCATTATAATTTATAGTTAAACCAGCAGGGTTTGCTGTTGTTCCTGCAACTCTGACTGCATAATTCTTTGCTGTACCGGATGTATTGCTACGAACATTCACAAAAATATTATTCTGAAAACTTCTTGCATTGGTAGTAACACTACTCATAAATGCATAGGTATTTAAAGAACTAACAACATTAGCACCCCCAATAAATATACTGTTATGGTAATAGTTATGTGTTCCATTTACATCATAAATTCCTGCTATAAAACATCCGATGGTTAAATCTGCACCATCTTTTTTATAACCCAAACGTATCATATTATTCTTTACGTTGGTAGCATTAGATGAGGAACCATAGGAATATAAACCAAATATAGCAGCAGTAGCATTGTTTGCTTCTAAGTTATAGATGTTATTGCGGCTTATTACTTCAGCATCTGTGCCGTTGTTAACATGATAAATACCTGCAACCACCACTGCAGCAGTAGCATGACTATTACTCAAACTGAAAATAGTATTCTGAGAAACAGATTGCCCGCTATTCGTTGAGGTTTGCGAAATACCTATCACAGAAGATGAAGTTGTAGTACTAGGATTAGCACTGTTAGTGGAAATATCTCTGATTGTATTGGATGTAATGGTGTTTGTTCCAGCAGTTGTATTTATTCCTCTTATAGTTGATGAAGTACTTGACCCTAAAGAAGCAAGATTACCGATTGTATCCTGTGAAATTGCTATATTTCCGGTAGCACTGTTATCTATCCCAACTACATAGGTAGCTCCGGTTGTTGTACCAGATATACCAGCCCTCATGGAGTTTGCTATAGAAGTACTCCCGATTGTATTGCTACTTATTGTATAAATTCCCGTTGCTCCGCTTGTCTGTATCCCCGTTAAGTATGCTCCTGTAGATGCTGTACTACCAACACTTGTTAATCCGTAAATGGTATTGTTTGAAATATTTACCGTTCCAGTACTTGCTGAATTAATACCCACTAAAAGAGCAGCATTGGAAGCTGTTAATTTAATTTTATCAACGGTAGAACTACCGATAGTGTTTCCTGTTATATTTCCTACATTAACATTACCTGCAGCTATATTGATACCACAGAAACTTCCAGCTCCGGCAGTTGTTCCACTGGTAGTAATAAAATCGAAATTATTGATTGTGTTGTTTTGAACAGATGAAGCTGTAGTAGTTCCAACATTCAGATTGATAGCCTGATACTTATTTGTATATAAGCCTCCTACTGTCCATGCACTTCCTCCACAGTTTGAAGTAGAACCTCCAATAAAGTTATTTAATACAGAAAAATTATTACCAGAGGTATTGGTTATATAAATTCCATAATGTGTATTACCTGCTGAGGCAGTCCTGAAAGCACCCTGAAATAAACTGTTTCCTGTGATTGACCAGCTGTCGTTATATGAGCCGATATATATGCCATAAGAAATACCACTTGCACTCCAGAAATTATATACATTACAGTTGGAGATGGTGTTATTATCATTAGCTATAGCATTTGATGTACCTAACGCATAAACTGCACAAGCCGATAAATTTGTGGTATTATCAGTAGCAGCATTTCTTATATCGCAATTATCAATAGTATTATAATCATTTCCTGTTATAGTACCTGTATAAAAATAAGCAACACCAATAGAAGCAGAAGTATTTGCACCTCTGAGTTCACAATACCTGATAGTATCATAAGTTGCATCATTAATAAAAGCCAATGTGCTACCAGTAGTACTGGTATTTGAAATTGTCCATGCTTTGGCAGATCCTGTTCCAGCTTCTCTACCATCAAAGATAATTCTATCAACACCATTTAATACTATAAGATTACCTGCATAACTTCCAGAGGTAGTTCTGGTTCCGGCACCACTTTTAACACGAATGGTAACTGTCCAGCTTCCTAAGCCATCAGTTGCAAACTGATTAAAAGTAATTGGAAAGGTTTCACCTGTTGTACCATCATAATCACTGTTTAATTCATAAATAACATTGCCCTGAAGCATTGAATTATTTAATTCATTAGCAACAGCAGTTAAATTTACAAGCGTTGAAGTACTACCCACATCATAAGTACCACCTGCAAGATTTTTTATTTTCGTGAAACTTCTAACATTGGCAGCAGCATCAGGATTTGCAGTAAGATTAGGTGGATCAGCCACATTAAAACCTACAAAACTACTTGCCCAGATTGGATTTGCCCAGATACCTGTGCCTACACCCTGATCATCGCGAGCTGTAATATAAAAATTATATTGTCCTATTGGCAAACTTGTGCTCCATGTATAAGTTCCATTCATTGCACCACTTGGTTTTGAATCAGCATCTATACCAGTATAAGCACCACTTGTCCCTATTCGATACCACAGCCTTACAATTGCATTGTTTGCTGAATTGCTGTTATCGTTAAGTGTAACACTAATTGCAGTAGATGTTGTACCAGGACCTGTAATAGTGACATTGTTAAGTACCGGTGCTGATTTATCGTTTTGTGTTAAGGCTGTTTCGTAAGCACCAATCGTGGGGCGACTTACATCACGGCTTGCACCGGTAATATCGGTAGTGACTGAAACAGCTAAACCGCTTTTAGCAGCAGGAGTTGCACCTGCAAAAGTTAAATCTGTTGCACTTGTGAAATTAGGATCTGCATTTGCGCTTCCATTTTCAAAACCATCAACAGGCGCTGTTGCAGAAATAGATGAGGCAAAAAGCTGAAGTGAACTACGGTTGGCTGAGTTTCCATAACCAACATAATTTCCGGTTCCACTGGCAATATATAATATATTATTGGATGAAGAAGTTACAGTTCCTGCATTATACCAGCAATATCTGAGTGATGTAGCACCTGCTGTGGAATAGTTTGTAAAAATATTATTCTTAACGTTTACAGTAGTTGATGAATTGTAGTATGCCGATGAGGTAGGGAATGCATCTTCATCTATTCTTACTGAATTATAATATAAATTTGCATTTCCATTAAGTGTATTAATACCATAAATTGCATGTGTTGAATTAGCTGTGGTTATACCATGATTTAAAGCATACACAATATTATTATTAATATTGGTTGTTAACGATGCAGATACATTATTGGCATAAATACCATTAACTTTATAAGTAACGGATGTAGCAGTTGTTTTAATATTATGAACCATGCAATTATAAATGGATGAAGTTCCGTTACAATAATAGGCTTCAATACCCGAAACTGAATAAGAACCTGATGCAGTTACATTTCTTACTTCTGTATTAAATACATTGTAGTTGTTCTGATAATATAAATATACACCATAAGTTGTTGTAGCTCCGCCAATATTATCAGCAGTTGAAGCACCTATGGTAGTCCAGTTAGTTGCTGATGTACTTCCTATTTCACACCCTGCATCTAGGTAAGACGAATAGCCATAGAGCCAGATGCCACTGTTTGCATTCTCAATTGTAATATTATAGTATTTATTATTTGAATTTGTTCCTAATGTTGAAGTGGGAGTTTTCCCGCCACCATAAGTTGAGCTTACAGTTTGAAGAATACCTTTTGAACTGGTATTAGTCTTGTTTAAAGTTATATTAGCATTTTTAATGGTATTGTATTGAGCTCCATCAGTTGCAGAAATATTACGGATTAAATAACCAAATTCAACTGCCGAACCGCTTGCAATGTTGATATCAATACCATCAAAGGTAATATAATCGCCACCATTTATAATAATTCCTGCATCACTTGTACCTGCGGTACCTGTAGGTTTAATAATTGGATTTGCGCCCAAACCCGATTTTTGGAAAACAATAGGATTTGTCGAAGTTCCGGTAGCTGTTATTGCAGGGCAATCTTCAGTTGATATCAAACCGGCATCCACATTAAATGTAACACCACCCGTGCCCACTCCAGCATCATTCAAAGCTGTAATAGCAGCAGTATAAGTAGCATAATCACCGCCTGAAGATTTAATGGTTTTTGTTCCTGTAAATGGGTCAGGTGTTTCGTCAATCACAAACTTATCAACCCAAACATCATAATTGCCAAAGCTTGCGGTTACTTCTAATCCAAATCTGGCATTAGATACTTTATAAGTTGCAGGTATTGCTACAGTTACTTTTGTCCATGCTGTTCCTGGTTTTGTTATGGTTTGTATATCTGCCCAGCTTCCACCACCATCATTGGAACCTCTTAATTTCAAAGTAAGAGAACTGCTGGCGCTAATTGCTATATAAAAAGTAACTCTTGGAGTGGTAGCTGCTGATAAATCAATATTATTGGTTGTTAATTGATCTTTTTGTGTAGCAGAAGCATTATAATCATTATACCATGCTACTGAACTTAAATCATAAGCACCGGTGGGTGTTGTAGGTGGTGCAATATAATTTGTATTAGACCATGCCGTTCCACTCCAGGTATTTTTAGCCCAGTATTTCTGTGTAGCACCTCCGGCAGTGTGGATATTATACCATCCACTTGGCGCTGTGCCGGGAGTTCCACTCCAAGTTCCTTCAAAACTTTCAGAAAGGTAGGTTTGTCCCAACGAATTCTGGTAAAAAAACACTGCTATGAACAGCAGTAAAATCGAAAGTAAATTTAACTTTTTCATATTGAAATGTTTATTTATTAGATTAATTTATGCTCTTATTATTGTTTGCTTAATTTCAACTTATAGTGAATTTGATATCGTGTTTATAAGTTCAATTCCTCTTTTTAAAGTAATTTATAATACATTGCGCTATCAAAAATATATATAATATGGTTTGATGAAACTAATTTATATGCGTCGAATTCCAATTGGAAAATAAAGATATTGTATAAGCACTTTAGTTTACACTATTTACTATCTTATTCTCCTTACTGTGAATTTGTACTAATTCAGGAATTCAAACATATTTTTATTTATAAATCATATTATTTATACGATTGCGAAATAAACAGTAAGTTATTTATTAAGGAAATATTTTCAACCAACTGCAATAATCTTTTAACGAAAGGTAAAGAATGTATTTTAAACAAAACAGGCTGTCTTTTTTAAATTGACAGCCTGTTATTAAGTATTTAAATCAGCACTATTTCTGCTTCTGCTTCGTTTAGCAAATCTTTATTTACAAAGATTAAGAATTTATTGTTTGGAGCTCCGAGTGTAATGGCTGGCACTTCCTTTTCTTCACCTGGGAGTATTTCGGTTAATATAGCTGGTATGGGTGTATTGGCTGTGAGTGCTCCGTAATAGAATATGGATATGGTTCCGGTATTGGTAATTAATAATGTATCGTCAACCGAAAAACTAATATCTGCAACAGCATGGGTGTTGGCTACTAATTTTTGTATATAGGGTAGTCCTTCTTCTTTTTTGGTGAGTTTTGGAAAGATAAGATATTCGTCGAAAAATGATGCTACTACTGTTGGGTTATCAATATTAGCAATGATAATGGTACAAATGTTTTTTAATAACTGCTTGTCCATTTCGCGACGTTTTTCATCGAAATCGGGGATTACATTTTTTACTTCACCTCTGGCAGCTCCTTGTGCAGCGGCTTCGGTTTCAAAACTTAAACGAATAGCCGATAAATCGTTTTTAATAGGTTCGCCAATATCATTTTTATATTTTTCGGCAAAACTTATTGCCAATTCCATTTTTATAATGGTATCTGATAAGGTGGCTTCTTTATAGGGTGTAACACCATGTGAAAATACTTCAAGATATACAGCAGAGTTTTTGTGAAACTTAAATGCGATGGCTTCTTCTAATTCATCAATTTTTGAGTTGAATGCTTTTTTTATGGTTCTAACATTATTTGTAAGACTGATGCGTTGGTAGAAGTTTTGTTCGCGAGTAGTGAGTGTTACAAACATTGCATGGTGCAAAGCTTGTGTTTCAGAAATTATTGAACTGTAAGCCGGATTTTGGGCTGCAATTAAATATTCAATATGCCTTTTTACATATTGAGCAAAATTTGATCTCCCTACTTTTATGCCTTCGGTAGGGTAAGTAGCATAGTTAATTGAATGATTCATAAATTTTTGCTTTTATTTTGTTTATAATTAGAAAAACTACCATGAAATAATTCTATTTTGTATTGGTAAAACAAAATTACTATTATTAAAAAACCTTCTTTTATCATAGTACAACATTATGACTTGTATAAAATAACCTTCTTTTATCATAGTACAACATTATGACTTATACCAAATGAACTTCTTTTATTATAGTACAACATTATGACTTATACCAAATGAACTTCTTTTATTATAGTACAACATTATGACTTGCACAAAAGAAACATCCTTTATTATATTACGACATTAAGACTTGTACTAAAGGAAGTCCTTTTGCCCTACTCTGATAAAAAGAGCTGTTTAAAACCAATTTTTGTTGTTGTGTTTGTTTTCATTTTTACGTGATAAAGCTGTAATATTTTCAATCATCTGTAATAATCTTATACTAAAAGGTAAAACTATTTGGGTTAATAACGCATATTTAATCTGCAATTTACTCGCTTTTTATCTTAATATTTGCAAACTACTTTTGTATTCTACGTCTTTAAAAATACCTTTTGCAATAATGTTAACATAATATACACCATCGGGGAGGCCTTCTCCGCCAAAATCGTTTTTGTAATTATTGCTTTCATACACCTTTCTGCCCCAGCGGTTGTAAATTATTAGTTGAGTTTCGGTATATGCACCACCTTTTGTTAATGCCCCAATCTCAAACTTATCATTAACTCCATCTCCATTAGGAGTAATTATATTGGGAAACACCAAAACATCGTTCACAATCTTAGCAATGTATGATACGGTATCATTACAACCAAAAACACTTGTTGTAAATAATGTAACCTTATAATCTTTCTCTTCGGCTGTGCTTGGGAATAAATGTATTGGATTTTTAATATTTTCTGTTTTACCATCACCAAAATCCCATTTCCATGTAAATGAAGTATCATCAGGTGTTGTTAAATTTATAAAATTAAGAACAGGATTTAATCTTGTCCCTATCGAAGGAGTCCATGTAAAATCAGCTATGGGTTGAGGTAAAATTGAAATAGCATTTTGCAGTATCGATTCGCCGTTACATCCATTTATATTTACTGATAATTTGATTGAATATACACCAGATGTTTGATAAGTATGTGTGGCATTAATATCAGTACTGCTGCCTCCATCACCAAAATCCCAAACACGTGTGCCTCCAGTGGGAGTAGTTTCATCATTTAATGTAACAGCTAATGGAGCACAACCAGTGGTAGGAAGTGGAGGTGTTGATGTAAAGCTAACAACAGGTTGCTGATTTACTGTAATCGTTAGCGAAGCCGTGCTACTCGGGCAGCCTGTATTATCTTTAACAGTTACAGCATAAGTAGTATTTGCCACAGGTGTTGAAATTGGATTAAAAATAGTGGTATCGCTTAAGCTCGAAGCAGGCGACCACAAATAAAATAATGCACCAGAACCTCCGCTTGCAGTAACACTAATGGGTGTACTATAAGGATTTGCAGGAAAAGGCGGTTGACAAATTGTGGTATCGTTGCTCATTGTAAGCGTAATTGAATCGCGGCTTAAAATATAAATAGATACAGAATCCCCCGTCAATGCACAACCAGTAGTTGTGGTATCAGCCACTTTAATATATACGCTTTCAATTGGTTCGTTAATTCCATCAACAATAGGAATTACCGAAAGAGTAGTTGACAATTGGCCAGGCGGTATAAATATCATATTAGGAATATGTTGATAATCTACCCCATTAATAGCAGTACCCGAAATAATAAGTGGAAAAAAAGAAGTGTCCGTTTTTATTGTTGGTATTGTAAATTTAATAATTGCATTATTGCAGCCTTCAATTGCCATAGGTGTTGCTGTAGCAGATGAATAATTTGTAGCCATAGCTACTGCATTGGTCGAAAAACTATTAGCTTCCAAAAACACACCCGAATCATAAGCATTGTCGCCCAAATCGGCAATAGCTAATTTAATGTGATAAGGAGTACATGGCACAACTACCGCTTTAGCTGTAAGCACTTTTGTAAGTCCATTATAAGTGATGTTAGCTATTGAAGTATGATAATACTGAGTGTTGGTTAAAATACAAGGGGTTGTGGTCCCGGCCGAAATACCTCCATTCACTGTATTTATGGAAACAATATTACTTGAATTTGGTATTAATGCAATATTAGTAGCGTTATAACTCCCTCCATTAGGGTTTAAACCTGTAATAAAAAAACCAAAAACATCATTAAATGAAGAACAAACAAAAGCCGGATATTCTCTTGAACCAAATGCATATCTAAATTTTATGGTATCAGACAAAGGCAAGAAATCAAACTCTAAAACAGCAGCATCATGTATCGAACTAGGACCTGCAGATCCTGTATATTGATTCAATTCAGTAACCACTATAAGCGGTGTGCCGCTGATATTTGTTGTAGTTTGTCCATTTGTTGCTCCCGCAATTCCACCTGTTGACATTATTATGCCATTTGAAAATCCTAAATTTGTAGGAGTACTTCCTGTGGTAAACGAACCTAATTGATTAGAAGTACTCGGAGCAAGTAAAGAACCATTAAACTTTACATTGCTCACGGTTACTCCACTTCCTAACAACATGCTCTGTACCAATTGCTGAGGTGTAATTCCCGATGCTGATGTTGTAGTTAATTGTGCATAACTCAAATTATCTATCATCAAAAATAGAAATATTGCTATTCGAAAAATTTTAAGAAAAATACTATTTATTGAATTCATTATAAATGGAGTTTAATTAATTCTTTATTTCTAAATTCTATTTTTCTATTAATGTACAAATTTGATGTAAGGTTTTATTTTGTTTTAAAAAAGAAGTGTAATTTTTAAATATCTATGTTTTTAAAAAAGAGGCTGAATCTTATTCCAAAACAGCCCCCTAAAACAATTAGTATTTATTAATTAATCTATACTTACCTTGAATGAAGTAACTATATTCTCTTTTGATATAACGTTAATTATATAAATGCCTTTTTGCAGATTACTTAAATTGTACGTTTTTTGCAATCCATTTTCAGTATTGTCAATTATTAATTTACCTGCAATATCATATATTGTTAGCTGTTTTATAGAAGCTGTATTTTCAAATCTCAGTATATTATTATTAAAAACATAAGGAATGTCAGCATTCTTTTCAACGATACCCGTTCCAATGGTATGCCATACCTTTACATCATCCAAGAAAAGCATATCCTGACCAAAACATTTATTATGTATAAACGCGATATAAATTGTTTGTCCTGCATATTGATTTAAATTAAAAACTTTCTGTAACCATGCAGCCGATTCAGAAGAAATAAAACTATGCTCATAAATTGGAGCTGAAAAACTTGAAGTATCATTGGTTGAAGTAGAAATTCTCAGCTCGAAATGCTCTGAAGGATACTGAGAAGAAGAGTTTTTAATGAAAAATTCAAGACTATCCCCTGTTTGAATGTTTAAAGCCGGAGTAATTAACCAATTATTGGGAGTTACATTCGTAGGATATATACAAGATTCTGAAATTGCTCCAGCTTGTCCGGTATGTGCTAGTTGTACATACATTGAAGACAAACCCCTTGACCAATTTCCTCCATTTTGTAAATTTCCTCCTTTTTTTACCCATCCCGTAGGTGGAAAAGTAGTTGCTTCAAAACTTTCGTTTAGCTTTACTTGTGCAAATGATGTTTCAATCATAAATGCCAAGACAGTAATTAAAATAAATTTCATTTTGCTTGTTTTTAATTTTTGCACAAAGTAAATTGCAAAAAATACTGTACTATAATTTTTTCAACCAACTGCATTAATCACACTACCAAACAGCAAATATTGAGTATAATTTACCAAACAGCAAATATTGCTATTTGATAAAGTATAAACCTAACTTATATTTATAAATAATATGGTTTGGTTGATATTATTTTTAAATTAATAGATAGGTTTCTTATTTTTGTTTTTTTGAAATCATAGCAAGATGCCAACAGACACTAAATTAAAAAAAGAAATTGAGTTAAATATACTCAAATACCATTTAAACCCACACTTCTTATACAATTATCTGAATAATTTGTATTCACTTTCTTTGTCAAAATCAGACAAAACACCCGAAATGATACTCTTGTTTTCAGAAGTAATACGCTACATCAATCTTTCACCCACAAAACCTTATGTGCTGCTCAAAGAAGAAATTAAAATCATCAAAAAATTAATTACGCTCTTTAAAGTAAAGTTTTCAAAAGCAGTAGATATTACTATAGATATTGACAACCCGAAAACAGCTTATGAAATAGAACCCATGCTACTATTACCATTAGTATACAATGCATTAATTTTTTCAAACGTAAGAGAAGACGAAGGTTTTATTTTAATAAACATTACCAATACCGAAAATAAGTTCTCTTTTAATATCCAATTTTCACATTCAAAAGAGCCTGAACAAGTAAGTTTTGATTTTGATAGCACATTAATTTTTGAAAACATTAAAAAAAGACTATTTTTGAAATATAAAAATAAAGCCAACATATATCACGAAGAACAAGAATATCTTTCAGAATTTACGATAATAATTACAAAATAAAAAACTTCTCAGATGAATAAAATAAGAACTGTTTTTGTTGACGACGATTTTTTAGCCTTAGGAATATTAAATGGATATGCCAGCATGCTTCAGGATATAGAAGTAGTGGCCCAAATTCAAGATCCTTTAAAAGCAATTTCATTGATGCAAGAAACCAATGTTCAGTTGCTTTTTTTAGATATTCAAATGGAAGCAATCAAAGGCAATGAATTATTAAAAATAGTAAATCCAAAACCCGTCACTATTTTTACAACAGCCTTTACCGATTATGCATTGGAAGCATACGAATTAAATGTAGTAGATTATTTAATCAAACCCTTTTCATTCGAAAGATTTGTGCAAGCATTCAATAAAGCAAAAGAAGTCATCAGAAGCAGAGAGCGCATTTCCAATAATCTGATACCGCCAATAAATGATAATATAAGCGATGCCCATCTTTTCATCACAGTAAAAGACGACAAAAAACTAAATAAAATATTTTTGAAAGACATCTTATTCTTAGAAGGATGCAAAGAATATGTAAAAATACATACCGAAAACGGAATATTCTTAACCCTCGACCGGTTAAAAAACCTCGAAAATATATTACCTTCGAACGAATTTTTACGCGTACACAAATCATTTATTGTCCCCATTAAAAAAGCCACACAACTATCAGGCAACGAAATATTGATTGGCAACCATAAAGTGCCCATCAGTAGGGAACAAAAAGACGAAATTGTAAAAAAAATATTCGGTTAATCCAATTTTATGTTTAAAAACAACATCGATAAATTAATAACCATGAATAATACGAAAAGCATATTAGCTTTATTCATTTTACTATCTATGTTTTCCTTTCATGGGTTTTCGCAAAAACTTTCATTTACAAGCTGCGACACTAACAATATTATTGATTTAGCACAAAGAGCTTATATTTTAAGATATTCTAATAATGATTCTTCTATGATTTATGCAAATCAAGGGATCAAGCTTAGTTTACAATCCTATTATTTAAAAGGTTATTTGCAAAATCTAAATTCATTGTCAACAGCTTATTATGCCAAAGGCGAATTTGATATATCAGAAAAATTATGTAGAAAAACCCAGAATCTTGCAAAAAACACCAATTTTCAAATAATTGAAGGAATGTCATTAAACAATTTGGCAAATATTTTTCTAATTAGAGAAGATAAAACAACCGCATTGAATTACTATTTGGACGCATTAAAGATCTTCGAAAAACATAATTTTGAAGATGGGATAAAGAAATCTTTATTAAATATTGGATTAATATACCAGAGTTTAAAACTGCATCAATATGCTAAAGACTATTTAATGAAGTCTGTAAGCATTCTGAACCCCAAAAAGGATATTGATTTAGTTGCTTCGTTCCTTTTTAATTTTGCTGCAATATTAAGAGCTGAGGGTAATTTAAGTAAATCTAGAGATTTGTTTCTTCTTTCATTAAAATATTGGGAAAAAGCCAATAGCAATATTGGTTTAGGATTGTCAATGAGTAATTTAGGAGAATTAGAGATTGAACTAAATCATGGTGAAATAGGAATACCCTACATAAAAAAAGCACTTTATTATGCCGAAAAATCAAATAATAACTGGGCTATTGCCCGCTCTCATCTTGCTTTAGGCTCATATTATTACAATAACACAAAAGAAAAGGATAAGGCAATTACACACTTGTTAAAAACATATCAATTAGCTAAGAAGAACAATACATTTACCTATGTTTTTAGCGCTTCCGACATGCTTTCAAAAATTTATGCTGAAAATAACAACCATAAAGAAGCCTATATTTTTTTGAGAGAAGCAATGAGTAATCAGGATTCAATACTCAAGTCAGAAGAAAAAATTACAGTTCAAAATCTGCAAATCAGGAATGATTATGAAAAAAATCAGGAAAAACTAATTATTACTGAGAACGACAACAAAAAAAACAAACTGATTAAAAATATATTCATAGGAGGTTCTTTTCTTTTAATTGCACTTCTTACTTCATTGTATTTCTTATATAAAAAAGTCCTCAAACAAAAGAAAGAATTACAAGCCGTTAATGCTACCAAAGACAAATTGTTTTCAATCATTTCTCACGAACTCCGAAGTCCTTTCCATATTCTAAGAGGTTATTTATGGATGATCAGTAACAAAGCTATTACGCTGGAACAATTTCAAACAACTTCGAGTGCATTGACAAAAGAGGTAGATTACATCTTTTTAGCATTGGAAAATCTGCTTAATTGGGCAAAAGCACAAATGAATGGGATCGTCGTAAAACCAGTTACAATTAATGCTTATGAACTTATTGCCGATATATTGAAAGTTTATACAGAACTTGCAAAAGAAAAATCTATCAATTTAATTAATAATGTTCCACCCAAGCTCGAATTTTATTGCGATCGTCATCACGCTGATTTAATTATTCGCAATACTCTTAACAATGCTGTAAAATTTTCCAATATTAATAGTGATATAATTATACATAGTATAGTTAGTAAAACAAATGTTCAAATAATTATACAAGACCAAGGTGTTGGTATTTCTAAAGATAAAATAAATATGCTCTTTTCCATTGAAAAACATTTTTCTGAAACTGGCACAAAGGGAGAAAAGGGAACAGGTTTAGGTTTATTATTATGCAAAGAGTTTATTGAAAAAAATGGAGGAAGTATCCAAATTGAAAGTGAAACAAACAAAGGTGCAAAAGTAATACTTAACTTTATCTTACATTCTTAAACTGAAAAGGAAATTAGGTTGTACTGAGAAGCAATCTATCAGAAATAAGTTTATGGCAAGAAATTTCAGTAAGCTTTTCTGTATTCCAATATTTTTAATCCTTTCAAATGATTTACTGATTATTTTGGCGTATTATCCTAATAGAAAAAGCAGTTCTGTGATAAACGGAACTGCTTTTTTATTCAAAATTATTAAACAACAATTACATTATACCTAAAAACTCCTGATATTCTTTTAGTGTAGTAATTACATCTGATTTAACATGTATAAATTCATCTATACCCAAGGCTTTATATTCCTCAATTTGTTCTTTTGGATAACCTGCTACAGTAATATTGATATCTGGATTGCCAACTTTTAGAGTTGAAGCAACAATTGGGACTATTTCGATATATTCTTCATCTGAACTACAAATAACAACAATTTCTGCTTTTGAATCCAATGCAGCTTTTGCGCCTTCAATTGCTGAGCTAAAACCATTATTGTCGATAATCTCATATCCTGCACATCCAAAAAAGTTTGTGGCAAATGTAGCTCTTGCTTTGCGCATAGCCAAATTACCATAAGTTAATAAGAACACAGCTGGTTTTTTATTACCCTCGTTTACATAAATTTCTGTAGCCAACCGAAGTTCTTCAAAAGGCTCTGCACCACGATATATCGTAAGTTTTTTGTATTTTGAAGGCTTTTCAGTAATATCTTCTTCAATTTCCTGAATTTTATCAAGCATTGTTTCTGTTGAATTTGGGTATTGGTTGGTTCCCAAAATAGTTGTTTTGCGACTCGATAATTCTAAATCACGAATTTGAGCAGTTTTTTCAATTTCTGTTTGAATAAATTCAGCTTTTACTGCTTCGGCAAAACCACCTTTTTCTTCAATTTTTTTAAAGAGTTCCCATGCAAAGCTAGCAATAGAATTTGTTAGATTCTCGATGTAATACGAGCCTGCTGAAGGATCTGCAATTTTATCTAAATACGATTCTTCTTTAAGTATAATCTGTTGATTACGGGCAATACGAGTTGAAAAATCATCTGTTTCTTTAAACGATTCATCAAAAGGAAGTATTGTAATAGAATCGGCTCCACCAATGGCTGCCGACATTGCTTCGGTAGTAGTACGCAACATGTTTACATAAGGATCGTAAACTGTTTTGTTCCACATTGATGTGGTATTGTGTATAAAAACTTGTTTTGAAGCTTCGCTACTTGGATTATATTGTTCCACTATTTTTGCCCACAGCAAACGAGCAGCTCTTATTTTTGCAATCTCCATAAAATAATTTGAACCAATTGCAAAAGAGAAAGCAAACGTTGGAGTAAGTTTATCAATATTATTTCCTTTGCTAATTAATTGATACAGATAATCATTGGCAGAAGCAAGTGTAAAAGCTAATTCCTGCACAAGAGATGCACCTGCGTTGTGGAAAAAATGTCCATTTACTGTAATTACCTTGAAGTTTGGTAAAGATTTTTCACATAAACGTATAAGATAATCTGCTTCTGTTAAATTGTTTTCGAAGGTTGTATAGTAATCGCCATGTAATAATAAATAACTAAAAGGATCGAAGTTAAAAGAACCTAAAACTTTATTACTATCTATATTGTTTGCTTTTAAAAATCCCAAAAACAAATCTAATGTTTGAGGATAAGATCGTGATGAAATAAAATTAATTTTCACCTTTGTAACATCAACTCCATTCAACAAAGCAGTCATATCGGCTTGAGTTTTTACTTCTTTTACTCTCAAACCAATTGAAGTTGCACCTCTTTTGATGGCATCTAGTGCAACTTTATTTGCTTTAATTATATCATTAGCATCAATATCCTGACGTATATCCCAGCAATTATTGTTTGTTTTATTTCCTCTAACAAAAGGAGCTTCGTTAGGATTGGCTTTCAGATATGAAAGATTTTCCAAATCTTCGGCACGATAATAAGGTTTTACTTTAATACCTTCCAATGTTTGCCAAACTAATTTTTTCTCATAATCAGCACCTTTTAAGTCGGCATTTATTACTGCTTCCCATTCCTGAGTACTTATTTGGGGAAATTCTGAAAACAATTTTGCGTCTTTATTATCCATCTTTTTATTTTATTTTTAAAAGTTAATGATTTTTAATATGTTTAAAATCATTTATTTATATAAAACTATTCCCTTTTTTAGGAGGTTTTTTCAAGCATACAAAAGTAAAAAAAAAACTTTATTAAAGCTCTATTTCTAGTTTTTTGTATTCTATTTGTTGAACTCTGTCAAAAAAGAAGAAAAAAAATCTAAAAATCTACATAGTTTTATAAAGTAAAAATTACTAATTTTGCACACTTTTTCAAAGGATATACAATTATTATTTTTTGCTGAAATTCAGAAAATTACATCTAATTATTATTTATAAATTATGGCATTTGTTACAAATGAAAAACTATTTTCAAAGCAATGGTTTATTGCTTATAGTTTAATTGTGTTAGGCTCATTTATTCTTGCAGCTGGATTTGTGTTCTTTATTAATCCTTACAATATCGTACCTGGTGGTGTATATGGTATTGGGATAGTGGTACATCATTTAATACCTGGGATTCCTATTGGTTTATTTGGTTTGGCACTGAATATCCCACTAACTATTTTAGGAATTCGAATTTTAGGACCTCGATTTGGTGTAAAAACAGTTATTGGTATGATCTTGGCATCTGTTTTTATGGATATGCTTACCTTCCTAATTGGTGATGAAAACCCTAAAACTATGCTTAATGGTTCTATTGATTTATCAAACGATGTATTGTTAGCATGTGTATTTGGTGGTGTGTTGATTGGTTTTGGATTAGGTTTGATTTTTAAAGCCAAAGCAACTTCAGGTGGCTCAGATATAATTGCAATGATTATTGCAAAATATACTCGATTACCTTTAGGACAGTTAATGATTTATGTCGATTCTGTAATTGTTTTACTCGGTTTATTAGTATTTCGTGATTGGAAAATTCCTTTATATTCTTGGATTGTAATATTTATTACTGGAAAAGTGATAGATGTTGTTTTAGAAGGTGTTAGTTATGATAAAACTATATTTATTATTTCTGATAAATATGAAGAAATAAGAGATAAAATATTAACAGATTTAAATAGAGGCGGTACTTTTATCAATGGAAATGGCATGTTTAATAATTCTGAGAAAAAAATTATTTTCACGGTAGTTAATCGTAGAGAATTAGCAATCCTTCAGGAATTTATACATCAAATAGATCCAAATGCATTTTTAACGGTTATTGATGCTAACGAAATTCTTGGAAAAGGATTCAAATCTTTAAAAGATAAAGTAACAGCTTAATAATTAATAAAATGTATTTTCTTCAAAACGAAAAACGGTTTTCAAAAAAATGGTTTAGAGATTATAGCTTTATAACTATTGGTTCTTTTGCGGTTGCTATGGGGTATGTGTTTTTTATTACACCTTATAAAATTGTACCAGGCGGAATTTATGGTATTGCCATTGTTCTACACTATCTTTTCGGACTTCCTGTAGGTTTAATTGCTTTGAGCTTTAATATCCCACTTACAATAATAGGAATAAAAATATTAGGTCCTCGTTTTGGAGTAAAAACAGTAGTTACATTTATTTTAACAGCTATATTTGTTGACTCTTTATCCTATTTTTTTGGAGGAGACCCCTTGCAATTATCTCATGATATTTTGCTTTCTTGTGTTTTTGGTGGTTTAGTGATAGGATTTGGTGTGGGATTAATTCTTAAAGCCAAAGCTACGAGTGGTGGATCTGATGTAATATCTATGATTTTATCAAAATACACCAAACTTCCATTGGGGCAATCAATAATGATTGTAGATTCAACAATTGTTTTGTCAAGTTTACTTGCTTTTGGTGATTGGAGAATTCCTTTGTATTCATGGATTACTATTTTTATAATTTCAAAAGTTGTTGATATTGTATTACAAGGAATTAGCTATGATAAAACTTTGTTTATTATTTCCGATAAATATGAAGAGATTAGAGAAAAAATTTTAAACGACATTCATCGTGGCGGAACAATGATTAAGGGAAATGGTATGTATAACGGTGCTGAAAAACAAATTATTTTTACGGTAGTTAACAGAAGAGAATTGGCTATGATAGAAGAATATATCAACAAGATCGACCCCAATGCATTTTTAACAGTAATTAATGCTAACGAAATTTTGGGGCAAGGATTTAAATCTTTAAATGAAAAGCTTGAGTAAGAATAACATTTTGAATTAAAATAAGAAAGGGCTGGAAATATTTCCAACCCTTTTTTTGTGGTGGCATCGACTGGAATTGAACCAGTGACACAAGGATTTTCAGTCCTCTGCTCTACCAACTGAGCTACGACGCCTCCTTCAATAAGACTGCAAAATTACGATTATTTTTGAATTTCCAAAAAATTATTTTTATTTTTATAAAAATTCGATAAAAAAATCTTGCTAATTGTTATAAATTAATGTGTTGTAAAATTATTTCAGTGGCTCCTTTATTTGCATTTATGTAATTTAGGCAGATTTTTTTCGCATCTTCCAATATTTTTTTGTCGTTTAAAAGAAGATCTATTTTTGATTTAAAATCCTTGTTATTAGCAAATTCAAACGCTCCTTCTTTTGCTATTAACTGAACAGCTTCCGAAAATTTATGATAATTAGGACCAAATAATATCGGAATTCCAAAAGTAGCTGCTTCAAGTATATTGTGTATTCCTTTCCCAAAACCGCCTCCAATCAATGCTATAGTGCCATATTGGTATAAATGAGAAAGAATACCAATATTGTCTATTATCAGTATTTTTGCATTTTCTACCTTTGTTTCATTGAGTTCAGAAAACAAGAGTGATTGTAATGGTAATTTTTCCTGCAATTGTTGAATGCGTTCTTTATGAATTTCGTGAGGTGCAATAATGTAGCGTAAATCAGTATTTCCCGTTTTCATAAAATTAATTAAGATATCTTCATCGGCTTCCCAACTGCTACCTGCTAATATTAAAGGATATGATGCTTTAAATCTATCAATAAGTGGAAACGACTTTTTTATTGTTGATATTTCAAATACTCTATCAAATCGAGTATCGCCACTAATAGTAACATTAAAAATTCCTATAGATTGCAGCAATTCCATACTTTTCTCATTTTGCACAAAAAAATATGTAAAGTGTTTTAGTTGCTTACGAAACCAATTTCCATAAAATTTAAAGAAATGTTGTTGAGGTCTGAAAATCCCTGAGATTAAATAAATAGGTATTTTCTTATCATGTAATATTTTAAGGAAATTAAACCAAAATTCGTATTTTATAAAAAAAACAATTTTTGGATTTAGTATTTCTATAAATTTCTTTGCATTAAAAGGAGTGTCAATTGGTAAATACAAAACGTAATCAGCGGTTTCATAATTTTTCCGAACTTCGTAACCTGATGGCGAAAAGAATGTTAATAAGATTTTGAAATCAGGATGTTGAGATTTGAACTTTTCAATTACAGTTCGTCCTTGCTCAAACTCGCCCAGAGAAGCTGCATGAAACCAAGCAATATTCTCATTTTTATTGAATAAGCTTTCACCTTTTTGCAAAATATTCTTACGTCCAACCCACCACTTTTTTGCCTTTATATTAAAGAATGAATAGATAAATATTCCAAAATAGTATAAATAAACACCTATATTGTAAAAAAATCTCATATACTAATTGTAGTAAAATTTTTCGGGAGAACGTTTGTATAATGGGAAAACCCAACCTACTTTAATACCAATAAAACTATCAAATTTTTGACTGTTGTCTTTTTGCATGGTGTCAAAATTATAATCACGCATTGATTTTGTCCATCCTTGGGTAAACTCAATGCCTGCAAAAAAGTTAGTTAATCTTCTGTCACTTAAATAAATATATCCAATAAATTCACTTATCGCAAACCCATTCGACAATCGATCATAACCACGAGCATAATCATCCATTAATTGTGGAGTATTATTGTTGTCAACTTCAATTCGAATATTATGTTGTAAATATCCAGCACTTCCCATAATAAATAAGCCAGAATTTGGATTAGATTTGAATATTGGAATTATTTTCCCAACCTTTAAAAATGTAGAAAAACCTCTTTCAAACATTTTAACATCGGTAAAAAGCCCTTGTCTGGAAATTACATTCCCATCCAAAGGAGCAATACTATTTACAATTTGATCATATAATTTAACGTCATTTCCAAAAATTAAATTAAAATCAACGCCTAATACCCAATTACTTTTTGTTTTTATTGAAAATGAAGGACCTATTGTAGAATTATTTCCATATCTATCGGCTAAGTCTCCTCCAGAAAACTGATAAGAATAAGATAATGAAATTAAACTAGCAAAAGCTGAAGAATCTTTTAAACTAATTTGGGCTTCTACGACAGAGGTGTTGTAGAATAATAATAATGTGGAAAAAAATATAAAAAATTTCTTCATAAAACCATTTTTAAAAGAATGATAACGCAAAATTACAAAAATCAGTATAACAGTCTCCATATTATTAATTATATTTCAAAATATAGTAGGGCGTTCAAAATATTATTTATTTTTGCATTAATAATTAAGTGTAAAGTTTTTTATAAAAATATATTTAAAATGAAAAAAATACAAATGGTTGACTTAAAAAGTCAATACGAAAAAATTAAACCTGAAATAGATAAAGGAATTCAAGAAGTTATTGATACATGTGCTTTCATTAATGGACCTGCTGTTCATGGATTTCAAGCTGAAATGGAAAAATATTTAGATGTAAAACATGTAATACCTTGTGCCAATGGAACAGATGCATTGCAAGTTGCTATGATGGCTTTAGGCATAAAGCCTGGCGATGAAGTAATTACTGTTTCTTTTACTTTTATTGCAACTGCAGAAGTAATAGCTTTATTGGGGTTTACACCAGTTTTGGTAGATGTTGATCCTGACACATTCAATATGTCAATTGAATCGTTGAAAAAAGCGATTACTCCAAAAACAAAAGCAATTGTTCCTGTACATTTATTTGGCCAATGTGCAGATATGGAAGCTATTATGGAAGTAGCAAAAGAACACAATTTATACGTAATTGAAGATACTTGTCAAGCCATTGGTGCTGATTATATTTTTAAAGACGGTAGCAAGAAAAAAGCTGGAACTATCGGACACATTGGGTGTACTTCGTTTTTTCCATCAAAAAATTTGGGCTGCTATGGTGATGGTGGTGCAATTTTTACCAACGATGATGAATTAGATAAGCAAATGAGAATTGTTGTAAATCATGGAATGGTTGTTCGATATTATCATGATTATATTGGCGTTAACTCAAGATTGGATAGTATTCAAGCAGCTATTTTGAGAGTTAAGCTACAAAATTTAGATGAATATGCCAAAGCTCGTAACTATGCTGCAAATTACTATAACAAAGCATTTGCTAATCATCCTAAAATTAAAACCCCAATTACCGCAAAGAACTCAACACATGTTTTCCATCAATATACTTTGGTTTTAAATAATATTGACAGAGTTGCTTTAATTAATCACATGACAGAGAAAGAAATTCCTGCTATGATTTATTATCCTGTGCCATTACATTTGCAAAAAGCATACATCGATTCACGCTATAATGCAGGTGATTTTCCTATTACCGAAGCTTTATGCGCTTCTGTGGTCTCATTACCAATGCATTCAGAGCTTGATGAAGAACAATTAAAATATATAACAAATAGTTTTCTAGAATTTGTAAATAAATAAGACATTCTGATGGAAAAAGAATTTTTCGCTCATGAAACGGCTATCATTGATGAAGGCTGTAAAATTGGGAAAGGTACAAAAATATGGCATTTTACTCATATAATGTCGAATTGTATTATTGGTGAAAGTTGCAATTTTGGACAGAATGTTGTGGTTTCCCCAAAAGTTGTTTTAGGTAGAAATGTAAAAGTGCAAAATAATGTATCTATCTATACTGGAGTAATTTGCGAAGATGATGTTTTTCTAGGTCCTTCTATGGTTTTTACAAATGTTATAAATCCCAGAAGTGCAATAAATCGAAAAAGTGAATATGCCAAAACAATTGTTAAACATGGAGCTACTATAGGTGCTAATGCAACTATAGTTTGTGGACATGATATCGGCGAATTTGCTTTTATTGGAGCCGGTGCTGTTGTTACTAAAAATGTTCCTGCTTACGCACTGATAGTTGGTAATCCTGCCCGCCAAATAGGTTGGATGAGCGAATATGGTCAAAAACTTCATTTTAATGCTGAAGGAATTGCTATATGTAAAGAAAGCAAAGAAAAATACAAATTAGAAAACGGAGTCGTAAGCAAAATTAGTTAATTTCTAAAAAAATGAACAACAAACCAATTAATTTCGGATTGATAGGAGCAGCTGGTTATATTGCTCCTCGGCATATAAAGGCTGTTAAAGAAACAGGCAATGAATTAGTTGCAGCTTTAGACAAATCCGACAGCGTAGGAATTATTGACAGTTATTTCCCAAATGCAGCTTTCTTTTTGGAAGCTGAGCGTTTCGATCGTCATTTGGATAAACTTCGCCGACAAGGAGATAATAAAATAGACTTTGTGAGTATCTGTTCTCCAAATTATTTGCACGATTCTCATATTCGATTGGCTTTACGCAATGATGCTAATGCTATTTGCGAAAAACCTTTAGTACTCAATCCATGGAATATTGATACATTAGAGATACTTGAAAAAGAAACTGGCAAAAGAATTTATAATATTTTGCAACTACGTTTGCATCCTTCATTAATTGCTTTAAAGCAAAAAATAGATGCAGATAAATCAGGCAAAATATATGACGTAAATTTGGCATACATTACCAGTCGTGGAAGGTGGTATCATTATTCATGGAAAGGCGATGCTGCGAAGTCGGGAGGCATTGCTACCAATATTGGTGTGCATTTTTTTGATATGCTGACTTGGATTTTTGGTGATGTAAAAGACAATATAGTTAATAAATACGAAAAAGACAAAGCTGGAGGATTTCTCCAACTTGAAAAAGCTCGTGTTCGTTGGTTTTTAAGTATTGATTACAATGATATTCCTGAAAACATTAAAGCATTGGGGCAACGTACATTTCGTTCGATTACTGTCGAAAACCAGGAAATTGAATTCAGTGGAGGTTTTACCGATTTGCATACACAATCGTATCAGAAAATATTGAGTGGAAATGGTTTTGGTTTGAGTGAAGCTAGAAATTCAATTCAGATAGTACATGATATCCGCCATAAAGAACCAATTGG
>CAZUCB010000006.1:0-5612 GCA_964618755.1 uncultured Bacteroides sp. | reverse complement strand
ATTGAGAAAATTACTGGAAAGCGACCGATATTTGAAAAAGTGGAAATGTGCAATTTTGATGAAATGCATAGTTTCTTTACAAAATATCCGCAAATTGATGCAGTTATACATTTTGCTGCTATTTTGTTGGTAAACGAATCGGTAGATAAACCCTTGATGTATTATCACAACAATTTGGCTTCTACCCTGAATTTGCTGAAATGCATGAAGGAATTTAAAATTGATCATATTGTTTTTTCTTCTTCTTGTACGGTATATGGCGAACCTGATACTTTGCCAGTGGATGAATATGCTCCTGTAAAACCTGCAATGTCGCCTTATGGCAATACCAAGAAAATTTGCGAAGACATTTTGGTTGACACCACCAAAGTAACTGATATCCGTTGTATTGCTCTTCGTTATTTTAATCCGATAGGTGCTCATGAAACCGCTTTAATTGGTGAATTTCAAGATGGACCTCCCCATCATCTGGTTCCTTATATTACCGAAACAGCTATGGGTATTCGAGAAAAACTTAGGGTTTTCGGAAGTGATTATAATACTCCTGATGGCACTTGCCTTAGAGATTATATTCATGTGGTGGATGTGGCAACGGCTCATATTAACGCGATAGATCGCCTCATTGAAAAACGCAGCGATAAAGATTTTGAAGTTTTCAATCTGGGAGTTGGTATTGGAATTTCGGTACTTGATATGATTAAAGCATTTGAAAAAGCAACCGGAATTGCCATTAAATATGAATTAGTTCCCCGTCGTGCTGGTGATGTGGAAGCAGTGTATGCCGATACCAGTCTTGCCAATAAAGAACTCAACTGGAAAGCTGAACGCTCATTGGAAGAAATGATGCGTTCTGCTTGGGAATGGGAAAAAGCATTAGCAAAGGAGAAATAAAAAGCTAATTGATAGTCTCACTTTAAGTGAGGCTATCATTTAAAACTAATTATCAATTATCTTTTGCCGTATTTCCAAAGTTATTCAATAATTCTTCACAAATAAAATCAGCAGCTTTTCCATTCCCAAATATTGGCGGAAAGTTAATTGTATTATTCGCTAATAGAATATTAGCAGCATTAATAATTTTTACTTCGTCAGCGTCAGCAATTATCGAACTGCCATGTTCTGTAAGTTCTACCCATTCAGTTTGTGGACGTAAAATAATACAAGGTTTTTGAAGGAAATACGCTTCCTTTTGAACACCTCCAGAATCGGTAACTACCAATATAGAGTTTTGTTCTAATTCAATCATATCAAGAAAAGAAACGGGCTCAATAATTCTTATGTGCTTGCTCAATATTAATTGATTATAAACATCTGTAAAAAGATTTTCTTTTAAAATTTTAGCTGTGCGTGGATGTAAGGGAATAACAAAGTCCATGTTTTTAGTTTCAGCAATACTTAACATTGCTTTAAAAATACTTGACAAACGCTTAGGATTATCTGTATTGTTATCGCGATGAATAGTTGCTAAAGCGTAAGTGTTTTTTTTAAGATTGTTTTTCTTGAGAATTTCGCTTTTTTTGGAGGCTATTTCTGAAAAATGCAGTGTATTGTCATACATAATATCACCACAATGATATATTTTAGGATTATCTGCAGAAAATGGCGGCTGATTATTTTTTATAAATCCTTCTTTTATTAAATTATTGTATCCAGTTTGTGTAGGCGAAAAAAGTAAAGTAGAACAATGGTCGCAGAGAATTCGGTTTATTTCTTCGGGCATTGTTTTATTGTAGGAACGTAAACCTGCTTCGATATGCACAATTTTACAATGTAATTTTGAAGCAGCTATTGCTCCTGCCAATGTAGAATTGGTATCTCCATATAAAACCATACAATCTGGTTTTTCCTTTAAAATAATTTCTTCTATTCCTTTTATCATTTCAGCAGTTTGAACACCGTGTGTTCCAGATCCAACTTTTAAATCGTAATTGGGTTGGGGTATCTGCAATTCTTTAAAAAAAACCTCCGACATATTGGCGTCATAATGCTGGCCAGTATGCACAATAATTTCTTGGATAGTGTCTTTATGGTATTTTTTGATTGTTCTACTAATTGCCGAAGCTTTAATTATTTGAGGTCTTGTACCTATAATCGTTAGTATTTTAATTTTCTGCAGCATTATTGTATTTTTAATTCTTTAATTTCCTTCCCTTTCCTTTTTGCGTAAGAAATACTTGCATTTAATTCAAACCCAATCAAAAGAATGATTGCATTAAAATATATCCACATCAAAACAATGATTAAAGTTCCAATGGAGCCATATAATGCATTGTATTTTGAGAAATTAGCTACATAATAGTTAAATCCAAAGGTAGTTATTAGGGAAAGAAAAGTAGCCAAAGTAGAACCTGCTGAAATAAATCGAAAGGTTTTCTTTTTTGCTGGAGCATAATAATATAGGAAAGATACTCCAAAAAACAGCATTGCCATTAATATAATCCAACGACTAACAAACAATAGATAAATAGTTATTTGCCCTTTCAGGATACCATATTCAACTAAATAATTTAATAAAAAAGAACCTATTGTAATAAGCGAAATAGAAATTATTAATAGTAAGGATAAAATAATTACTAGAAAAATTGAAATTAATCGTTGTTTTATCCACGAACGACTTTCGACAGTATGATAAGTTTGGTTAAAAGCTTCAATAATGGCATTTACACCATTGGTTGCAAAATATAAAGTCATTATAAAACCTACAGATAATAAACCACTTCTTTTGTTTGTAATTATATCGCTAATAGTTGATTTTACAGTTTCAAAAGCATTTGAAGGTAAAAAAGCTTGTAAAATCTCAAAAAGTGTAGTTTGAAAATTGCTTATAGGTAAATAAGGAATTAATGTAAAAAAGAAAATGATAGCAGGAAACAATGCTAAAAAAAAACTAAACGACAATGAAGAAGCCCTTTGTGTGATAGAACCTTTTTGCATTCCTTTGAAAAAGAATAAAAAAACATCATAAAACGGAATGCCATCAAACCCTGGTAATACCAATCGTTTTGAAAAACTAATTATTAAAAATATTGGTTTCCAACCGATAAATTTTTGATAAATTTCTTCAAAGTTATAGCGAGAGAATTGAATCATTTATTTTTCTTTTTAACCAATAATCTTTTCCGAAAACTAATATGCTTTCAGGCTTAAATCTAAACTTTTAATATGATGTGTAAGAGAGCCAACTGAAATGTAGTCAACGCCAGTTTCTGCATATTGACGTAAGCTTGATTCGGTAATTCCACCCGAAGCTTCTGTCTCGTAAAGTCCATTAATAATCCCAACTGCTTTTTTTAGGTTTTCTGGTGTAAAATTATCAAGCATAATTCTGTGAATCCCTCCAATTGCTAATACTTCATTTAATTCATCAAAATTACGGACTTCTATTTCTATTTTTAAATTCTTGTTCTTTGATTTCAGATATTTGCTAACGTTAGTTATCGCATTTTTAATTCCTCCCGAAAAATCAACATGATTATCTTTAATCATAATCATATCGTATAAGCCAAATCTATGATTTTCGCCACCACCAATTTTTACAGCCATTTTTTCTAACAAACGAAGATTTGGAGTTGTTTTGCGAGTATCCAATAGTTTAGTGTTTAATCCATCAAGGAGTTTTACCATTTGATTTGTTTTTGTAGCGATACCACTCATGCGTTGCAAAAAATTTAAAGCCAATCGCTCTGAAGATAGTAATGAAACAGGATTTCCTTCAACAGTAAAAACAATATCGCCTGGTTTTACCTTGTTTCCATCATTTAGAAGTTGATTGAATTTAACTGATTTATCCACTTTTTCAAAAACCTTACGAGCTATTTCAATGCCAGCAATAATTCCTTCTTCTTTTACCAATAACTTAGCTTTACCCGAAGAACCATTTGGTATGCATGAAAGTGATGTGTGATCACCATCACCAATATCTTCTAAAAGTGCATTTTCAATTATTTCATCAATAGTCATTTCTCATTATTTTTTGAATACTTAACACTTTTCACTTTAATCTTTTCACTTTATCCTTATATCCTTATATCCTTATATCCTTTAACCTTTAACCTTGTTTCCCTATTTATCGTTATCGAATTGTAGTTGCTGGATATAGCTTTTATTTGCAATGCTTTTAATCAGAAAATAAGTTCTGAAATTGCCAGTATTGGTAACCAATGTTCCTATTGCGTAATTGCTGCCATCGGCAGATTTTCCCTGATGTTTGATTTCAAATGATTTAGGTGTATTTTTTGTGAAAAAATCTTTTACAATTTGTTCGGCTTGGGCTTTGCTGAAACTGCCTTCTTTGTCGGGAACCGTTAAATCTATACTCGAATTAAAATAAACAGCAAGTTCAGATGCACTTCCCTTGCGGATTGCATTGGTTACATTCTTTGTAATATCTTCCAACGAATTTTCAGGTAATAAGCTAATTAATGTAAAACCTGATGCAATTACAAAAGTCAGGATGATTGCAATTTTTTTCATGATTACTCTTTTTTAATACTTAAACTACAAAAAAACAGCCAAATTTAATTATTTTGTTTTTTTTTAATGATTAATGCAAATTTACATTATTTTTGGAATGCAAACTGTTTAAATTTAAAATTTTAACTAAAAACGTAATTATGAACGTTTTATTATTAATGGTGGGTAAAACCGAAGACGATTATTTAAAAGATGGCATCCTAATTTTTGAAAAAAGGTTGAAACATTACGTAAATTATCAAACAATTGTAATTCCTTCATTGAAGAATAGTAAGAATTTTCTTCCCGATGATTATAAATCAAAGGAAGGCGACGAAATTTTGAAACATGCTGCTAAAGCTGATTTTGTAATACTTCTCGACGAAAAAGGAAAATCTTTCAGATCGAAGGAATTTGCAAGTTTTCTGCAAAAACAAATGAACAGTGGCATTAAAAATTTAATGTTTGTGGTGGGTGGAGCCTTTGGTTTTAGCGACAAAGTGTATGAAAAGGCAGATTTAAAAGTGTCGTTATCGGAAATGACTTTTTCGCATCAAATGATTCGGCTTTTGTTTACCGAACAACTGTACCGGGCTTTTACAATTTTAAAAAACGAACCTTATCATAATGAATAAAATCACAACACAATTCAAACAAAATAATTTTCTCAGGTTTTATTTTATACCTATATTAATAATATGGTTGATAGGTTTGATGTTTTTATTTGCAAAGGGCTATAACGATAGTTTTCTGCTGCTTAATAGTTATCATTTGCCCTGGCTCGATTATCCAATGCTTGTTTTAACCATGCTGGGCGATGCCGGATTTATGGCGGTTGTATTGATTTTTTTACTTATCAAAAAGCAGCCTTTTCAGCTTATATTGCTGCTTATTGCAATTATTGTATCGGGTATTTTGGCTCAATTGTTAAAACACAATTTGTTTAGCGAATGGCATCGCCCTCCTTACTTATTTAAAGAGCAGGTGCATACGGTTGCTAATTATTTGTTGTATCACTATTCGTTTCCAAGTGGGCACAGCACAACGGTAGCTGCGGTTTTTACCATGCTGGCGATTTTTCGCAAAGAACACAAAACCGAGCTTTTGTTTTATGCTGTGGTTTGTCCATTGATAGCTTACACACGTGTTTATTTGGGTAT
>CAZUCB010000005.1:15849-40910 GCA_964618755.1 uncultured Bacteroides sp. | reverse complement strand
GCCGATAAATTGGTAGCGATTGTAAAAAAGTTAGAAGAACCTGCCAAGTGTTGAATAACATGAGCATAACTAAAATAAAACTTAGAAACCCTAAATCCAAATCCCCACGAAAACCCTACTGTTGATAATGCTGATTCCACTTTCATTTCCTGGCGACGTTGGTAATTGTACCCAAGTCTGATATTAAAGCTATTTGAAGGAACAAACTCAACACCCAACACAAAATGACGCATTAAATTATCTCCAAATTTCGAAAACTTACTTTTCTCTATTACTTCTTTTGTAAGTGGATCAATTTTTACAGAGGGATTTAAAGGATCTTCGTAGGTTAAATCCCATTTTTCCAAATGGTTCAACAACAATGAAAATCTAAAAGGAGCATGTTTAAGTTTCTGCGATAAACCAAATTGAATTTCAAAAGGAAGATTTTCTCTATTTCCTTCATTGTAATACGAAAGTTGTCGTCCAATATTTTTAAGCATCAACGATGTTACAAACCTTTTGTTATTACTTTGATAGGTTGCTGCAACATCCACAGCCAATCCAAAAGATGAATAAGATTCTAAAGAAGACAAAATCGTTTTCAAATTACTTCCTATCGAGAAATTTGAATCTAATTGTTTAGCCCAACCAATGTTTAAGGCATATTCAGCGGCTTTGAATGTTCCAAAAGTTTCTCCAGTAGCATCGGCTCTGGTAAAATTGCCATAATTAATATATTGAATACTTCCAACAAAACTTCCTATCTTATTAAATGAACGAGAATAGGCTGCAAATCCATAATTTACATCAGAATAATAGTTGATATAGCTCAATGCTAATTTATTATTCATTTCTTTAGTAATCAATGAAGGATTGGCAATAGCCAAGGTAATATCGTCATCTTTGATAGCTAAAAAATTACCCCCCAAAGCAGCAACTCTTGCTGAATTAGGAAGTCCAAGAAACTGATAAGTACGACTTCCACCAACTTGAGCTGTTGCAGCAATAGATATGCTTAAAAATAAGGATAGTATGATTATTTTGGAAAAACTTTTCACAAATATTTTTTTAATTGGTAAGTAACAATAACGTCTTTTCTTAATTTTTATTATAAACGTAAATAACAAATCAATTCATTTTATTATTTACTATAAATTCTCAGTTTTTTCTCATTATCATTAAACCATCTCTAAAAGGAAGTAAAAGATTTTCTACTCGTAAATCCGTAGTAACAAACTTATTAAATTCAATGATACCTTTGGTTTCTTTATCTGTTGAATCTGTTTCAGTAAGTACTTTTCCGCTCCATAAAACATTATCAGCTATAATAATTCCACCTTTTCTAACTTTATTAATAACCAATTCGAAATATGCAATATAATTTTCTTTATCAGCATCAATAAAAACAAGGTCAAAAGTTTGATCAATTGTAGGAATAATATCTAATGCATTTCCTATATAATGTTTAATTTTATGGCTCAGTTCTGCTTTTTCAAAATACTTTTTTGCCATATCTTCAAGTTCAGCATTGATATCAATAGTATGCAAAATACCATTCTCACGTAAACCCTTACAAAGTGTTATTGCTGAATAGCCAGTATAAGTCCCGATTTCTAAAATCTGATTGGGTTGTAACATACAACTTAGCATTTCAAGCAATTTGCCCTGCAAATGTCCTGATATCATACGGGCTTGCATTACTTTTAAATTGGTTTCCCTATTTAA
This sequence comes from uncultured Bacteroides sp., assembly GCA_964618755.1. Taxonomy (GTDB): domain Bacteria; phylum Bacteroidota; class Bacteroidia; order Bacteroidales; family JACABE01; genus JACABE01. The sequence continues at coordinate 39,203 of CAZUCB010000005.1, read as the reverse complement.
TTCTTTTAAAATATCACTTTCCTGCGAAGAATACTTTTCCGAATAGGCTTCATATTCAGTATGAATCATGGTAAACATAGAATATTTATTTTGATTTGTAAGACAAAATACTTAATTGGTTTGGGTCAAACACTTGATTTGAAATTTCTATAAGTTCTTCAGCTGTAATGGCTTTTATCTTAGCACAAAGCTGTTCAATAGTATCTACCTTATTGTAAACCAAACAACTTTTTCCTATAGAAAGCATCTCATTCAAATTAGATTCATAAGCAATGGCAATTTGACCTGTAATTTGTTTTTTTGCATTAAACAATTGATTGCTACTTAGCTTTATATTTCTCAATTTCTCTAATTCTTTCATAACAGCTTGCAAAGCTTTGTTATATGTTTCATTATCCGTTCCAAAATAAATACTTATCAAACCTGTGTCGGAATATGGAGTATAACTTGATTCCACATTGTAAGAAAGTCCGTTTTTTTCGCGAAGAGCAATACTTAAGCGAGTATTGGATGCAGGACCACCCAATAAATTAGTTAATAAAGTTAATCCTGTTTTACGTTCATCTTTAATAGAATATGCAACATTACCTATTAAACAATGCGATTGAAAAGTTTTTTTATTTTTGGAAATAATGGATGATTGATAATTGATAAAAGGATTTCGTTGTTTTATTCGGTTGTTTGTCTCAAAATCATCAAAATAACGTTCGCAAAGCTTAACAAATTGAGTGAAATTAATTTTGCCAACAGAACTAATTACCATTTCATCGGTATTATAATTGTGTTTAATGAAATTAGTAATATGTTTCGATTCAAATTTACGCACATTAGAAGGCGTTCCTAAAATCATCCCCCCTATTGAATGGTCTTTAAATATTTGTTGTTCAAATTCGTCAAAAATAAGCTCAGAAGGATTGTCTTTATAGGAATTAATTTCCTCAATTACTACTTCTTTTTCTTTTTTTAGCTCTTTTGCAGGAAAAGTAGAATTAAAAATAATATCTGCAAGCAATTCAAGTGTTCTTGAATAATATTCTTTAAGAAAAGATGCGTAAACCGTTGTTTCTTCCTTTGTTGTATAGGCATTTAAGTCACCACCAACACTATCAAGTCTATTTAAAATATAATAGGATTTGCGTTTAACGGTTCCCTTAAAAATACAATGTTCAATAAAATGGGCAATCCCATTTTCTGTCTTAGTTTCATCACGAGAGCCGGTGTTAATAATTAATCCACAATGTGCCACATTGCTATCAGCATATTTGTGAACAAGGCGAATCCCATTTTTTAGTTGATGATATTGATAATTCATTAAAAGGTATAGAGTTATTCTGCTGTTTTTATACTCTCGTCAAAAAATACCCAAAATAAAGGAGTGTAACCTCTAAGATTTCCTTTATCATCAAGCCCTTCTACCATTGGACAAATAGCCAAAACTTTTTTGTAAAATTTAAAAGATTGTACGTTTAATGTCCATTCTTCAACAAAACGCATTTTCAAAATTGATGTTTGATCAAAATCAGTTCTTAATACAGTATCGTAATCGGCATAAGGCTCAGTAAGTCTTTGCATAACAACAGTATCTGTTTTATGAAGCATTTCTGAAAATTTCTTTTTATCAAGAGGTTTCATGAAAAAATCAAAGACTTTTAATTTCCCTTTAGAAGCAACATCTATGATTGTTTTTAGAAATTTCTCTCTATCTGTAGTTTCAATATTATCAACCCACCAATTTTTTCCTTTATCAATAGATTTTATAAAAACATCATATTGTATCTTTTTAGTAATAAGAAAACTATTTGAAGTATCTAATGATTTTGTTGTGTCAGGATAAATCCAAAAAAGAGGTATGTCAGTAAAGGCTGAACTATTTGTATTGTTATTAACCAAAACAGGACAAAATCCATGAACATCTTTTTTTACCAATAATGTTTTTTCATTAAAAGACCATTTTTCATCAAATCGAATTTTAGCAATATTTTTAACATTAAATGTATTACTTATAAATACTGTATCAACTATATCTTTCTTTTTCCCATTTTTTTGCAAATGAATTGTATCAAATGTAAATAAATTTGACACAATATTTTCCAAGGAAGCTTCTTGCTGATTCAAATTGAATATTTTAATCTTTTTTTCTTCAACTGCATTAAAAATTAAGTTGATAAATTTATCTCTTTGAGGTCCCTCAATATTTTGAATCCACCATTCCAAATCGTTATCTGAACTTTTAATATTTACATCATATTCTATTTTTTCAGTAACCAATTGATCAATTTTTGCTTTGTTTTTATTGCAAGATATTGCTATAAAAATTATAAAAAGAAAAATTGAAAGTTTAATTAAATGTTTCATTATAAATAAATTATTTTGATATTTTTACAAAACGACCCTTATATATTTTTTCTTTCGATTTAATGCTTACTATATAAATACCATTAGCATGATCTGAAAAATCAATTTTGCATTTATTATTTTTAAAATATTCTGTTTTGCTAAAAACTTTTTGTCCTTCAAATGTGTATATATCAATATCTACATCAGAAATCCCCATTTCATTTACATCTATATTTATGATTCCTGATGTGGGAGAAGGAAAAATTGGAAGTTGGTAATCTATACTCTCATTTTCTGAAACAGTTACAGGGGTATAAAGAGGTGATTCCCATACACCTCTGCCATAAGTTGCAACTCTTATTTTATTAATTGATGGTGAAATTTCGAGTTCTCCAATTACAACATTTGGTAAATTATTTGAATACAATACCCAGTCAGTTAACAGAGTATCTCTGTAATAAACACCAACATCCATTCCTATATATAAACCTTCATCAGCCTGATCATCTAAAGCAATACAATTGGCAGGCAGATTTGGTAGTGTTCCTGAATAATTCGTCCAGTTAACACCAGCATTTCTTGAAGTAAAAATTTTGTTTCCACCTGAATAACCAGAAAAGCTAATCCAAACTACATCAGGATTTGTTGAACTGACAACTATGTAGGTAATCGCATTTGAAGGGAGTCCATGAGATATATCTGTCCAAGTAGCTCCACCATTGTCTGTTTTGTAAATTACATTATCAGAAGCGGCATATATATAATTAGGATTTGATTTTGCAACTGCCAATGATTTTAATTCAATTGAGTTTGTAAAATTTGATATTTTCATCCAATTAGCACCCTTATCGGTAGATTTCCAAACATTATTATACCCTGCATAAAGTATTTGAGGATTAACAGGGTCAATAACATAAGGAGTAACCCAAGCACCCGTTTCTTGCTGAGTGATAATGCTTGAAATATTATAATTCCAAGTGCTTCCACCATTATCAGATCTGTGAATTGTACCGTTTGGATTGGTAACATAAAAAATATTAGAATTTGTATAATCAATTATACATTCCATGCCATCACCACCATATATTTGATTCCATGTATTATTTCTGAATAAATTAGTTCCATTATCTTGCCATCCTGTAATAATTGTAGATGGTTGTGTTTGTGAGATACTCATTTTATAAATCTGAGCAATAGATAAAGTATTGTTTTTATCTGTCCAATTTGTACCACCATTACTAGTAGTTGAAAGTCCTCCATCAGAACAGGAAAATAAAATATTTGAAGGATTAAATTTTAAAGCATGAATATCAGCATGTACTTTAGGTTTTGTCTGGTTTGCTCCATACCAATGTGCATTTAAAACCCAATTTGAACCTCCATTTAAAGATTTCCAAATATTAACTCCTCCCACATAAATTTCTTCAGCATTTGTTGGAGAAGCAACTATTGCTAAATCATACCAAGCTTGACCACCAGTTCCAGAACCATCAGTTGACCAGTCTAAAATATTGGGAGTTGTTGATCGTGTAGTAAAATTTTCCCCATTATCAGTGGAACGATAAACTCCAGCAAAACTTTGATCCGAATATTTACCTGCTACCAAATAAACATAATTTGGGTTTGCCTGAGTAACAGCTATTTGAATTCTACTTGTTGGGGCTGCAAAGGTAATTGCTTTATAAAAAAAACTTTCACCCGCATCTGTAGATTTATAAAAGTCAGTACTAGTTGTCGCATAAATAACTGTTGTATCTCCAGGTTTGTAAGTAATATCAATTGTTTTTCCAAAAAGTGTATTTTCCCAAGTATCTCCTCCATTAAAACTTCTGAAAATTCCTGCAGAGGTTGCTGCATACAACGTTTTAGGATTAATGGGATTTTGTATTAGTTTATTAATACTTCTTCTATTTTCGACTAAATAATTAAGTCCAGTTGTTTGGAAACTTTGTCCACCATCTATTGATTTTAATATTCCTATTGAATAAGTATCAGTTGCATCTCCATCTCCTGTAGCAATATAGATAATATTTGGATTTGAATAGTCAATTACAATGCTTGACACTCCTACAACAGGTAAATTATCTGTTAACGAAACCCAAGTATTACCACCATCATTAGTTTTCCATAACCCCCCACTAGGAGAACCGACATACATAATATTCATATTGGTAGGATGAAAAGCAACACAATTTAATCGTCCGGCATCACCACCGTTAGTAGGAGGAGCAAAAGGACCTAAAGCTTGCCAATTAGATGAAGAATTAATATTTGAGCTACGTTTGTTTTTATATTCATTATATAATTTCCAAGCTGTTTCCAGTTCAATTCTGTTTCCTGTTGGAAAAACCCTTGGCATCATAAAGTGTTCCCATCTTTTATATTGTTTCCATCCTTTTGATCTCCCAACTTCTTTGTTTTTCCAATATTCATTAAATGATTTTTGAACATCATAAAAGTTTACTTTAGGATTTTGCATTTTTTCAACCCAATCTTGTGCAAACGATTGATTATAAAAGCATATTAATGCTATAATAAAAAGTATTAGTCCTAATTTGATTCTCATTTTAGTAATATGTTTTTTTTTTGCAAATTTATTAATAATTATGCTTCTAAGCAATATTAGTTGCATTTATATATTAAACGTAAGTTGTTGAATTTTATTGTATTAATGTTTTGTTAAAAACAATATCATTTAAATTTAAACAGGATGGTATGAAGGCTAACTCAAAATAGTATTTGCCTTCATATAATTTTTAAAATTAAAGTGATTTATAATTCATTTTTATTTATTTTTGTAATATTATCGCAGCCTTTTTTATTTCTGCTGTATGAATTATAACTATTAAAAAATCAGATAATGAAAAAACTTTTATTAATCAGCAATTCAACAAATGCAGGTGAAGCATATTTAGGCTGGCCTCGCAAAGCAATTAAAAACTACTTAGAAACCAATGGTATAAAACGCGTTTTGTTTATTCCTTATGCAGGAGTTGGTGTAACTTATGATGATTATACGTCAAAAGTAAATACTGTTTTTACTGAGTTGGGAGCTACTATTTATGGAATACACAACGAAATTGACCCTATAAAAGCTGTAAATGAAGCCGAAGCAATTGCTGTGGGTGGTGGAAATACATTTCATTTGGTGTACATGCTTCACAAATTAAAAATAATGGAAGCAATAAAAACAAAAGTTTTGGATGGTACTCCATATATGGGATGGAGTGCTGGATCTAACGTTGCATGCCCAACATTGAAAACTACTAACGATATGCCAATAATTGAACCCGAAAGTTTTAACTGTACTGGCTTAATCCCTTTTCAAATCAACCCTCATTATTTGGATGCAAATCCCGAAGGGCATGGTGGCGAAACCCGCGAACAACGTATTGAAGAGTTTATGGAAGTAAATCAAAATATTTATGTTGTTGGTTTACGTGAAGCTACCTATTTATTGGTAGAAGGCGAAAAAATTTCATTATATGGCAATCGCCCAATGCGTATTTTTAAATATGGTAAACCAGCGTATGAAGTTCAAGTTGGCGAAAATATTGAGTTTTTGATGAAATAATTAATTTCTCTTTACTAATTTGAAAAAATGCCAAAGAAAACAATCTTTATCACCTTCTTTTTAATAAGCACTTTTTATCTTTTTGCTCAGCATACAAAATATAATCAGCCTTATTTGATTGTTATTTCATTGGATGGGTTTCGCTGGGATTATCCGGAAATCTATCATTTATCTCATTTTGATTCTATTGCACAATTAGGTGTAAAAGCTCGTTCAATACAACCATGTTTTCCAACGGTTACTTTTCCCAATCATTATAGTATGGCAACTGGACTGTATCCTGATCATCATGGAATTGTGCAAAATAAATTTTATGCCCCATCAATGAAACTGACTTATAAAATTGGAGATCAAAAAACGGTAATGGATGGGAGATTTTATGGCGGTGAACCCATTTGGGTAACTGCTGAAAAGCAAGGGCTTAAAACTGCTTCTTTTTATTGGGTAGGTTCCGAAGCTTCTATAAAAGAGAGACAGCCAACTTATTGGAAAGTGTATGAAAATAAGATCCCTTTCAATCAAAGAATAGATACTGTGATGAATTGGTTGCAATTACCCGAAGAAAAACGACCACATTTAGTGCTGTTTTATTTGCCCGAACCCGATGGCATTAGCCACGATTTTGGGCCTATCAGCAAAGAAAACAAAGACATGGTAACTTACCTCGATAGCTTGATGTGGATATTCGTAAACAAGTTAAAAACATTAGCTATTGGGAATGAGATAAATGTAATCATTACTTCCGACCACGGAATGTCTGCACTTTATAATGATAAAAATATTATTATTGACAATTACCTGAAACCTGAGTGGATAAAAGGAATTTACGGCTATAACCCATCTTATAATATTTCTGCCAATGATAATTGCATTGATTCAATTTATTTTTCACTAAAAGGAATATCTCATCTAAATATTTGGAAAACAAAAGATGTACCCAAGCGTTTTCATTATAATAAAAATGAAAGAATTGGAGATTTGGTTTTACTTGCAGATAGCAGTTGGAGTATTTCTCGCAAAAAAGACAAACCCCCTTTTGGTGGTGCTCATGGATATGATAATGAAAATATGGATATGCATGGAATTTTTTATGCTTTTGGACCTATATTTAAGAACAACTTTATAAAAGATAGCTTCTCAAACATTCTGCTTTATCCTTTAATGGCTCACATATTGCAACTTAAGCCTTCGCCATCTGATGGCAAACTTATTGAAATTCAAGATATTCTTAAATAGTTTTGTAGGTAACCATAAAAATTGCATCAAACTTATTGTTTTTACAAAATGAATTTATATTTTTGTTAATTAATAATCAACTTAAAAACGATCGTAAAATGATAGATTTATCCACCAAATACATGGGCTTAACTTTAAAAAATCCAATTATTATAGGAAGCTCAGGTTTAACAAATTCTGTTGAAAAAATAGTAGAAATTGAAAAAAATGGTGCAGCAGCTGTTGTTTTGAAATCTTTATTTGAAGAACAAATTAAGCACGAAATAAATAAAACAATTAGTCAAAATGATAATCAGTTTGCTTATCCAGAAGCGTTGGATTATATTAAAAATTATTCAGAGGAACATTCATTTGAAAGTTATCTAAACCTAATAAGAGAAAGCAAAAAAGCAGTTAAGATTCCAATTATCGCAAGTATCAACTGTGTAACATCTTCTGAATGGATTGCTTATGCAAAAAAAATTCAAGATGCTGGTGCTGACGCTTTGGAATTAAATATCTTTTTATTGCCTTCAGACGTTAATAATTCAAGCGAACAAAATGAAAAAGTTTATTTTGATATTATCAGTGAAGTGAAAAAACAAGTTACTATACCAATTGCAGTTAAAACTAGTTTTTATTTTTCAGGATTGGCAAAAATGATGCTAAAATTGTCTTGGACTGGTATTTCTGGATTAGTATTTTTTAATCGTTTCTTCTCACCCGATATTGATATTGATAATTTTACAATCACAAATACAAATGTTTACAGCCATCCTGAAGAAATTTCTACCTCATTGCGTTGGGTTGCAATTTTATCTGATAAATTATATTGTGATGTTGCGGCTTCTACTGGTATTCATGATGGAAGAGCTGTAATAAAACAATTATTAGCAGGAGCTAAAGCTACACAAATTGCTTCAGTTTTATATAAAAATGGATTTGAATATATTGGTGTAATGTTAAAAGAGATAGAAGAATGGATGCAAAAAAATAACTATAAAAATATTGAAGAATTTCGTGGCAAAATGAGTTATAAGAAAACAGGAAATACACCTGCTTATTTAAGAGTTCAGTTTATGAAATACTTTGCTGGAATTGAATAAGTTAATTTCTTAAACTTTATAATTTAGATTTATAATTACCTATTAATCTCAAAAATGTAGTTAGTAGATTTTTTAAACCAAAAAAAGCCTTTCAATGAAAGGCTTTTTTTGGTTTAAAAAATAATTGTGGGTTATAACCCAAATGCTTTTTGAATAGCAGGAACATAATCTAAATTTTCCCATGCAAAAAACTCAACTTCTTTAAAATAATGGTCTTTACCATCTATCTTTTTAGTTTTTGTAGTTTTGTCTTGATAGTAAACTTCAACTTCTGTTTTGCGGTAATCCCTTCCGAAATGTCCATAACTTGCTGTAGCATGGAATATAGGATTTTTCAACCCAAATCTTTTTACAATGGCATAAGGACGCATATCAAAGATAGCATTGATTTTTTCGGCTATTGCACCATCACTTAGTTTTTTACCTTCTTTGTCTTTCACTTTAGAAGTTCCATAAGTATTTACATACAAACCAACAGGTTGTGCAACACCAATAGCATAAGCAACTTGAACCAATACTTCATCAGCAACACCTGCTGCAACCAAATTTTTAGCTATATGACGAGTTGCATAAGCTGCAGAACGATCTACTTTTGAAGAATCTTTACCTGAAAAAGCACCACCGCCATGTGCACCTTTACCGCCATATGTATCAACAATAATTTTGCGTCCAGTTAAGCCTGTATCTCCATGAGGTCCTCCAATAACAAACTTTCCTGTTGGATTAACAAATAACTTAAAATCACCCTTAAGCATTTTTTTTACTTTTTCAGATAATGTGTTAACTTTTCTAACTCTTGGTATTAGTACTTCGATTACATCTTTTTTAATCGTTTCCAACATCTTTTCCTCTGTATCAAAATCATCATGTTGTGTAGAAATTACAATAGTCTCGATGCTTTCTGCTTTTCCATTATCATTATATGCAACGGTAACTTGCGATTTGGCATCAGGACGAAGGTATTTCATTTTTTTCCCTTCGCGGCGAATATCAGCCAATTCCTGAAGCAATACATGAGCCAATTCAATTGGCATTGGCATATAATTATCCATTTCTTTACATGCATAGCCAAACATCATCCCTTGATCACCAGCACCTTGATCTTCTTCATTTTTGCGTTCAACACCTTGATTTATATCGCTAGATTGTTCATGTATTGTCGAAATTACACCGCATGAATCGGCGTCAAAACGATATTCAGCTTTAGTATAACCTATTTTACGTATAGCTTCTCTAGCTATTCCTTGAATATCAATATATTCTTTAGTTTTTACTTCACCACTACAAACTGTTAATCCTGTAGTAACTAATGTTTCACATGCTACTTTTGATTCAGGATCATGGCGTAAAAATTCATCTAATAATGCGTCAGAAATTTGATCGGCAACTTTGTCTGGATGACCTTCCGAAACAGATTCGGATGTAAATAAATATCCCATTGTATTATTTTTTTATTAGTAACTAATTGATAAATGGAAGTTTCTGATTGAAGGAAGGAGAAAATAATATTTTAGCATTTTTTCCAGTGGTTGCAATCAATCAAATCTTTCCACGCTGCAAAAGTAGTAATTTTTTAGAAAAACCAAGTATATTATAAGAAAAAAATCTGAAACTTGAAAGAAAGTTTTTAAAATACACCACTTTAATAATATCTCTTTACAGAAATAGTATTCTGATTTATCGAAATTTTAAGATAGCAATATTATCTCTTAGTTAATTCATGGAATACCTTTTCTAATTTTTCTTCTTCTTTGTGAATGGTAAGAACTGACAATTGATTTTTTACAGCAAAATTAAAAATATCTTGACGCAAATCTTTTTGGCTTTCACACTCTATTTCCAAAGTATTTCCTTTAATTTTTGTGATTTTTTGAACTCCTTCCATTGCTTTTAGTAAATTTATATTTACTTCTTTGTCGAATTCAACAGTAATTATGCTTCGATTAAAAAATTGTGTTGAAAGTTGGTCAGTTAGAGCATCGGCAACAATAATTCCTTTATTAATAATTATAGCTCTATGGCAAATAGCTTCAACTTCTTGCATGATATGCGTGGATAACATTACCGTTTTTTCTTTTCCAATTTTGCTGATTAAGTTGCGAATTTCAACAATCTGATTAGGATCCAAACCAGAAGTCGGTTCATCAAGAATAAGCACTTCTGGGTCGTGTATCAGGGCTTGCGCTAATCCTACACGCTGGCGATAACCTTTTGATAAAGCACCAATTTTCTTTTTATGCTCAACTTCCAAACCTGTAATATCTATCATTAAATCAACACGTTCTTTAATTTTATTACCCAATTTATGAATACCTGCAATAAATTCAAGATACTCTCTAACATACATATCTAAATATAAAGGGTTGTTTTCTGGAAGATAACCAACTCTTTTCCTAACATCAATTGATTGCTCCAAAATATCAAACTTACAAACACTAACATTTCCTGAAGTTGGAGGAATAAAGCAAGTAATTATTTTCATTAATGTAGATTTGCCTGCTCCATTTGGACCCAATAACCCAACTACTTCTCCCGATTTAATTTCAAAACTTACATTATGTAGGGCTTTTTGCTCGCCATATAATTTAGTGATATTGTTTACTTTAATAGACATGTTGTACTTATTTTTTATAGCAGCGAAATTACTATAAAAACTTCAAGTTGCCAAGTAATTAAGCTTTTTTATAAAAAACTTTCTTTGAATAAATACTCAGCAAGTGAGTTTTATATTTAATTTTGCAAGCCTTTTAATAATTATTTTGTTTTCTAAGCAAAACAATTAAAGCACTAATAAAAATTCAAATGGAGAAGAGAGAAAAAATTGCTATATTAGATGGTAAAAATTTTTATTATAGTTTTTTAGCAGGTTCAAAAAATCTATTTCTTAATCAAAATTATGTAAATAAAATTAATGTCTTTCCAGTTCCTGATGCTGATACAGGCACAAATCTAGCATCTACTTTACAATCAATTATTGATAATGTAATCCCTTCTAAACATATAAAAGAAACTGCAATTGCTATTGCTGATGCTGCAATAATGGGTGCAAGAGGTAATTCTGGTATTATTTTTGCTCAGTTTTTGTATGGATTTAGTATAGAAATACATGATAAAGAATACTTATCAATACATGATTTTACACTTCATATAAAAAAGGCTGTAATTTATGCTTATGAATCTATTTCCAATCCAATTGAAGGTACTTTGATAAGTGTTTTAAAAGATTGGTCAGAATACCTCTATCTCTTTAAAGATAGTGCTGATGATTTTATAGAACTGATTATTAACTCTTATCAAAGAGCAAAAGAATCATTGATTGAAACAACACAAAAATTAGCAATTTTGGCTAAATATAATGTCGTAGATGCAGGAGCTCAGGGTTTTGTTTTTTTTCTAGAAGGAATGATAACTTACTTTAAGGATGGCAGTTTGAAAAATCTTGCAACTACAAGAAATCTTACTAGAGGGGATGGCTTTATTGATACACATGAAGAGCTTACATTTAGGTATTGCACTGAAGCTCTTTTTGCAGGAGAAAATCTTAACAAAGATTTATTTTCTAAACAGATTGAAAAACTTGGTGATTCAATGGTTGTAGCAGGTTCTTCAAAGAAAATAAGGATACACATTCATACCGATCAACCTGCTGAAGTTTTTAAAATAATTGGTAATGATGCTTGTATATTGAGCCAAAAGGTTGATGATATGGTTTTCCAAAATGATATACAACATAATAGAAAATGGGATATTGCAATTTTAACAGACTCATGTGCTGATTTACCACAAGTTATAATTGAAAAATACCAAATACATACAGTCCCATTAACTTTACATGTTGGAAAAAATCAATATATTGATAAAATTACCATAACACCGTCTCAGTTTTATGATATCTTAAGAACTTCACCTGATTATCCAACATCATCTCAACCTAGTAAAAAAGAGTTTTTTAATAAATATTTACATCTAACATCACATTATAAATCTATTATAGCTATTAATCTATCTTCAAAATTAAGCGGTACTTTTAACAATAGCTCTATGGCTGCTTTCGCAATAAGTCATCAAACAGGAAAGCAAATAAATGTATTTGACTGTAAAACATTATCTGGACCTCAAGGTTTGCTTCTAATTCGAATTGCCAAAGCAATTGAAGAAGGCTTATCTCATAATGAAATTTTACTCAATATTGATGAATGGATTGGAAAAACAAAAATTTTTGTAAACGTTAAAACCTTAAAATACTTTATAAAAGGTGGCAGAGTTAGTCCATTAAAAGGTATAGTCTCAAATATACTTAATATAAAGCCAATTGTCTCAGTTGACGAGGAAGGAAATGCAAAAGTTTTCAACAAATCATTCAGTCGCAAAGCCAGTATCAATAAAACATTGAGTATTTTAAAAAAATATGCAAAAGAAAAAAAAATACACAGTTATTGCATTTTATATGCTAACAAAGAAGAAGAGGCAAATGCCAATTGGTATGCTGAGAAAGTGAATGCTATTTTTATGAAAAAGCCTGAATACATAGAAAGTATTTCTCCTGTCATTGGAGTAAGTGCAGGTATTGGAACTATTGCAGTTGCTTTGATGTTTGAATAGAAATACACAAAGGCTTTGTTTCCATATAGTCATTATGTTACAAAAAAGCAGCAGCGTAAATATGCTATTTACACTGCTGCTTTATAATTTCATGTAATCAGAAAAATTTATTCTCCGAATAATTTCATATTATTTTTTAAACATTTCATCAGAAACAGTAAGTTTCTTTCTGCCTTTAGCCCTTCTGGCTGATAATACTCTACGTCCATTGGCAGTTGCCATTCTTTCTCTGAATCCGTGTTTGTTTTTTCTCTTTCTTACTGATGGTTGAAATGTTCTTTTCATTGCTCTAATTTTTAAAGGACTGCAAAAGTAGTGTTTTTTTTGTAACCAACAAAATATTTTTTAAAATATTTATATAAAAACAAAGGCAGTCCGAAAACTGCCTTTGAATAAGAATAATATCAAAACTATTTATTTATAAGCATTTTCTTTACAAGGCGTTTACCTTTAAATTCTATGGTATAGTAATAAAAACCTGCTGGTAAATCCGATACATTTAGATCAATTATATGTTTACCTATTTCTTCATTTTTAATAAAAGTATAAACTTTTTGACCCAATAAATTCATAATGCTAAAATAAACTTCACCTGAAGTTGGTAAATTATATTCAACATTTGTTAAACCTGTTGTTGGATTTGGCATATTTTGACCTAACCAGAAGTTTTCTTCATCTATTTCATCAATACCTACTGGATTAACAATAAATGTTGAGGCTGTACCAGAACATAAAGAATCTAATCCATTTACAGATAAAACACCACCAATTGTTCCAATGTCAAAGATTAAAGTTGCTGAATTTCCATTGTTAATAACTTGAGCATTAGCTGTACCAGGATTAGGAATATATACCCAATTATAACTTGTAGCATTCTGAAGTGAAGCAATTGTATATACAGCAGTTGAACCAGAAGCTGGGAATTTAGGTCCATTTATAAAACCTGCTGTAGCAACATTACAAATAGTAACAGTTTTGCTAAGTGTATCATTATATATGTAAGCATCGGTATTTAATTTAGTGTAGGCACTTAAGAAAAATCCATTTCCATTAGGAATATGAAGTTGCTCTGCAAATGTGAATATTTGAGTGGCACCTGCAGCTATACTACCAACAAAAGTATCATTAACAGCAGTTAGATTATTACGCTGATACGATAATGGTATTGTAGTTTGGGTAGTAAAACCATAGTTTTTAATTACAACTTTTATAGATGCATAAGAGCCACTACTTGTATAAACATCAGGTTCTAATATTTGGACAATACCTACATCACTTGAAGCAGGATTTACATTAACATATTTGCAAGTTTTATCATTGTAATAATAAACATCACCCAATGGTATTGCAGTCCATGCACAAATATCATAACCCTGATTACCAACAACAAAAGTTTGACTAAAAGTGTGATTCATTGTTTGACCTGGTAATATAGGCCCAGGTACAAAATCTAATTGAGGAGTACCGGAACCAACTTGATAATAAACTGGAATATTACTCAAAGGATCTGTACCAAAGTTTTTAACAGTTACCGTTACGCTTTGATTAGCTCCAACTAATGAAGCAGCAGATGGTGTTGTAATTGCTATTACACCTCCATCTTGAGGAATAGGAATAAGTGTTAAATCAAAATCATCAATAGCCCATCCTTTCATTAAAGTAGCAGTAGTAGATGCATTAAATACAAATCTAAATTGAAGGGTAGTTCCAAGGTTAGTCAAATCATGAACATTGTATTTACAAAGTTTCCATGTGGTATCAACACCAGTCCACTTATTAGCCGCTGTATTATACCAGTTAATGCCATTGGTGTCATTTTGAACACCTAAGACCTTCCAAATGCCAGTTGCATTTTTATATTGAATTTGACCAGTTGCACCATTACCAAATTGACGCCATTGCCAGAATCGTAGAGTATCAGGAACAAATTGAGAAATATCAAATACAGGTGAATATAAGAAGCTTGTATTGTTTGCTGTATAATTACCACTTAATTTTGTTACCCATACTTTAGAAGGACTATGAGCTGCATTAAGTGATGGGAAAGTAGAAGTAGGAACACCTTGTACCCAAAGATTTTTAGTTGATTCGAAAATATTAAAAGAATCCGTTGGATAAAAATAATTATTCACATCAAAATTATCTGAAAAAGGAAGGTTTGCTTGAAATTCCCTAAATAATCTGACAGAAGATGTATCATTATGGATATTTGTATCACCTATTATGCCACTTGTCCATGCAACAATATAGTTTAAACCTGGATTTAAGGTTACTGGTATTGTATTAACTGTATCTATTGCAAGTGATGGTAATGCAGGTGTTATTGTCAATGGAGTAATGCTATTTGCTACCATATTTCCATTTAAAGTATAGTTAATTGTAGCTTGTGCTAAAGTATTAGCTCCAAAGTTAAGAAGATAGAAATTAGGTGATACTGGGTTAGGTGTAGAATATGGAATAAATGAATTTATTGCTATTTTGAAAATACCAGCATCGTTAGCACTTGGAGGAAGAATCTTGATTGTATAATCTTCTGTTTCACCAAAACCATAAGTACCACATGGCAAAGTAGAAGCTGCAGTTCCATTTTCTCTTATAACAACCCTCATGCGTGTTAATCCGGCAGAAGCATAATATGGCACTGCAACGGTTCCAGTAATTGTTGAAGCTGTAGTCCCATTAATATCTCCACCGAAAGCTAAATCTGATGGAAGATCAAATACACCATTTCTATTGTAATCAATATATACATTACAATAACCACTCCAAGACCCTGCTGAATAGATTGCACTTACCGAAATTGGATAAGTATTGCTCGGTTGAATTTGACCCGGGGTTAATGCTGTAAAATCAGAGTACATTTTATTTGCATTTATATTATTCAAAACAGGAAGCGGATTTCCATTGTTAATACCTGCAAATTTCACATTACCTATATCATCATCAGTTGTGTCTGTTGCAGAAGATGTACAATAAGGAGGAAATAGATTAATTATTGTTTTCTTAATAGTATCATTTTGATACGTAGGATCTCCTGTTAATTTAACCCATGCCATTATATTAAATGTTTGAGGCATATTGGTTGAACTTAAATTAGCAGTTTGTGAGAAGTTAAATATTATAGAATCATTCGGTGTAAGTGGAGTTGTTAATGATACTGGTTGATTTACAATAGCATTATTATCTATTTTATAACTCATAGTAAAGTTGCTAAATGAAGAAGATCCATAGTTTTTAACAACCACCCTTATGGTATCATTATTGCTTAAATTAGGAGCAGTAATAGGTTTTATCATAGAAGACACACTGGCATCTAAAGTTGGTTGAGAACCAACAGTTACTATTACTGGAACTTTTGAACTTGAACATCCTGTACCAAATTTCCAATTATACATACCCATAAAAGAAGTTGTATTATAACCATTACCAGTAATTTTGGCAACATAAGAACTATATGGATATATTGAAGCTGATGTATCCCATGAAACTCCAGAAGTAGGAATTGCACTCATATAAAGATTATAGTCTCCTGAAGTTGGAAGCTCATAATTAATCAATACGGTTTGAGGTATATTTCCTCCTGATACATTTGTGGTGTAATTTATTGTTGACAATAAAGTTCCTGATGATGAAGAACCTTGTCGAACTTGAATAACACCTCCTTGACCAGCTGTAATAGGATATATATCAACTGATTTAATAATAGCAGGAGTATTTGTTGTAAAATTCACATTCCAAGGAGCAGTTTGTGTACCTATCACTCCTCCATGTGTTGTTGGAGAAATAGGACCTACAGCAGCTGTAATTGAATAATTTGAAGAAGCTTCAACATAGTAAGTTTTAGTTGCAAACAATATTGGAGTTGTATAAGGACTTCCAACAAACAATGCATTACTTGGAGTAGAAATTCCATACCATCTTATTGAATCATTTGTAGCAGAAGTTGCAGCTAAAGTTGCTGTAGTTGCATAAGGTATAGTAACACCTGAGGTTACAGGGCTTGCAGGTGTATGCAATGAAAGCACACTCCTTGTATTTGTATCATTAGCATGATAATGATCATTGGTTAATGTAGCCCATGCTCTAATTGTATAAGTATTATCAGAAGTAGTTACGCCTAAATTAACAAGTGTATTAAATTTATATACATAATTGGCTCCAACAGCAATAGGAACTGCAACAGGTTCTGTTACAATAGTAGGACTTCCTATTTTTTGATAACTTACTGATAAACCACCATTAATAGGCATGATACCCTGATTTGCTATTAATACTTTTACAGTATCATTATTTAAACCACAACCTTCAGTTAAAGGATAAACAGTTGCAATTTGAGCATCATATAATGGAGTACCCCAGAAACTTTTGCAAATTTGATTATTGTAAGCATTTAAATCACCAGTTAAAGTGGTATAAGCACAAATAGTATCATTTCCAGCTGGAACGGTCATATTTGTTGTAAATGTAACTGAATCAATACCCCATGAAAGAATTGTACCTGTATAATTAAAACTAACAGGTGGTCCATTATTAAGCCTATAACTAACAGTCATTGATGTTATTGGATCAATACCAAAATTCTTAACAAAAACTTTTACTTGGAATGCATCATTTTCAGTTTCAACTACATTTGGACGAACTATTGAAACAATACCTGCATCCTTTTGGAATAATGCACGTTCATGTGCACCAATAGTAGGTTTCAATACATCCCTTACATTTCCATCAATATCATCAGATACTACTGAAAGTGGTGTAGCAATAGTACTTAATTCAGTAGATAATAAGTGTAAATCAGTTAAAGAAGTAAATGATGGGTTTTCAAAAACTGAATTGGTATCTTTAAAGCTTGCTGCTTTTAAAATGGCTAAAGTGTTTTTATTACCACTCCAATACCCTAAAATATTACCGTTCGAATAAATATTATTATAATTAGATCTATTTACAGCACCAGTGTTTAGAACATAAAAAGCATAACCACCACCAGTATTTGCAATATTATTATTTAAAAATCTTAAATTTTGACCACCATTTCCAACAATTAAAGATCTTCCTCCTGCTAGAGAAGGAGCAGATACATTAACAGAATTGTGATAGAAATCCTGAAAATTAGAACTGACTGGATTCAAACCATAATTGGTTGAAGTTGATGAACCACCAGTAAGTGCTACCATATTATTAGCAATTAAGCCCCGAGCAGTAGAAGTACCTATACAAGTATTAATAGAGATTCCAAATTGTGATCCTGTTGTAGATAAAATAACTTTATTTTTTAAAATCTGAATAGCATTATTATTGTTGGTTGCAAATAAACCATAAACTATAGGGCTTGAAGAATTTGAGTTAATTTCATTTCCAATAATCTTTATTGAATCTTGAAAATTAGAATAAATACCGTAATAATAGAAATTCAGAATTTTATTACCAATAATCTCATTTTTCTTTTTCAAACTTGTTGAAGTGCTACCAGAAGTATAAATACCATAATACCCATTCAAAATTTTATTATTCAAATATTTATTATAAGAAGAAGCAAATGTAGTATCATAAATACCATAAAAATAAGAACTTGTAGTAATTGGCATTTCTATAATATTATTTGAAATAGTATTATAAGTTGCATGATTCAACAACTCAACCGCTTTACCATAAGTATTTCCGATGGCTTTAATCGTCATACCTTTAAATGTTATATAATCGGCACTATCGAGTCTTAATGTGTAATAGTTTGTTGCTGTAGTTGCATTATATTGCAATATAACTTTTGTACTATCATTGCTGGCGGAACGGAAAGTAATAGTATTAGTTCCTGAAACTCCTTGAATTTCAGGAATTCTTACTTGTTCATTATAAGTTCCTGTATCAACCAAGAAAGTTACATTTCCACAAACTCCAACCATTTTTAATGTAGTAACAGCATCATTAAATGTTGGATAATTATGGAAATTACCACCAGTTGTATCACCTATTGTGTAAACACCATTTAAGCAAGCAGTAAAGCATGTAACGGATGAAGAATCATTAGAAGGAATACTATCTATTAGAGCACCATTAGGATTTTTCGTCCATGCTTTCATACAATACAAACCTCCAATAAAAGTTTCATTGGCAATTGTAATAGTAGTATCGCCACCAGAAGGAACGTTTCCAGTAAATAAATAATCAGGTTTTAAAATATTGTTCAATTTCCATGCAACTTTTGCTGATGTTAAATTAGCTTGACCAAAGTTTTTGATTTTTACTTTAATTGGAATAGGAACTGTTGAAGTAGTAGCACCATTAGGATTAACTATGGCTGTAACGCCAGCATCATTTTGAGGTACAGGGCTTACATTAACAATAATAGGTACTCTTGGCGAAGTAATACATCCAATAACAGATCCTGTTAATACAATATTTGGTCTTGTGCTTCCTGAAGACGTGGGTGTTGTGGCTGATAATATTGCTGCTGAGGTAACATTATCTGCTGTATACCAATTTGTACTAGCAAAAGTAGTTGTAGTGTTAAACATTCCAACATAATCAGTAGAAACCCCATTATTAGTATTACTATAAGAAGTTTGAATCAATAAATTACTGAATCCATCCCAGTTAAATGCTGTAGTTAATGTATGTGTATTAATTCCTAATGTTATTGATTGAGTAAGAGGTCCATAAACAGTAGCTAAACCAGTTTCAAAGGAAGTTGAATTTAATACAGTGGCTGATGTGTTTTTTAAATTTATCTGAAAACTCGATAAACTACCAGTAAATGTTGATCCAACAGATTGAACGTTAAAAGCAATTGAAGAAATAGGACCTGCAACCATCCCTAATGCAGTAAGCTCACTTGCACGAATTAACATTTGATGTTTAGTACCACCCCAATAATTTGAATAAGGTGCAGGATATACTAAGGCTGTATTAAACGATGTTCCGGTTCCAACCTGAGCATTAAAAGAACTTGAATTACTTGCCTGTACATAAAATGTATCAGTTAAAATCAAGTTAGGTGTTGTATAAGAGTTTCCTTGTGCAATACTACTTCCACCCGTTAGATTATCAAACCAAGAAATATTTCCAGTTGAAGAAGAATTAAGAGTAGTAGAAGTTCCATAGAATATACTTACATTATTAGCTGTTGGCATAGTAGGTGTAAGACGTGATAAAATAGAATCCTTTTCCAAAGAATCATTAGCTGGTATTGCATCATTTGAGGTCATTACTATAGCAGTTACTTTAATATATCTATTAGCTGTAGGTGCTGAAAAATCAGCTAAAGCATTAAAAGTATATTGAACTGTATCAGTTGGATTAATAACAACATTTAAAGGTTCAGGAGCTATAAAGCTACCATCGTCAAGTTTATATTTTACAGTAGTATTGGTGCTTTTTAGCGTATCACTACCATGATTAAATATTTTTACAGAAATAGGCACTTGATTCAGAGCACAACCCGAAGGTGTAATAATTGAAGAAATACCAGCATTACGATTAGGGACAATAACTGTTGCAACAATGGGTACTCTAGGACTCGCACAATTTGGTGCTGTTGCTTGAACATAATAAGTTGTAGTTTGATATAAAACAGGAGTAGTATAAGAAGTTCCTGTAAAAAATGATGATAAAATAGTAGGAGTTGTAAACCATGTGATTGTACTATTGGATGCAGCATTTAATGTTGTACTTGTTCCATAAAGTGTACTGCTATTGGTTACAGTGGGAACAGGTGGCAAATAGTTTGAAACTATAGCTATCGATGATGAAGAGTCATTTTCGTGAGCTAAATCACCAGTTAAATCAGCCCAAACTTTCAAATTAAATGTAGCATCACTAAAGCTTGCAGCTACTGATAAATTTGCCTTAGTTGAAAACAAGTAATGGATGGTATCACCTGGATTAATTGTACGGTTTACAGGTTCTGAAGCTACAGGATTCGTGCCTATTCTATAACGAGCTACCATTGAATTAGGCGTAATAGCACTAGACCCAACATTTTTAAAAATAACTTTAACATCTTCTGTAGTGGATAATCCACATCCACCAATAGGTTTTAAAACAGAAACCAAAGCGGCATCTTTTGCTGGAGCTGGGAATTCGTCAGCACCAATACATGGAGGATTTGCACGTGGAGAACCATCAATATCAGTAGTAACTTCAGTTAAATTTGTGCCTACACCTTTTAGTAAACCAGTAGTAGTATGCAAATTTGTTAAACTAGTAAAATATGGATTTGCAGAAATTGAATTAAGATCCTTTAAACTGACTGCAGTTAAAGCAGGCAAATTTGCATATGCAGACGAAATCCAATAAGCAAAAGTTGTTCCAGTTGAAAAATAGTTATTATAATTACTTAAATTAACTGAAGTAGCTCCTTCAACATAAATTGGATAATTATTACTTTGCAAGTTATTGTTAATTATGTTTATACCAGAACTTGTAGCCAAAACACTAAGTGCTCTTGTATTTACATTTGTGCCATTTGTAAGAACCGAATTCGCATAAACATTATATTTAGTAGTTGTATTTAAACGAATACCATAAGACGAAGTAGTTCCATTTGTAATACTTACAAAATTATTGGCAATCAAACCTTTCGTAGCATCTGTAGAAAGACAATTTTCAGTTAAAATACCATACATATTAGTACCAGCAGTAAGGCTGATATTATTTTTAGTAATTAGATTTGAATGATTACCATATTGCATATAAATACCATACTTACTTGAAGTATTAGCTACTGTGGAAAATATAGTATTTGAATCAATTAATGTAGTATCAACATATTGTGTATAAATACCATATACTACCGGATTGTCAAAAGTATTCTTTTTAATAATTGTTTGTATTGTACTAGCAGAAGACTTACCTTTAATTGAAATAGCATAAGAACCTTTCTGAATATAATTCCCTTGAAATAAATTATTATTATTTGAAATTGATGCTGTATCAACAACTATAAGAGACTGATTAGCACCAGTACCAGAGTAACCTGTGAGCAAACAACCAATTAGTTTATTATTGGTAGCACCATTGGCATAAACAATTGCTGTTGAGTTAGCTGAATCAGAAGGTGCAAACTTAACATTCTTAAAAGTAATATAATCAGCACCATTAAACTTAACAATCCAATTGGATGCAGCTGTAGATGCTCTATTAAATATTACTGAAGTACTATCATTGGTTGCTGATCGGAAAGTAACAGTATTGGTTGCAGAAGCACCATTAATTTCAGAAAATGTTAATTGATTAGAATAAGTACCAGGAGAAATGTAAAATACAACTGGTCCATTTATACCACATTGCGACAAACCAACAAAAAGGTCTGAAAATGTTGGAAAATCAGCAGAGGAGCCACCAACTGTATAATAACCATTTAGTGGACCTGAACAAGCATAAAATGAAAAAGAACTGGTATCATTTGCACTATTCTGATCATTATCATTGTTCGGTAAAGTTGTCCATGTTTTTATTGAATGTATTCCAGCTGAAAGATTTAAGTTAGCTGCCGTAAATATTTTAGTAGAATCTGTATTTAAACTACCCGTCCAAATAGAAGAAACTGGAGTTTCGCCATCTATTGAATAATAAACTGTAGCTTTTGTCAATGTATTACTTCCGAAGTTTTTAACTTTGACAATCAAATCAAATGGAGTTCCTACGGATACACTTGTTGTTGGATTTGTTATTTGTGAAATACCAGCATCTACTGTAGGCAATGGTGCAATAACAAAATCAATTGTAATGTTTGGAAGCAATGCATTTATAGTTCCTGTTGTGGCAGTGCTTGAGGCAAAAAACTGATGTTGTCCGTTTACTGCTGTAGAATAATAAAAAGAAGGAGTTGGAGCTCCTGTACCTCCATAATTGGCTTCACATAAAACCATTAAATTACCTGAACTGTAACTAAAAGGTGTAGTAAGAGCAATTGTACTCCAACCTGTTGCTGTAAAAGTTTGAATACCATCATAAACCAAAACAGCAGCATTTTTTAAGCTAGTCCAGGTATCTGCTGTCATTGCAGTAACAGTGGCTGGCACTTGTTTAATATATATTTTTACCGGTATATTTGTTGATGCCTGAGCAGTAGAAACATTCCATTTAAGTTGAGTTATTAAGCCAAACCTATTAATACTGTTTGCATAGTACAGAGATGCACTTTTAGTATTATTTGCATTTGATTTGAATGGATAATTTTGATTTGATGTTCCTGTACCAACAACTACAGTTCCTCCCTGAGCATATTTTGTGTAAAAAGTATAATAATTAAAAGCAGGCATATAAGAAACATTACCAGAAGCAGATGCATCTTTTGCAGAAATGTTATAATTTATTGTTTTGCCATAGCCTACATAAGGAATTCCAGCAGTGTATAAACTATCAGCTACATTAACCATTGGTATTTGTGTAAATGCACCATTTCCTACTTGATAAGAAATATTAACTGCAGCAATACCAGAAGCATCTGTTGCATAAGCATAAACATTGTAAGGACCTCCATAATAAACAGTATCAGTAGGATAGTAAACCATATTAATATT
>CAZUCB010000005.1:11220-15749 GCA_964618755.1 uncultured Bacteroides sp. | reverse complement strand
AGAGAAGGAGTCAAATCAGCCCAATTAGTACCTCCATCAGTAGAAATCTGAATATATCCACCATCTGCAACAAATAATTTACAGATTTGTGAAAATTCAAGAATAACATAGCTATTTCCTAAAGTAGAAAACGAATTTGAAGTTAAGTAAACTGTTGTAAATTCATTTTGTCTAACATTAGAATCCGCATATAAACCTGAGTTATGAAGAGTTGATGATGGAGCCCATGCTTTGAAAGCTACAGGAAAACCTAAAGAATCAGCCGTTGCAGTTAAACTATCTCCAAATGTTGGAGACTCAAAATTTTCATGAAAAACAACTGTCTGTGCAGATAGGGATAATGTTATCATTGCTGCAAGTAAAAAAAATAAGACTTTTTTCATAACAAGTTTAAAATTAATGAGTAAATAATAAATAATAAATAAAATTCTATGTTAAATAACAAAAATGATTATGGTCTTTTCAACCTACAAAGATAAAAAAAATAATAAAACCTATACTATATAAAATGATAAAAATGGCATATTTAACTTATTTTTACATGATTCAAATTCCTTAATTTACGAGTGTAACAATACCTTTTTTTTGAATAATATCATGATTTGGTTTGCTATACTGTATTAAATATATATAAATACCAGAAGGAACAATTTCTCCTTTATACCTTCCATCCCAACCAACATCAGTATTTTTATTGTCAAATACCAGTTCTCCATATCTATTATAAATTTGCATCAAATAGTTTTCTCTATTTACAAAAGACATTACTGGTTTAAACTCTTTATTTAAACCAGCCGGCACAAAAGCATTTGGAATAAACATCTCAGGTATTTGAGTTATTTCAACCGTATTTGAATTACTTTCATCTACAAAATTATAAGTAGTATTAGGCTTTTCATTTGCTTTAATGTAATATTTAAATTTGCCACTACTTTCTGTTAAATTTTGTACATCATCAGAATATTGATAAATACTTCCAGGTAAAGATGGAGAAATATCAGCTATTTTAGTTGGACTTAAACTCTCGTTTATAGACCTAAAAACAGAATATGATAAAACTTCTCCAGCCCAATCTCCGTAATCTGTCCATTCTAATTTATTTTCATAGCCATCCAAAGATGTTCCTGTTAATAATATAGTATGAGCTATATTAGATGTAACCCCCACATTTCCACAACTATCAGTATTCATTACTTTGTAATAATATATTGATTTAGAAGTATTCACAATATAATCGCTATAAGAATAATTTGAACTTGCAGCATACGGTATTGTAGTAATAAAATTAAATGTATTACTTAAAGAATTAGATCTGTAAATTTTATAACCAGTTGTTGCAACTGATGGATCTGTATAAATCTTTAAATCTATCTGATTATCGGAAACTACTGTTACAGTGCGAATATATAAATAGTTAGGATTTTGAGGTTTCTTTACGCTATGACATACCTCACATGAACTTGAAGTTTTTTGCCCAGTATTTTCAAATGCCTGAACATAAAAGCAATAAGTTGTATTATCTTCAATATTGTTTATGACATAATCAAGTGATGTTGAATTATTTGTAGAAATCAAATTAAAAATCCCCCCATTTTTGTTCATAAAAATCTTATAACCAGCAATTGAAGGATTCATATTGTTATATGGTGTCCAATTTAAAGTAATTCTATTTTCACAAATATCTAGTTGACTACTCAATTTGATAGTAGTATGATTTTCACTAAATAAACTTGTATTGTTACAACTATCAAATGTAGCAATTCTATATGTTTGAGCTGCTATACAAGGATTGTTATTCATATCAATATATTGCGTATTTAACCTTCCATATATAGTATCTAATGCTAAACAAGGAGAACCATGGCAAATTATATAGCCCCAAGTATCTAAAGAAGGACTGGGCTTCCACCCAATAATAACTTTGCCAGTAATACGGTTTATACTTACAGTATCAATTCCATTTGTAATTGGTGCAATATGGTCTTCAAATAATTTTCCATCAACGGAAGAAACAGAATAACAATTTGAAGCATCTCTTATTTCAATTCTATAATAAACAGTATCATGACAAACCTTTACCGTATCAGTATATTGTAAATTTTGTGTAGAGTCGATTCTAATCCAAGAAGGTAAGACTGAATTGCTTCTAAATATTCGATAATATATAGATGTTGTTGATAATGATGGAGTATGGATAGTATTCCAGCTTAAATTTGCAAGACCTGTTCCTAAATTAATTACAGATAAATGAATACTCTGTAGGGTATCAGAAGAAACAGTATAAATATTTGAAGAGGATTTAGATTTGATAAAATAAAAATATGATTGAATATTCGCATTTACCCCAACATCTAAATAAGATGTTTGGTTTACATTATAAATACTGTCTATCTTTACAAATACACCTGACAATGAAGTACCTCTGTAAACATAATAACTATTAAAGTTCGAAATATCTGTAGGAACATTCCAGTTTAAATTAATATTTCCATTATTAACAACTGAAATACAACGCAAAGAAGGTGGTAACAGAGCAAAACTTTGTATAGAAATTAAAAAAAATAATATGCCAATAAAATTCTTATTCATTTAATAAGTAAAGACCCAAAATATATAAAAAGGTTGTATAGAGATAAAAAAAATTATTCCTTACCAACGCATAATTCATATAAATTATTATCCTGTAAGTACTTATTTGCAATAAATTGAATATCTTCGGCAGTTATTACTTGAAGAGTTTTTATGTAATTTTTATAATTATCAATTGATAAATCAAACTGAATCATCGTTTTAACTATGTCAGCAATAGCAAAGGGTCCATCAATACTTCGCATAAATTCGCCCAATTTATATGTTTTAACAAGCGATAATTCTTCTTCAGAAACAAGCTCTTCTCTGAGTTTTTTCAATTCTTTATAAATCTCATCAATGGTTTGTTTGGTATATTCTTGACCAACTTCAGTAGTGATAAAAAAATAACCTGAATGTTTTAGAGGCAATAAACCTGAACCAACACCATAGGTAAACCCTTTATCTTCTCTAATATTCTTCATGAGTCTCGATCCAAAATAACCGCCCAATATGGTATTAAGAACTTCAAATTTATGAAAATCGGGATCTTTAATTGAAAACAAAACACGACCTATTCTTACAGCTGTTTGTACTGCATCGTCTTTTTGAATAAATAATTTGTGTTGTTGATTATCAATTGTTTTTGAAAGGTCTTTTAAAATAATATTTTCTGAAACATTTCCCCATTTCGTATTTCCAAAATATTTTTCAAGTAAAGCAACTGTATTTTCATTTATTCTTCCAGAAATCAGAATATTACAATTATTTGAATGAAAATGTTTTTTATAAAAATCAGCTAAATGTTTGTTTTCAATTATTTCAATATCTTCGATTTCTGCTTTTTGCCCATAAGGATGCTTTGATCCAAAAATTTGTTCTAAAAACTTTGTTCTAGCAACGAAATTAACTTTTTGATTGTTAATGGTTAGCTGCATTTTTTGCTTTTCTTTAAAAATAGCAATTTCATTTTCTGGAAAAACAGGGTATTTTATTATTTCTTCAACGAATGGAATAATATTTTCTAAATACTTATTTAAACAATAAATTGTAATAGAAGCAAAATCTCTATCAATTTCTTTTTCAATATAAGCACCAAAATAATCAAAAGTATCTGCAATTTTTTCAGCAGAATAATTTACAGTTCCTTCGGTTAACAATTGAATAGTTGAAAAAGCAGAAAAAGGTATTTCCTGATAAGATGTTCCTGCTTTAAAAAGGAATTCTATTTTCAGAACATCTTGAGTTCCCTTATTTATTTGATAATAAGGTATTCCATTTAAAAAATTGTTTTTTAATGGCATTAAACTATCAATCCCGAATGAATCGGGATTGATAGTAAGTATTTCGGGTGAAAAACTTCGATTTATATTTTGATTCATTAATTATCTAATAAGGGTTACATGTCCAGTAATGATTTGTTCTTTATTAAGTTCGTTAGTGTATTTAATAGTATATAGATAAACTCCTTCGGGAGCTTGTTTGCCTTTCATATTTCCATCCCAACCTTCATTTATATTTTTAGAAGTATAAACAACCTGACCCGAACGAGATACGATTACTATTTCAAACTTTGAAATGTCATTTGCATAAACTTTAAAAATATCTGATTGTCCATCATAATTAGGAGAGAAAGCATTTGGTATATATGGAGCATTGCAATTTGAAACAGTAACAGAAATCAAGCCTGTTTTTCGGATACCATTTTCGTCAGTTGCAATTACACTATAATCAATTGATGAAGTAGGATTTACTAAAATATATTGTGCTTTTTCGCCAGTACTCCACAAATAAGAAACACCACCATTTACACTTAATTTTATTTTATCACCTTTACAAATAGTTTGGTCAGGAGAAAAAGTAATTTCAGTTACAGGATTATTTTTTGAAACAATGGTATTGTTTTTTATTGTATTTTGATTGTCATTATTGCTTTTATTAATTATCGCAGTATTTGTTTT
>CAZUCB010000005.1:7819-11120 GCA_964618755.1 uncultured Bacteroides sp. | reverse complement strand
CTTGTTGTTTATTTGGTTGAACTAAATATAAGATTACCAAAATTGAAACAATAATGGCACTTCCAATGATTATATTCATTGGTCTTGAAAAATTAAATTTCTGATAATAAGGTGGTTTTATGGTATTTTCAATGTTATTCCACACCTTTGGGGAGGGCTTTCTTTCAAAATCTTTGAAAGCCTCTCTGAATAAATCTCCCATTTCGTTTCTTTGTTCCATTTGGTGCTATATATTTTTTTTATTCAGTTTCTTTTGCAATTGTATTTTTGACTTCATCAATTGGGATTTCGATGTATTTATCGAAATCCCAAGCATTTCTCCAATTTCTTTATGATTATAACCTTCTATTTCATATAAATTGAAAATCAGTCTATAACCTTCAGGTAATGATTGAATAATGCTTAGAAGAAATTCAACTGAAAAATTATCAAAGTTTAATTTTGTATCTTCAATAGTTTCTTCAAATTCTTGATAATCTACCGAATAATAATGCTTTAAGTTACTTTTGTAAAAATTAAGAGCAGTATTCACTATTATTCTCCGAATCCATCCATCAAAACTACCTTCATTTCTAAATTTATCAATGTTATTAAAAACTTTAATAAATCCTTCTTGTAATGCATCTTCAGCTTCATCTCTACTTCTGAAATATCTAATACAAACCCCAAACATTTTAGCTGAGTATTTGTCATACAGAGCTTTTTGAGCCCTTTTATCTCCTTTTACGCATCCGCTTATTATTTCTGCTTCAGATATCATTTACACTTTATAGACAATATTAAACTTCGTTTTGGTGTCTGATGCTTTTATTTTTTTTAAAATAATACAATTTAGAACAGTTAGTTTTAACAAACGTTTTAACAGCCAATGCCTTAACACTTTCCTGAGTTACATTTCTATAACTCTCTATTTCTGTATTTATCATATTTGCATCTCCAAGTAATTCAAAATATGCTAAATTCATTGCTTTATCATTGGTTTTCATTTGCGAAAATACCATTAACGATTCTGCTTTATTCTTTACTTTTTGCAATTCGTCAACATCAACAAAATTATTTTTGAGTTTATCTAATTCATTGTCTATTGCTTGTTCTGCATTCTCCATTGTAATACCATTGTTCAACTTTCCTGATATAATAAAAAGACCATTATCAATATCTCCCGAAAGAAATGCATTAACTTCACTAAATAGTTTATGTTTTTTCACCAATTCGTTGTTAAATCTTGATGACTTTCCATTGGAAAGAATATCAGAAATTAAATCAAAAGTATAGTAGTCTTTTTCTGTTCGTTTGCAGATATGATAAGTTTTGTAAATAGCATCATAAGGAACATTGCGTTCAACGGTAAGCATTCTCTCTTCTGTTTGCAATGGTTCTGCCGGAATATTCCGTTGCAGTTGTTCACCAGCAGGAATTGTTCCAAACCATTTTTTAGTCAGTTCTTTAATTTGTTCTACTTCTACATTTCCAGCAACTACCAATATAGCATTATTGGGACGGTAAAAGCGATAAAAAAAAGACTTTACATCTTCCATTACAGCATTTTCGATATGGGATATTTCTTTTCCGATTGTTGACCATTGGTAAGGGTGTTTTTTGTAAGCCAGTGGACGAAGCATTAACCACACATCACCATAAGGTTGATTCAGATAGCGTTGCTTGAATTCCTCAACCACAACATTACGCTGCACTTCAAGGCTTTTTTCAGAGAAAGCCAATTCGTTCATACGGTCAGATTCGAGCCAAAATGCGGTTTCTAAATTTTGCTGAGGAATTGTTAAATAATAATTTGTAATGTCGTTATTGGTAAATGCATTGTTTTCGCCTCCCACTCTTTCGAGTGGTTCGTCGAAAACTGGAATGTTTTTAGAACCGCCAAACATGAGATGTTCAAATAAATGAGCAAATCCTGTTTTATCAGGGTGTTCATCTCTGGCACCTACATTATATAATATATTTACGGCAGTTATGGGGGTAGATTCATCTTTGTGAACCAATACTTTTAATCCGTTTTCCAACGTAAATTTTTCAAAAGCTATCATTATAATTTATGTAAATTAGTTTTTTTACAAAAATAGGGATTTTATGTTAGCTGGGGAATATTTTAGCAACAAAGTTTTGAAGCATCTAAAACACTTTTTTTATAGCAAAAAATAGTTAAGATTAATGCTAATGACAATTAAATTTATAATTTTGCAGCATCTAATTTTAAATAAATTAATTATAATATAGTTATGCAAAGAGATAATCAAATTTTTGACCTGATTGAACAAGAACGTCTGCGTCAGATGCATGGATTAGAACTTATTGCCTCCGAAAATTTTGTTAGCCAACAAGTACTCGAAGCAATGGGATCAGTATTAACCAATAAGTATGCCGAAGGATACCCTGGTAAACGTTATTATGGCGGTTGCCAAATTGTTGACCAAACAGAACAATTAGCAATTGACAGAGCTAAAGCACTTTTTGGTGCCGAGTGGGCAAATGTTCAGCCACATTCAGGTGCTCAGGCAAATATGGCTGTGATGTTGGCTTGTTTAAAACCAGGAGATACTTTTATGGGGTTAAATTTATCGCATGGTGGTCATCTTTCGCATGGTTCTCCTGTAAATTCATCAGGTATTCTATACAAAGCAATTGATTATAGTGTGGAAGAAGAAACCGGCATTATCAATTACGATACCATGGAAGAAACTGCATTGAGAGAAAGACCAAAATTGATTATTGCAGGTGCTTCTGCTTATTCAAGAGATTGGGATTTTGCACGTATGCGTGCTATTGCCGATAAAATCGGAGCAATATTGATGGCTGATATTTCGCATCCATCTGGTTTAATTGCAAAAGGTTTATTAAATAATCCTGTTCCTCATTGTCATATTATTACTACTACTACTCATAAAACCTTGAGAGGTCCTCGTGGTGGTTTAATTATTATTGGTAAAGATTTTGAAAACCCATGGGGATTAAAAACTCCAAAAGGTGAAACAAAAATGATGTCAGCTTTATTAGATTCTGCTGTGTTCCCTGGCATACAAGGTGGTCCGCTGGAACATGTAATTGCAGCTAAAGCAGTGGCATTTGGCGAAGCTTTATCCGACAGTTATCTGGAATACATCAAACAAGTAAAAAAGAATGCTGCTAAAATGGCAGAGGTATTTATGGCAAAGGGTTACAAAGTTATTTCGGGTGGTACTGATAATCACTTGATGTTGATTGACCTCAGAAGTAAGTTTCCTGATATTACCGGTAAAGTTGTTGAAAACACATTGGTAAAAGCCGATATTACCATCAATAAAAA
>CAZUCB010000005.1:3575-7719 GCA_964618755.1 uncultured Bacteroides sp. | reverse complement strand
TTTTTTGTTGATATTTCATGCAAATATTAATAACCCCCAATGCAATTGGGGGTCAAATAACTATACAACTTATAACAACCCGTTAGGGTTGAACATTTATCTTGAAATAATTATTTTTCTTTTATAAGGAGTTTGATTATCTGAAGTTAATTGTATATAATATATTCCTTCTGTAAGATTTGAAACATCATATGTAAAATTTACAGTATTTTGTATGCTATTAGTTGAAACAAGTCTGCCTAAGTTATTATATATTTTAAAATCAAAGTGTTTATCATCTGATAAAGGGATTGAAATATTAAGTATATCATTTGCCGGATTAGGAAAAATAGAAACAATATCTTTATTAATATTATTGCTTATATTAGTTGATGTTGTGGTGTCATTACCAATTCTGTAAAATTGTCCGAATCCTACTGCAAATCCTGTATTTTTATTTAAAAAGAATACATCGGTTATATCATCATAAAAATTAGGCCAACCAGGTGGTAATGCGTTTTGAGATGTCCAAGTTAAACCTCCATCAGTAGTTTTTTTCATGCAAAATTGACCAGCAGCATAACCAGTATCATTATCCGTAAAATAGATTGATTGAACATACAATGAGGCTGTAATTGATGATATATAATTCCAAGTATTTCCTTGATCTATCGTTTTGTATAAGTTGTTTAGACTCCCCCCTCCTTCAGTTATACAATAGCCTATACTATCATAAGGAAAATGAATTTTAATAAAATTATTATTTGGAGTTATACTCTGAATGGTCCAATTGAGACCCCCGTTTGTGGTTTTTAATATAGTGTCTTTGGCACAAGCAAAACCAATATTATTATTGATAAAAAATATTGAAGTAAGCCAACCTGAGAAACCAGTATTTAATGGAGTCCATGTGCTACCTCCATTTGTAGTTTTCATAACAGTTCCTGAATAACCAGAAGTATAACCAATATTTTGACTTGGAAAACAAATAGAAGTTAAACCAACATTGGTCATTGTTGTAGTCCATGTAATACCAGAATCTGTTGATTTAGCAATAATTCCGATATTAGGGTTACAACAATAAGCTCTGTAAGCAACACAAAAAGCAGTAGTTGAATTTGAGTATGTTATATCTCTAAAACATAAAGTATCTGTGGATATATATACTGTATCCCAGCTATTACCATTATTTATAGTTCTCAAAATACAAGCTTTATTTCCATCAAGATACCCTACAGCAATACCATTGTTGAAATCTTTAAATTCAACGGCAAACAATAATGGTAACTGAGCTCCAAGTGTTGGAAAATAAACAGTTTCCCATTGTGCAAAGATTGTTTTTGAAAATAATATCAAAAAAAAGAATACTCTAATAAATTTTGTTTTCATCTTAATGCATTTTTGATTCTACAATATGATATGTTAATTTACACAAGACATTATTATTTTGTAAAAAGTTGTAATTTGTTTATTAATTTTTCCATAAATATAAGTATTTCCAAAAACCAAAAGTTAGAAAAGAGATTATTCCAACTTTTGAATGTAATTCTTTGCTATTTTTTTCATCATAACATTAAACTCAGCTGCTTCGCCTGCTCTTATTTTTACATTCACCGTTTGCTTTTTTATATCTTAATTTTATTGACAGCATATCAACCCGTTGGGTGGAGTGTAAAAGAAAATCTACCTAAAAAAAAGCCACTAAGATTAATCTTAATGGCTTTATAAACTATTAGATTATAAAACTATTTTACAGATACTGAAAAATAGTTTTGTTAGTTATGTTGTTTTCATTGTCTTTTTTGACTAACAACACAGGCAAGTTTTTTTCATTTCTTGTATATTCGAGCAATCGATTAATTAATTTGCCTCCACTTTTGTAATATGTAATTTTAGTATTATACTCTTGATCATTATACTCATATTCTGATTTACTTGTAATTTTCCCTCTTTTGTTGTAGGTTATCAATGAACTTTGAACTACTTTTTTATTGTTGTTGAATTTATAAATCCTGATAGTTCGGGGCGTTTGCTTTTTTTTATAGAAATAGGTATCCTCACACAACCACCCATCAGAAACTTTGCTGTTCGTTTTTTTGGTAACAAAGCGGTTTTTATTGTCGTACTGAGCATAATCTATCAAAACGCTGTCTTTATTAAATTTCCTTAAGGTTTTTGACAGCTGACCATCAGCACCTGTTGAAATATTGGTTAGGGTAAATCCACCATCTTTATCAAAATCTGATATTTTGCAAACCTTCACCGTATCTTTCATGTTTTTGGTTTCTTCACCTTTCGAACTACAGGCATAAGACCAGAATTTTTGAAGCTTGCCTTTTCCATTGTAACTGGCTGTTGATTCTAATTCACCACTCGGATAATACGAATAAACAACCCGATATAATAACTTTTGTTTTTTGCCTTTATAACTACAGTTTTCAGTTGTTTTCCTTTTATCATTATATTTATAAGTTCTTTTAAAATAAACGCTACCATCATTATCAAGGCTATTGCTTTCTATTACATTACCATTCGAATCCAATTTGGTTTCGTACCATGTCGCAATTTTACCATTGCTTTTGTACGATTTAAACATCGTCATTACACTTTTATTAAATGCTCTTTCAACATTATAAATATTCGCTCCCTTACGATTATATCGTTTATCGATGATGGCAAAACCATTTTCGTTATAAGTTTTTTCAAGCGACAAATAAGGATTTTTATCCTTTTTCATATCCTGAGAAATTACTTTTAATGATTTAATGTTATTTTCTTTATACTGATTTACCGACTCCCGATAAGGTTTAAAATTATTAAAAGGACTAAAATAACGAACAGACATAATATCAAAATCATTGTAATCGTCATAAAAGTGAATAACATAATTTTCAGGATAATAAAAATAC
The DNA here is from genome assembly GCA_964618755.1 of uncultured Bacteroides sp. GTDB lineage: Bacteria > Bacteroidota > Bacteroidia > Bacteroidales > JACABE01 > JACABE01. Next base: position 4,831 of record CAZUCB010000005.1, on the reverse strand, counting down.
ATTTGCGAATGGGCTGCAAACGGCATTACAAATAATATTGCAATGAATGTTATAAGTTTCATTCTGAATCTTTTATGCATTCTAACTTTATGGGGTAAGAAGTTAGCATTTAATTTTTCTTTCATAATTTTAATTGATTTTGTTAATAATAATTTTAATATATATCAGAATAAATCAATTAACGCCAAAAAAAGACTGTTTAGTACGGATAGCTTCATTTATTTAACAAAAAGTTTTTAAATTAATCTTTAATCTTATCACTAATGGAAGAAAGTAAAAGAAAATTTAACGCTGAAAGGTTTTATAGAATCTTGATGGATTACCAATCATCTTTAACTACTTTTTTGCCAAGCATAATAGTTTTTAAAGATTCTATTAGTCTGCAGATATCTGTATCAATAATATTTAGATATTGATCCCATAATGGTGAGTAACCGGGTTTCTTTTTATCGAGCCAGTTTTCGATAGGATATTTTGATTTGTCTTTCAGATAGAAATTAGAAAACTGGTATCTGTATTTATTGTCTTTAAATTGTATGGTAAATGTATATTCTACCAATCCTGTCTTTACATTGATGCTGTCTTTATCTTTGTATGATAATTGGATACGATGCTGCCCTTCAATTGAACCATTTACTGCATCTCTAACACGTGTTACATCAGCTGCATTTTTATAATTGGCATTCACCCATTCAATTCCTCGTCGGTAAAGTTCATCTTTGGTTCCGGCAACATTAATTGCATTTTTATAAGTTATCAACTTTGAATTCGTATCTAAAGGAATTCTATTTCTGATTGAATCCTGTGCATTCAATTGGCTATAAAGAACTATACACAACAATAATAAAACAGTTTTTTTAAATATCGTATCCATTTTTTTACATTTTAATTCTACAAAAATACAAATTTCAGGCCAAAAACAAATTGGTTAAATTACTAAAATTAAATTGATAGTTTTTTGCTTTGATTTTCTTAATAAATTAGTATTAGTTGGAAGGGAAAAGAGCATGGCATTTAGCTTAAATCAATATAGATTGTTGCATAAATATAATTACTAAATGTGATTAGAAATTATCTATAATCGCTCAATAAAACAACTTACATGAAATAAAAAATGGGTAAGCCCCTTATATCGCACCGCTCAACCACCTACCCTTGCTATCTTCCAATCCTGGGGGAGTTCAGTAGGAGCTGGTCGTATAAGACTTACCCACTGCAAAAGTACTGTTTTTTTTGAAATATCATAAGGTTTTTTT
>CAZUCB010000005.1:0-3475 GCA_964618755.1 uncultured Bacteroides sp. | reverse complement strand
AGTAATACTTATTCTATATTAAATTCAGTTCGTTTCACCGATATTAACACTGGCTATATTGTTGGTGGATCTGGTTTAATTTTAAAAACAAGCAATGGTGGTACAACATGGACACCTTTAACAAGCAGTGCAACCGGTAATTTAAAATCTATTTATTTCACAAGTGCCACAACAGCTTACATTGTTGGTAGTGGAGGAAGTATATTAAAAACAACCAATTCAGGGGGTAGCTGGACAACACAATCAAGTGGAAGAACAAATCTTTTAAAGTCAGTTTATTTCATTAATGCTAATGTAGGTTTTGCAGTTGGCGATTCTGGAACAATCTTAAAAACTTCAAATGGTGGTTCCACATGGGCTGCTCAAAATAGTGGAATCACAGGAACAAATAACAATCTTAATGCTGTATATTTTACTGATGTAAATACAGGCTATGCTGTAGGACAAAGTGGAAAAATTATTAAAACAATCAATGGTGGTACAAACTGGACTGCCCAAACAAGCGGTGTTTTAAATGATATTTTCTCAATTTATTTTGTTGATGCTAATACCGGTTATGCAGTTGGTTGGACAAAAGTTCTGAAAACCATCAATGGAGGTGCAACCTGGACTGTTCAAAATACAGGAATATCCGGAACATATGATAACCTGAATTCCATATTTTTTATTAATGCAAATACAGGTTTTACAGTTGGCAATAAAGGAAGAATTCTTAAAACCACTAATGGAGGTGGCGTAGGTATTGAAGAAAACACGAAAGAGGTAAAATTGGATATCTTTCCTAATCCAGCTTCAGAAAATATTACCTTAACCATTGAAACTAAAGAAAATTTACCAATGACTCTAAATATTTACAATTCCATTGGCAAACTGGTTAAAACTGAAAATAATTTACACAATCAGCAAATAATAAATATTGAAGATTTATCTAACGGAATTTATATCGTAGAAATTAAATCAAACATAGAAACAAGAAATCAAAAATTACTTATTCAAAAATAAGACATTTAATAGAAGCTTATTTAAAACAAAAAACCGCTCAAAAGCGGTTTTTTTGTTTGTATTTTTCAATCTTAAATAATATCATTTTCAATAATTTCAACAGATGTCTTTTCTTGGAACTTAACCACTACTTTACGCTTCCATCTACCGGTAAGATAATAGCCATAGGATAAAGTCATTCCAATAATCCATCCTATTGGAATAGCCCACCAAATACCTATTACACCAAATCTTGGCGCCAAGAAATATGCCATTGGAATTCTAACTACCCATAATGCAAACAATGTAATAAACATCGGAATTAACGTATCCCCTGCCCCACGCATTACACCACCGATAACAAACATAGTGGAAAAAACGATATAAAAAGAACTCACAATAACAAGGTATTGGTAACCAACCTCAATCACATTTATATCAGTAGTAAACATTGCCATAATATATCTTCCAAAAAAAACATTTAGAATAGTAACTGCAATAGAAACAACTGAAGTCATTAAAAAAGTAGCTTTTAAACCATTCTTCACACGATGAGGTTTGTTTGCTCCCAAATTTTGTCCAACAAAAGCCGATAATGCTGCACCAAAATTCATAGCTGGTAACGAAGCCAATGAATCTAACCGACCGGCAGCACTATAAGCAGCAATTACATCAGTTCCATGTTTATTTACAATACCATATAAAGCTATCATTCCAAGCGCAACAAATGTTTGCTGAAAACCTGTAGGAACGCCAATCTTTATACTTTTAATAAAAATTTCTTTGTTAAACTGTAGTTTTCTGATATAAAGCTTAACTAATTCATTTTTTCGATTCAAATATATTATCATGGTAATAAATGCACCTGCTTGCGAAATAACAGTACCCAAAGCAGCACCTTCAACACCCATTTTAAATACAACAATAAACAATAAATCTAAAAAAATATTTACAACATTAGCAATTACTAAAAAATAAAGAGGAGTTTTTGAATCGCCCAGCCCACGCAAAGCTGCACTAGTTCCATTAAAACCAAATAAAAAAATAATTCCTGCCAAATAAATATTAATATAAATTTTAGCTTCAGGAATTACTTCTTCTGGTAAGCCAGTGAACCTAAAAATACTTTCGCTAAAAATAATGCCTAATATACTTATTACGATTGAAGCAATGAAAAGGAAAATATACATGGTATCTACAGATTTCCGAACCTTATCGAGATCTTTTGCACCAAAATATTGTGCAATTACAATGGTTGAACCTGTTGCTATACCAATAATCATAGAAATTAAAGCAAAAATAATAGGAAAAGAAGCTCCTATAGCTGCCAATGCAGTTTTCCCCAATACATGCCCGACAATTACACTATTTACAATAGTATATAATTGTTGAAATACATTTCCCAACAACATGGGTATTGCAAACTTAAAAATCAGGCTTCCTTCCTTACCTTCCGTTAAATCTCTCATTGAATATTATTTCTGCAAAAGTAAGATATTTTAGGCTTAAAGCGAGATTGACATTTATTAATTAACTTTGTTTACCGATATTTTAAACAACATTATACATCAAAACTTAATCCTATTTTTTAAAATAATGCTTACAAACATTTAAAAATTCATCAGCAATAAATTGGTTACAACTAATAATTTCTTTCCCAAAAATAAAGTTATTTCCTCCATCAAAATCATAGTTTAATCCACCAGCCTGTTGAACTATAAAAGCACCAGCTGCCACATCCCATGGGCGAAGTCCATATTCATAAAAAGCTTCAAATCTTCCACATGCAACATAAGCCAAATCCACAGCAGCAGAACCTAATCGTCTTACACCTCTTGAGTTTTGCAACAAATAAGTAAAGATATTCATATATTCTTCTAATCTTGAGTAATCATAATAAGGAAATCCTGTTGCTATTAAACTTTCATTGATGGCTTTATTTGTAGAAACATTTATAACTTGACCATTCAAAAAAGCATTACTGTCTTTCCATGCATAGAAACACTCTTTTAAATTAATCTCATAAACTACACCCAAGACAATTTCATCTTTTTGCTTTAATGCGATACTTATAGCATAAAGAGGAATTCCATGTATAAAGTTAGTTGTACCATCTAAAGGATCAATAATCCAGTTGAACTCCACTCCAACTTTTTCTGAAGTATTTTCTTCTGCAATAAATCCCGACTCAGGAATCAGTTTAGATAAGAAATCTACAAGTTTCTTTTCAGAAGCTTTGTCCACATAAGTAACAAAATCATGCTTTCCTTTGATCTCAATATTTTCTTCAGTAATTTGCCTGATTTCATTATAGATAAAATCACCAACTATTTTGCAAATAGCTATAACTTCGAGGCAAATATTTTTATAATCCATTTTTTATTTTTTTACAAAAGTAAGTCATATAAAGTAGAAAAGAAATTAAAATACAATTAAAGATAAATAGGAATTACTATAAACAAAAAAACCCCATCTATTGATGAGGTTTTTTGCG
>CAZUCB010000004.1:0-41448 GCA_964618755.1 uncultured Bacteroides sp. | reverse complement strand
GGAACATCAAGTTTAGAAGACAATACAAATACTACAAAAATATTGAATATATATCCAGTTCCTATTAATAACAATAGTTTTGTTGACTTTTATATCCCTAAACCTTCAGAGTCAAAATTTAGCATTTTTAATATTCTTGGAGAGAAAATTGCTGAATATGAATTAGGTAAACTCTCAGCAGGAAATCATAGCTTTGAGTTCCCTTTTTATAGTTTACCAAACGGAAATTATATTCTGAAATTATTTACTGATAATACACCTAATCAGAATATTAAATTTGTAATAATACATTAAAACTTTACTTAAAAAGAGGGTGGAATTAATAAATAATTCCACCCTCTTTTATTAAATTAATTTACAATTACCTATAAGCTTAAACTACCTGAATATTAGTTAATATCATATAAGCTTTTTCAGATGCTAATTGTTCAGCCGCTTTAATCGAATAATCCTGCCCGCAAGCAATAGGTTCGCCATCAATCGTTAGCTCAACTTTGTATTGCTTTGTATAGCCACCTCCAATTACATCTACAACATTATATCCAGCAGTTTTTCTTTCTCTTTGTGCCCAATCTATCAGTTTACTTTTAAAGTTCCATTGCTTATGCTCTATTTCATCAATATCAAGATGCACATGAATAATGCGATTGACAATAACACGATGGGTAAAATTAAAACCTTTATCTAAATAAATAGCGCCAATCAATGCTTCAAAAGTATCACCTTCAATAGAACGGTAAAGATTATTTGACTCATTATCACGCTGAATTAAATGATTGAGTCCCATTTTTTTTGAAAGCTTATTTAAGTTGGTACGACTTACTATCTTTGAACGCAGTTCAGTTAAAAAACCTTCATCATTGAATGGGTATTTTTTAAAAAGATAATCAGCAACCACAGTACTTAAAATAGTATCACCCAAATACTCAAGCCTTTCATTGCTTATTTTTATCCCTTTTCGGGTTTCTTGAGATGCAGATTTATGTAAAAAGGCAAGCTTATAAACAAAAATATTCCCGGGATAAAACCCGAGAATATTCTTTATCGATTGGTACAATTGCTTGTCCGCAGAAAAATAAGCTTTAAATATCGGTAAAAATGTCAAAACTTTTTAGCGATTGAATTTTTTAAATACAAGAGATGCATTATGACCACCAAAACCAAATGCATTACTTAATGCAACATTAACAGTACGTTTAACTGCTTTGTTAAAAGTAAAGTTTAGTTTTGGATCAATTTCAGGATCATCTGTAAAATGGTTGATAGTAGGGGGAACAATATCATTTTTAACAGCTAAAACAGCAGCAATTGCTTCTGCTGCACCAGCTGCGCCTAATAAGTGCCCTGTCATAGATTTGGTTGAATTAATATTAATCTTATAAGCATGCTCTCCGAAAAGTCTTGCTATAGCCAATGGTTCAACAATATCACCTAGGGGTGTAGAAGTTCCATGTGTATTAATATGATCAACATCTTCTGTTTTTAAACCAGCATCATCCAATGCAGTTTTCATCGACATATAAGCACCTCGACCCTCAGGGTGAGGAGCTGTCATGTGATAAGCATCAGCTGAAAGGCCTGCACCAGCTACTTCACAATAAATTTTAGCACCTCTTGCCAAAGCATGCTCCATTTCCTCAAAAATGAGTGCAGCACCTCCTTCACCTAACACAAAACCATCTCTATCTTTATCATAAGGACGAGATGCTGTTTTAGGATCGTCATTGCGAGTTGATAATGCTTGCATTGCATTAAAACCACCCACACCAGCTTGTGAACAAGAAGCTTCCGAACCACCACATACAAAAAAATCTGCTTTACCCAAACGGATATAAAAAAGTGCATCAGCCAAAGCATTAGCCGAAGAAGCACAAGCAGAAACTGTTGCGAAGTTTGGACCTCTAAATCCATTTATTATGGAAATATGACCAGCGGAGATATCAGCAATCATTTTGGGAATAAAAAATGGATTGAACCTTGGGGTTCCATCACCTTTAGCAAAGTCAGAAACTTCGTTATAAAAAGTACCTAACCCTCCTATTCCAGATGCCCAAATAACACCAGCACGGTCGAGATCAATTTTCTCAATGTCTATTCCTGAATCTTTAATCGCTTCATTAGATGCAACGATTCCATATTGTGCGTATAAATCAAACTTTCGAGCTTCTTTTCTGTCGAAAAAATTACTTGCATCAAAATTTTTAACTTCACAAGCAAATTGTGTTTTAAATTTTGAAGCATCGAAATGGGTGATAAAATCGGCACCACTTATTCCATTAAGCAATGCATCCCAATATTCAGGAATGGTATTACCTAATGGAGTAAGCGATCCAAGACCTGTTACAACAACTCTTTTTAACTCCATCTAAAAATGAAATTTATTTAGTATTGTTTTCTATGTATGCAATAGCATCACCAACAGTATTGATTTTTTCAGCTTGATCATCAGGAATTGCAATGTTAAATTCTTTTTCTAATTCCATGATTAGTTCAACTGTGTCAAGTGAATCAGCACCTAAATCATTTGTGAAACTTGCTTCAGGTGTAACTTCGTTTTCGTCAACGCCAAGCTTATCAATGATGATAGCTTTTACTTTTGTTGAAATTTCAGACATTTTTTTTCTATTTTGGTTAAACGTGGGTGCAAAGTAACAAATTTATTGTCCGATAAACAAAAAAAAAGATGTTTTTTTACTAACAAGAATTGTTAAATATATTTAAAACAATAATTTACATAGTTTTTAAGAGATGTAGAATTTCTGTTTTATCATATTAAAAAAAACTACCTTTGTCGTTTAATCTTAAAACAATTATCAGATATTAGTGAATATTGATTGCCAAATTACCAAATCACCAAATGATAAAAATTGCCATCTTAGCCTCAGGTAGTGGAAGTAATGCACAACGCATTATTGAATATTTTTCAGCAAATAAAAATATTTGTTTCCCTTTTATTATATATAACAAAGAAAATGCTTTTGTTAGAGAAAGAGCAAAAAAGCTCGGTATAAAATCAATTTACATGAGTAAAAATGAAATTGTCCATTCTGATGCATTATTGAATATATTAAAAGAATATCAAATTGATTGGGTGATTTTAGCTGGTTTTTTGTTATTGATTCCTTCAGAAATTATTCATACTTTTAAAAGTAGAATTATAAATATACATCCTGCACTTTTACCAAAATATGGAGGAAAAGGTATGTATGGAATAAAGGTTCACGAAGTTGTGATTGCTAATAAAGAGAAAGAAAGTGGTATTACAATTCACTATGTAAATGAAAAATACGATGAAGGAAATATTATTTTTCAAGCTAAATGTACAATTGAAGAAAATGATACTCCAGATATCTTAGCAAATAAGATTCATTTACTAGAACATAAATACTTCCCTAAAGTTATTGAAGAGTTAATAACTCTGTAGTAATTATTCAGTATCTTCATATTTATGCGTCCTTTTGCTCCCTTCATAAATCTCAAATTTTGCAAAACGACAATCTAAAGCTCCATTGAAAAGCGCAATTTTCCGAGTAGGTCTTAAGCCTATAAACTTTAATGCATTTATATCAGAACTAATAATCCATGCATTATAACCCTTATAGTTCTTTTTCAAACCATTACCAATTTCTTGGTATAATTTAATAATATCATCTGGAACAATTCGTTCGCCATAAGGTGGGTTGCAAACCATAACTCCACCACCTTCAGGAGGAATTTGCGTTTCAAAAGAACTTACTTTAAAAGAAATATCTTTATGCAATTTTGCAGATTTTGCATTTTCTATGGCAATTTCGACACTTTCACGAGAAATATCGGAACCAACTATTTCATATTCAAACTCATATTGATCTGACAAAGCATCTGTTTTTATTTTTTCCCAAAGTTCTTTATCAAAGTCTTTCCATTTTTCAAAACCAAAAGTTTTTCTATAGTATCCTGGAGGAATATTATTTGCTATCAAAGCAGCTTCGCAAACTATTGTTCCAGAACCACACATTGGATCAATAAAATTACACTTCTTATCCCATCCACTTAATAAAATCATTCCTGCTGCTAATACTTCGCTGATTGGTGCTGCACCTGTTTTTATTCTATAACCTCTTTTATGTAAAGAATAGCCTGAACTATCAATAGAAACGTTGCATAAGTTTTTAAAAAGATGAATATTAATTCTTACATCAGGATTCTCAGTATCAACACTTGGTCGACGATCTGTTAAATCTCTAAATCTATCAACAATTGCATCCTTTGTTTTTAAAGCAGCATAGTGTGAATGATTCATAACGGAGGCATTTACAACAGCATCTACAGCCAAGGTAGAAGATTCATCTAAATATTCTTCCCACTTAATATCGTAAATTTTTTTGTATAAATCCTCTTCTCTTCTGATATAGAAATTTGCAATAGGTTTTAAAATATGCAATGCTGTCCTACACCAATAGTTAGCTTTATACATTGTACTGGTATCACCCTTAAAACTAACAGCTCTGTTAGAAATTTCAATATCAGTTGCACCTATATCATTTAGTTCGTTTGCAAGAATTTCTTCTAAACCATTCATGGTTTTAGCAACCATTAAAAAAATTTCAGCCATAATTTTTATATTGTTTGTGATAACTTTTCCATAAATTTTTGATTATCTACTATATACCTTGCATGAGTTCCACTTCCAATTTGTCCATTTTCGTCCCAGACATTTACTTCAAAAAAAAGCTTTTTCCCTTCTTGCCTAATTAATTTTGACTCACATTTCACTTTAATTCCAATTAGTGTCGCTTTAAGATGTTTAATACTAACTTCAGTACCCAAAGTAATGAAACCATCAGGTAAATAAGGCTGAATGCTTTGCTGAGCAGTTTTTTCCATTAAACCAATCATTGCTGGTGTTGCAAATACTTCAATTAATCCAGATCCATAGTGAGCAGCAGTGTCTTCATCTTTTACAATAATTTCTTTAACACCTTTAATCCCTAAAGTAAGAGTTAATGATTCCATTTTTTTGTTGAATTTAATACATTAAGACTATTTTTCACAAATATATTCATATTTTATTAAATGTAAATATAAAAGGTATAAAAATAAATAAAAAAAGCTCCCATTTTATAGAAGCTTTTTCTTAAAACTAATTTATGTATAAAAACTAATTTTCTTATTTATAAAAAAGAAAAATTATTTTCACACCATACAATTTTGCTTATTTTTTTGCACCACCGCAAGTTTTTGAACAACCAGCTTTAGGTTCACATTTAGCATCTTTTTTAGCATCACCTTTGCAAGCTTTAGCATCACCTTTGCAAGCTTTTGCATCACCTTTGCAAGCTTTTGCGTCACCTTTGCAACATTTTGCATCAGCTTTTTTGTCACCAGCACAACATTTATGAGCACCATCTTTAGTTGCTTTTTCAGTTACTGTAACTGCAGCTTTAGTTTTGTCTTGTTTTACGTTATTAGCATTTGTTGTATAAACAAATAGAACGAAAGTCATCAAAGAAATTGTTACGATTAATTTTTTCATTGTTTTAAAATTTAAATTATGATACAAAATTACAATTATAAATAACACAAATATTGTTACACTTAAGTTAATTGTGTTATATTATGGTTAAATATTAAACTAATTAACAAAATTTCATTAATTTTGAAAGATTATTTTTGTTAACGTAAACTATATAACAAATAACTTTGCAAAAGTATAATTTTTATATTAATATTTCTTGCTTTATTTAAAAAAATTGAATGAATAAGAAAATTATTTCAATAATAACAATTGTCTCAAGCCTTTCTCTTATTGGAGTTATTGTTATTCAATTACTTTGGGCTAACTATGCATTGAAATTAAGAGGTGAAATATTTAATAATAGAGTTCAAGTGTTTTTAGAAGAAGTGATTTCAAAAATTACAGATGAAGGATGTAGCTTTAGAGAAGGATGTAAGCCATGTTTACTTGATAACAATAATGGAAACAATCATAATACTTGTGCTAAAAATTTTGTCAAGATTCACAATATAAACATGATTAAGCTTGATTCTATTATGGAAAGTGAGTTCTGTAATAGAATGAAAGTAAACAAAGATTACGTTTATGGAATAATAGATGGCAAAAGTAAACGTTTAATAACTTGCTCTAATAAATCATATTACAATGAATTACTCAACACATATCATACCTTCCCATTTCCTTGCGTTAAAAATAATGAAAATATTTATTTAGGAATTTTTTTTCCAAATCAACAAACTTATATTCTCAATAGGATGATTTTTCTCCTTATTGTATCTTCATTATTTTTATTAGTAGTTATTGTTAGTTTCATTCTCACTGTATTGATTTTATTAAGGCAGAAAAAATTGTCGGAAATGAAATCAGATTTTGTAAATAATATGACTCATGAATTTAAAACTCCTATATCTACTATATCACTTGCTAGTGAAATGCTTACAAAGACAAACGTTTTAGAATCAAAAGAAAAAATATTACAATATGCAAATATAATATTCGACGAAAATACTCGTTTGAAAACTCAAGTTGAACAAGTTCTGCAAATATCTGTTTTAGATAAAAGGAATTTTAAACTATTAAAAAAAGATATAGATGTTCATGAAATTATCGAAAATGTAGTTAGCAATTTTCAGTTGGTTGTACAACAAAGAAATGGCACAATCAATTTAGAACTAAAAGCAGAGCCATATCATATTCTTGCAGACCCAACTCATTTTTACCATATTATATCTAATTTAATTGACAATGCTATTAAATACTCATTTGAAGAACCGATAATTACAATTACTACAAAAAGTAATAATATTGGAATAATAGTATATATTTCAGATGAAGGTATTGGTATAAGTGCAGAAAATGCAAAATACATTTATAAAAAATTATATCGCGTTTCGACTGGAAATGTACATAATGTTAAAGGATTTGGACTTGGTCTTTTTTATGTAAAGACAATGGTAGAAGCACACGGCGGTAATATTAAATTAAAGAGCGAATTAAAAAAAGGTAGCACATTTGAAATATTTTTCCCATTTAATCACAATTTAAATACATAATAAAATCATGAAAAAGTACAAAGCTAAAATATTATTAGTAGAAGACGATCCAAATTTAAGTTTAATTTTAGTAGATTATCTTGAATTGCTCACTTACGAAACAATCCTATGTAAGGATGGAGTCCATGGACTTAACACATTTAAAACAACTCACTTTGATTTATGTCTACTAGACGTAATGATGCCTAAAAAAGATGGGTTTACATTAGCAGATGATATCCGCAAACTCAATCAAGACATTCCTATTATTTTTCTTACAGCAAAATCGCTAAAAGAAGACCGTATTAGAGGTTTTAAAATTGGGTGTGATGATTACATTACAAAACCATTTAGCACTGAAGAGTTAAGTCTTCGAATTGATGCTATCTTAAAAAGATGTATGATAAAAAGCAATCTCTCTACTGCTGAAAGACAAATAGTCTTCAATATAGGTAGTTTTGTTTTTGATTATACAAATATGACTTTAATTTCCCCTAACACCAAGTATAACTTAACTCGTAAAGAAGTTGACTTATTAAAACTGTTATGTGATAATAAAAATCTTTTATTAAAAAGAGAAACTGCTTTAAAAACAATTTGGGGTGATGATAATTATTTTATAGGTAGAAGTATGGATGTATTTATCACTAAATTAAGAAAATACTTAAAAGAAGATCCAAAAATATGTATTACAAACGTTCATGGAGCCGGTTTTAAGTTAGAAATTGATGAATAAAAACAGTATTGGTTAAACCTTTTTGTTTTTTATACATCTAACTTTCATTATAAACTAAAAAAACAAAACAATGAAATTAACAAAAGTTATTAATCTACTTTTTGCAGTTGCAATGGTAGCTTTCATGACTACAGCTTGTAGTAAAGATGAAAAAGACGATAAAATTCCAGATTCTTCTTCAATTCAACAACTTGTAAAAGATGAAATAACCATGGAATCAAGTTCAGAAGATGCATTAAGCGATGCAAATGATGTATTATCAAAAGATAATACAAAAAATTTACAAAACTTACCTTGTAATGCAGTAATAGACTCTACTTTTTCAATAGGTCTTGACACAGTAACATATACTATTACATTTAATGGTTTAAATTGTGCAGGTACAAAGAAAAAAACAGGTTCATTAAGTATAAAGAAAAAAGTATCTGATCATTGGTCAATGGCAGGAACTACTGTTTTTATTACTTTTAATAATTTAAAAATTGAAAAAGCACCAAATGGAATTCCTAATGGCAATTGGCTTATTCTTAATGGAACAAAAATTTGGAAAAACGTTAGCGGTGGACTTATTAAAAATTTAAGTGGAACTGGTTCTGTAGTTTATACAGTAGCAGGTTCATTACAAGCTACTTTTAATGACAACACTAACCGTACATGGAATGTTAATCGCCAATTTACATACACTGGCAATTATGCTAATAATGATTTAACATTATCATTATCTGGACTTGGCAGTACACCTGACTATAACAATCTTGTTGTTTGGGGTACGAATCGTCATGGAGAAAATTTTTACACACAAATTAACCAAACTGTTGTTCACAAACAAAAATGGGGATGGGATCCTGTTTCAGGTATAAAAATACATCAAATTCCTTCAGATAATAAAAAAGCAACAATTACTTTTGGGTACAACAATAATAACCAAGTTGTAACTGACCCTAATATTCGTCCTACACATCTAAAAGTTGATTGGGTAAAAGGTAGTTATTCGGGAACAATTTTCCTTGCTCTCCCATAACAATAATTGTTTATAACAAATATTTCAAGATAAAAAAAGGCTATCGATTTAAGATAGCCTTTTTTTTAAACCATTTTTAGTAGAATTTGTTAGTTTAAAAACACTCTCTTTATGCAATTTCTAAAGGCCTTTATAAATGATATAAAAAGAAAAGATCACAAACCACAATTGGGTGGTTTAGACATTTTACACTATATTGGTCCAGGCTTATTGGTTACAGTTGGCTTTATTGACCCAGGTAATTGGGCTTCAAATATTGCTGCAGGTTCAGAATATGGCTACACACTTTTATGGATGGTAACTCTTTCAACCATCATGCTAATTATATTACAACATAATGTTGCTCATCTCGGCATTGCAACTGGTTTATGCTTAGCAGAAGCAACAAATCTACATACACCAAAATGGATATCAAAACCTGTGCTTTCATCTGCAGTATTAGCTTCGATTTCAACATCTTTAGCTGAAATATTAGGAGCTTCTATTGCACTTAATATGCTTTTTAATATCCCAATACAAATTGGTGCAGTATTAGTTGTTATATTTGTGTATATAATGTTGCTTAGTAATACATATCGAAAAATCGAAAAATGGATTATTGCTTTCGTTTCAATAATAGGGATATCATTTATTTACGAGTTAACTTTAGTAGATATAAATTGGGTTGAAGCTGGAATTGGTTGGGTAAAGCCTGTTATACCAAATGGAAGTATGGTTATTGTAATGAGCGTTTTGGGTGCTGTTGTAATGCCTCATAATTTGTTTTTACATTCTGAAATTATACAAAGCCGTAAATGGAATTTAGAAAATGAAAAAGTTATAAAAAAACAATTGGATTATGAACTTTTTGACACATTAATCTCAATGATTGTAGGATGGGCAATTAATAGTGCAATGATTTTACTTGCAGCAGCTGTTTTTTTTAAAAGTGGAGTATTGGTTAATGAATTACAACAAGCTAAAAGTATCCTAATGCCACTTTTAGGAAATAATGCCTCAAATATTTTTGCTATTGCACTTTTATTTGCAGGTATTGCTTCTACAATAACTTCAGGCATGGCAGGAGGTTCTATTTTTGCGGGTATATTTGGCGAACCTTATGATTTAAAAGACAATCATTCAAAAATAGGCGTTGGTATTTCTTTAATACTTGCTTTAGGCATAATATTCCTTATAAATAACCCATTTAAAGGATTGATAATATCACAGATGCTTTTAAGTATTCAACTTCCTTTTACTATATTTATGCAGGTTTATCTTACATCCTCTCCAAAAGTAATGGGAAAATATACCAATAAAAAAATTACAACAATTATTTTATTAATTATTGGAGCTATAATCACATTTTTGAATATTAAGTTGTTAATTAGCTTATTATAATTGATCCTTTTTAGTATTTTAATTATAAAAACATGTCATTTTGTCATTTATTTTCGACTAAAAATGAAATTATTTCTCACTTCCTGCCATTTTGTCAGATAGCTTCTTTCAAAAATTATTATTTTGTTTTTTGGCACGCTGATTGATTACAGAGTTTCAAATAAAAATAAATTAATAATTAAACAATAGGAGGACAAAATTATGTTACCAATGTTAAGGAAACACAGTTATTTACCAAGTTTCGCAGATGAATTTTTTGGTAAAGATTTTTTATCAACTCTTGTAGAAAATCAATGCAGTTATAGTATGCCTGCAGTAAATGTTATCGAAACCAAAGATAGCTTCAGAATAGAAGTAGCTGCTCCAGGCTTAAACAAAGAAGATTTCAAGATTGATATTCACAATAATTTACTCACTATTTCTTCGGAAAAAGAAGAAAAAAATGAAGAAAATCATGAAAAAATCATGCGCCGTGAATTCAGTTATTGCTCTTTTAAACGTGCATTTAGCTTGCCTGATTTAATAGAATACGACAAAATTGCTGCTTCTCATACAAATGGAGTTTTAAATATCGAAATTCCTAAAAGAGAAGAAGCAAAAGAAAAACCTGCAAGACAAATAAGTATTTCATAAATCAAACTAACAAAGAAGCCGCTCAAAATGAGCGGCTTCTTTGTTAGTTTGACATTCGGTTTCAATAAAAAATTTTCTTCGTTAAAAGGTAAATAAGAACATTAATTTAGTTAGGCTTTTGCAAAAAGAAAAAATGAATATTATGCAAAAAGAAATGGAAATCACTTTGGCACAATTTACTTCAGCATTTCTGGTCTTCTTTCTTTGGTGCGTTCAACGGATTGTTCGTGTTTCCATTCATTGATTAGTTTTTCGTTACCACTTAAAAGAATATCGGGTACTTTCCATCCTTTGAAATCAGCAGGACGGGTATATACAGGTGGTGAAACCAAATCGTCCTGAAAAGAATCGGATAATGCAGAGGTTTCGTCGTTCAGTACTCCGGGTATCAAACGAATTATTGAATCAGTAATTACAGCAGCAGCCAATTCGCCTCCCGATAATACATAGTTACCGATGGATATTTCGGAAGTAATATAGTGTTCTCTGATTCTTTCGTCAATTCCTTTGTAATGACCGCATAGAATAATGATATTATTCAATAAAGATAAGCTATTTGCGTTTTTTTGATTCAACAATACTCCATCCGGGCTGGTATAAATTACTTCGTCGTATTCGCGTTCCGATTTTAATTTGTCGATACACAAAGCAACGGGTTCTATCATCATTACCATGCCTGCACCTCCGGCAAAAGGGGCATCGTCAATATTATTGTGTTTGTTGGTAGAATAATCCCGCAATTGATGCAAATGAATTTCAACATGCCCTTTTTGCTGAGCCCTTTTTACGATGGAATGATTAAAAGGTCCGTCAAACATTTCGGGAAATATGGTAATAATATCTATACGCATAAATTTTGCCAGATGTGGTGATTGAATTAATTTGTGTGCAAAAATAGTAATTATTAAGGATTTAAAAGCAGGGTTTTTAATTTACGAACTCATGCCTGCTGCCAGCCAGGCAGTAGAAAAAGCTATCTGTAAGTTGTAACCGCCTGTATCTGCATCCAGATCGAGGACTTCTCCTGCAAAGAACAATCCTTTTATAAGTTTCGATTCCATGGTTTTTGGATTTACTTCTTTTAAATCGATACCTCCGGCGGTTATGATGGCTTCGGCAAAGGAGCGGCTGCCTGTAATTTCAAATCTAAAATCTTTCAACCATAAGCGTATGCGTTTGCGTTCTTCGGCCGAAATCTGATTGCACAATTTATCTGCCGAAATTTTTAATAAATCTCCTGCGATAACTGCTAATTTGCCCGGCAACCAAAGCCTTAATGCTGATTGAAATTTCATTTTACCATGTTCGTTCAAATCTCTGAGTAAGCGTGCATCTAAAATATTATCATCCAGTGCGGGTTTAAGGTCGATTGAAAAAATCATGGATTGACGTGCTTGCAATTCTTGCGAAAATTTCCTACTCAGGGTTAATACTATTGGACCTGTAATACCAAAATGAGTAAACATCATTTCACCAAAGGCATCTCCCTTTTTCTTACCATCTATCCAGATACTAGCTTTTACATTTTTAAGGCTGAGCCCTTGCAGTTCTGGGGCAGTATTGCCTTTGGTTTCCATAGGCACCAATGCTGGACATATTTTTGTAATGCTATGTCCGAGACTTTTGGCAAGTTTATAACCATCTCCCGTAGAACCTGTGGCGGGATAAGAACAACCTCCTGTGGCTACAATTATCTTAGGAGCATAATAGAGCTGTGTATTATTTACTTCCACACCCTGAATGCAGCCTTCGTTGTACAGTATTTTAGTAACATTACTATCTTTGCGAATACTTACCTTTAGTTTTTCGACCCAGCCAACCAACGCATTAAAAATATCTTGAGCCTGTTCACTTGTTGGAAATGCTCTTTCTCCGCGTTCAACGGTAATTGGAACACCTTTGTTTTCAAAAAACTCAATTAATTCTTTGGAGAAAAAGCAAGAAAAGGAATGGCGTAAAAACCTTGAGTTTTCACCAATATGTTCCATAAATTCTCGCATGGGCGCCATATTGGTCAGATTACATCTTCCTTTGCCTGTAATTCGAAGTTTACGGCCAAGTTGATTCATTTTTTCGAGCAACAGCACTTTTGCGCCGTTTTCAGCCGCATGACCTGCAGCAAATAAACCAGCTGCACCACCACCAACTATAATAACATCATATTGACTTAACTGCATGCTAATAGTTTTTATTTTTTCCAGAAACTTGGAGCAAAAAGTATGAAAACTGTAAAAATTTCTAAACGACCTATCAGCATCATAAATGAAAGTATCCATTTTCCTAAATCTGGTACCATAGCAAAATTAGATGCAGGTCCTGTTGTTCCCAAACCTGGCCCTATACCTCCCATCGTTGTAGCAACAGATCCCATAGCAGAATAAGGATCTAAGCCCAAAGCACTTAACAAAAGGGATGCTATTGCCCAGATTGTTATATACATTAGAAAAAAAGCAAGAATATTAAAAATAATATCCTGAGATACTGGTTTCCCATTTAATCTAACAGGTATCACAGCTGAAGGATGCACTAATCGTTTAAATTCTAAAGATGCATTCTTAAAAAGCAATAAGTGACGTATAACTTTTATACCTCCTGCGGTGGAACCGGCACAACCTCCGCTAAACATTAATAAGAAAATAAAGAACCAAAGAGCTGGAGCCCATTTCATATAATCAGCTGTAGCAAAACCGGTACAAGTAACTATACTCGTTACTTGAAATAATGCGTCTCTGAATGCTTTTTCAATGCTATTATAATGATTGAAAGAATCATAAAATAGAAATGAACCTATTATTAAACTAGCTCCAAAAATAATGATAAGATAAAATCTTACTTCCTCATCAAACCAAACCCTTTTAAATTTGCCTTTTAAAATAAAATAATGAAGTGTAAAACTAATCCCAGCTAACATCATAAAAAGAGTTATCACATAATGTATATATGGTGAGTAGTTTGTGATACTACTATTTAAAGGAGAAAAACCTCCTGTAGCAATTGTCCCAAATGAATGACACATTGACTCAAATAGATTCATACCTCCAGCCAAAAGTAACACTATTTCAGCAAAAGTTAATAAAACATAAATACCCCATAATCTTTTTGCTGTTTCTGTAATACGAGGATGAAATTTATCTTTAGTAGGTCCTGATGACTCAGCATTAAATAATTGCATACCTCCAATACCCAATAATGGTAAAACAGCAACTGTTAATACAACAATTCCCATGCCACCTATCCAATGTGTCATACTTCTCCAAAATAAAACTCCTTTAGGAACTACTTCAATATCTTTGAATATAGATGCTCCTGTTGTGGAAAATCCTGACATGGTTTCAAAAAAAGCATCTGTAAAGTTTGTAATTGAACCACTCAAAAGGAAAGGCAAAGTTCCAAAAATGGAAATGACGAGCCATGAAGAAGTAACAATTAAATAGCCTTCTCTTTTCCCTATTCCTTTTGCATCTGCATCTTTGGTAAAAACTCGAATTAGAAATCCAACAAAAAGAGTAATCAAACCTGAAATCAAAATGGCATTAAAATCAGACCCACCATAATAATAAGAAAAAGGGAGGGCTGTTAATATAAACCCGCCTTCAATTAGCAAAAGAATACTGATAAATCTTATAACAAGTAAAAAATTCATTTCTTAGTTAGTTTTTCGGTTCTAATGAAATAATTTGGAAATTTTATGTATGGCTTCGGGCAATGCAAAAACTACAACTTTGTCATTTTCTAGAATTTGAAAACCACCAATTGCAATATAACTATTATCGCCTCTGGTTATTCCTCCAATAATTGCACCTTCAGGAAAATCAAGCTTTTGAATTGGTTTTTTTGTAATTAATGAACCTGGTTTAACTAAAAATTCAAGCACTTCTGCATCAATTCCGCTCAGACATTTGATGGAAGTAACCAATGCGTCTATGGTAAAGCGAGCAATATAACTTGCTGTAATAAGTTTTTTGTTGATAATGGTATCAATACCAATATTCTGCGAAATATCAATATAGTCAATATTTTCAACTAGAGCTATGGTTCTTTTTACACCGAATTTTCTTGCGTGTAAACAAGTTAAAATATTTGTTTCTGTATGATCAGTTAACGCAATAAATGCATCCATTTTATGAATACCTTCTTCTTCAAGAAGTTGAATATCTGTTGCATCTCCGTTAATAATTAGCGTTTTATCTAGATCTTCAGTCAACATAAAACATCTTTCTTTATTAATCTCAAAAAGTTTAATATTAAATTTATCCTGAAGACTAATCGCTGCTTTTCTGGCAATTCTTCCTCCTCCGACAATCATAATATTTTTAATATCAATTTTAACCTTTCCACCTAATTTAAACAATTCGTTCATACCAGATGGTTTTGTAATTACATAGATTAAATCATTTTTCTGAAAAGTATCAGTTCCTCTGGGTATAATCGTTTTAGAGTTTCTGTGTATGGCAACTGCTCTAAAGTCAAGATTAGAATGTTCTTTTGCAATTTGATTGAGCGTTTTATCTAATACCAATGCATTTTCATCCAATCGTATTAAAAATAACATTAACTTTCCTTCAGAAAAATCAAAGACTTCTGTAGCAACTGTTTGATTGAGTAAATTAATAATTTCTTTGGCTGCAATTCTTTCGGGGCAAACCAATGAGTCAATTCCTAAATATTGGAATAGTTCACGATTTTCAGCAGTGAGATATTCAACATTGTTAATTCTAGCTATGGTCTTTTTTGCACCTAATTTTTTACCTAAAATACATGTCATTAAGTTAATATGTTCGTGATGAACAACGGAAATTAGTAAATCTGCATTTCCAATATTAGCATTTTCCAAAACTGCTATTGATGTGGAATCTCCTTTTATTGTCATTAAATCAGTATGTGATTCAATCATTTTTAGTAATTCCTGATTAGCATCTATTACAGTTATGTTGTGTTTATCGAATGAAAGTGATTTGGCTAAATGAAAACCAACTTCACCATCTCCTGCAATAATTATATTCATTTGATTAATGATGTTTATGAAAATATTTTTAAAGATGTTCTTTCAAACATTTTTTCTTATTGTGATTAAAATAAAAAGTTATTATAAGGATATCGAACAATATGGATGCGTTTTACTTCTTCGTACAAAAAATCTTTCAATTGGTCAATATTTTCTTTTTCTTTGGCAGAAATAAACAGGGCTGGGCTGTTAGATTTAGCCATCCAAGTGTTCTTTAGTTCATCGAGGCTTAAATTTTCTTTGGTAGCTGGCAATAAATCGTCCTCTTCTTGTTCTACAAAACGATAGGCATCAATTTTATTGAATAGAGTAATGTACGGCTTGTCATTTGCCTTTAAATCGCTTAATGTTTGTTTTACAACATCAATTTGCTCTTCAAATCCTGAATGCGAAATATCTACAACATGTATTAAAATATCAGCTTCTCGTACTTCGTCTAATGTAGATTTAAAAGATTCTACCAAATCGTGGGGTAATTTACGAATAAAACCAACGGTATCGGTTAATAAAAAAGGCAGATTCCCTATAACCATTTTTCTAACGGTAGTATCGAGTGTAGCGAAAAGTTTGTTTTCGGCAAAAACTTCCGATTTGCACAACAAATTCATAATGGTAGATTTACCAACATTGGTGTAGCCTACCAAAGCAACCCTTACCATATCTTCGCGGTTTTTTCGCTGCGTAGTCATTTGCTTGTCGATATCTTTCAGCTTTTCTTTTAACAATGTAATTTTGTCACGAATTATACGACGGTCAGTTTCAATTTCTTTTTCGCCGGGTCCACGCATTCCCATACCACCACGTTGACGGGTTAAATGCGTCCACATTCGAGTTAAGCGAGGTAATAAATATTGATATTGAGCTAATTCAACCTGTGTTTTAGCATGCGATGTTCGTGCTCTTCTGGCAAAAATATCTAAAATAAGATTGGTTCTATCTAAAATTTTGCATTCCAGCTCTTTCTCAATATTTCTGATTTGCGAAGGTGTTAATTCATCATCAAAAACTGCAATATTAACACTTTCGGCTTCGATATATTCTTTAATTTCAGCCAATTTTCCTGAACCAACAAAGGTTCTAGAATCGGGTCTTTCCAATCGCTGTATAAAACGTTTTATAGCAATCCCCCCTGCTGTATCTACCAAAAATGCGAGTTCATCAAGATATTCGTTTACTTGTTCAATATCTTGATTTTGATAAATCAAACCAATTAATACTGCTGTTTCTTGTTTTGAAGTAGTTTCTATCAATTTGTAAGGATAATTTTATGATCTGTGTGAATGTGACGAGGATTTTGGAAGTAGAAATAACGACATTGTAATTATTAAAAAATAAACAGAAACTATTTCAATGTTAATGTTTCTTTCAGAAAGATGAACAATAATTTTGAAAAAACTGGCAATAAAAACAAGAAAAAAAACAAAGCTTTTAAAAAACTTTTTTGGCATTGCTATTGTAAACAAGCTTAATACAAAAAATAAAATTATTGAAAGTATTTTAATAAAAGTTTCAAAATCATTGATTTCATTAGATGAAGAAAACAAATTAAATGTAATTCCAAATATAAAGAAAACAACGCCAACTTTTAAAAAAATTTCGTTGAAGTAAGATGATTTATTTGAATGTTGTGTAGGCTTTGTACTTGGACTCATAGTGTGTAAATTTGTTAAAATGATTTAAACCCAATAATTTCTCGAACTTCTTTAATTGTTTTTGAAGCACTTTCGCGAGCTTTTTCTGCTCCTTTTTCGGCTATTTTTCTCAAAAAATCATTATCTGAGCTTAATTCTAATATTTTTTCACGAAATGGTGCAGTGAAATTAGCAACATCTTCAGCTAATTGTTTTTTCATATCACCATAACGTATCTGACAAGTATTGTATAAATCACTAAAATGAGTGTAAGTTTCTTCAGTAGAAACAACTTTCATAATATTGAAGATATTTTCAATAGCTTGTGCCTTTGGTTGATTTGGTTCTGTAGGACCTTGGTCTGTAACAGCTTTCATCACTTTTTTGCGGATAAGTTCAGGAGCATCACCCAAAAAAATACATGAGTTTTCGTTATCAGATTTTGACATCTTAGTACTTCCATCTAAACCAGGAATTTTAATTAATTCTTCGCCAAAATTATAGGCTGTAGGTTCTGGGAAATAATCTACATTGTACATTCTGTTAAAGCGATTCACAAAATTACGAGTCATTTCCAAATGTTGTTCCTGATCTTTTCCAACAGGCACTTTATGTGCACGATGAATGATAATATCAGCTGCCATTAATGTAGGATAAGTGAGTAATCCTGCGTTTACATTATTGGGTTGTCTTCGTATTTTTTCTTTAAACGATACTACTCTCTCCAATTCACCAACATATGCATTCATATTTAATAACAAATATAATTCGGCAACTTGTGGAACATCGCTTTGAATATAAACTGTTGCTGCTTCAGGGTCCAGTCCTGCAGCCAAATAATTAATCAACACACGTTTTACATTCCCATGTAAATCTCCAGGAGTAGGATGTGTGGTTAATGAATGATAATCCGCAATAAAAAAATAACAATTATTTTGATGTTGCATTTTTAAAAAATTTCGGAGAGCTCCGAAATAATTTCCTAAATGTAAATCACCAGTTGGTCTGATTCCGCTTACTACTATTTCCATAGTTTGCAAAATTAAATAAATTTTCTATTTATTTCTAATCTTTGAGTAATTCTTCAACTAATTTTGGCAAAGCAATTCCAGCTTTTTCTTTAATGATAGTAAGATTACTGATATAATAATTATCTTTAGCGTTTGTGTCTATCAAATATTTGGGGTGTTGTGCAGCAACATAGTTGAGTAATCCGGCTGCAGGATAAACATTAAGCGAAGTACCAACAACTATTAATATATCTGCTTTTGCTGATAATTCGGCGGCAGGAATTATTTGAGGAACTTCTTCGCCAAACCATACAATGTGTGGACGCAATTGCGAACCTTTTTCACAAAGATCACCCTTTTTTAATTCCCAGCCTTGTAAGTTGTAAATTAAATTGTCGTCAACAGTACTTCTAATTTTTTTTAGCTCGCCATGTAGATGCATAACATTATTAGAACCTGCACGTTCGTGCAAATCATCTACATTTTGTGTAATAATCTGAACATTGTACTTTTCTTCTAAATGGACCAATGCAAAATGAGCTGCATTAGGTTCTACTTCCATTAATTGTTTACGCCTTCGATTGTAAAAGTCAATAACTAAAGCCTGATTGCGTTGCCATGCTTCAAAAGTAGCAACATCTTCTATACGATATTCTTCCCAAAGTCCATCGCTATCTCTAAATGTTTTAATTCCACTTTCGGCACTAATTCCTGCACCTGTTAATATTACTATGGTTTTCATCTAATTTTATTGATTATATTACTGAAATGATGCTAAAAAACTATCCCAAGGCCAAAATAATAGGCAAAGAAAAAAACGCTGCTATAAATAATAAAAACACTCAATTCAATCTTCTATTTATTAAGCATTTACGAACATAAAAACAATAAACATTGCAATAATAAAAACAACTCCATAAATTACATAGGATTGTATTCTGCCGTTTTGAATAAATTTAAAATAATTCGTTAAATAAATTAGCTTTTTACTTAATGTTTTAATAAAGAAAAATTCAAAGAAATCATGATAATTCGATGAATATTTTCTTTCATTTGGGAATATTTCACCCGATTTAATTTCAATATACTTCTTTTTTTCAATGATTATAAAACTCATTATTTTGCTAAATGGTTTTGAAAATGACTTTCCTGAATATTGTGCTTTTTGAACAAAACCTACATAACCACAACCCCAAGTTATATCTATTTTTTGGGGATAAGCTTTTGTTAAACAATAACGTATACCCCAAATAATTACCAATAAGACGACAAAAAAAGCAGAAAAAAAGCTTATATTGGAGATAACAGAGGTATATTTGGCAAAATTGGCAATTTCAAATTTCGAACGAGAAATATTCATTCCTTCTAAAATATTCCCTATTGCATTAAGAAATATTTGTGGAAAGAAAGCAATGCTAAGCATTACAACAATAATAATATATTGAGGGATAAGCATTCTTAAAGAAACTTCAACAGGCTTATGCTCTAATTTATCACGTTCGGTACCCAGAAAAATAGTTCCAAAAGCTTTGGTAAAAGCAAGAATGGAAATACCACCAATTAAACTTAGTCCAGCAAAAGTAAGTATCAGTAAACTAAGCTGATTTAAGTTGCATGACTTCATTCCTTCGAGCAATCCACTATAAATTATAAATTCCGAAACAAAGCCATTAAATGGAGGGATTCCACCAATGGCTATTGCTCCTACCAAGAAAATCATTGCAGTTTTGGGCATATATTTTATCAAACCACCCAAGTGTTCCATGTTTCGAGTATATGTTTGTTGATAAACCGAACCTGCTGAATAGAAAAGTAAAGATTTGAATAAAGAATGATTAAGCACATGGAGTAATGCACCTCCAAAGCCCAGATAATAAAGCATCGGATTATTATTCCCCAATCCCATCATACCCATTCCGATTCCGATACCTATAATGCCAATATTTTCGATAGTACAATAAGCAAGCATCCTTTTAAAATCTCGATGTACAGCAGCATTCAGTATTCCATACAATCCGGTGAAGACAGAAACTGTGACAATAATTTCGCCAATTAATAAAAAATCTGTTTTTAGAAAAGTGATAATTCTGAAAATACCATAAATTCCCATTTTTACAATTACACCCGACATTACACCCGACACATGAGATGGTGCTGCCGGATGAGCATGAGGCAACCAGGTGTGCAAAGGAATAAATCCAGCTTTGAAACCAAAACCCAGAAAGAAAATCAGAAAAAGCCAGATATTGTCATTGCCATTGAAAAATGTATTGAAAGCATCGAAATCAAATAAACCAGTTTTGAAATAAACCCAGATAAAACCAACAGTAAGCAAAACCACACTGATATGCATCTGAACCATATAGTTAATGCCCGCTTTAATAGTTTTAGGATTATTATGTTCAAAAATTACCAACATCATCGAAGACAACGACATGATTTCCCATGCAATCAGAAATGCCAGTCCGTGTTGTAATATACAAACCCAAATCATCGAAAGCTGAAACAAAACAAACAATATCCAATGCAGATTAAGTTCTGATTTAGATGATTGATAGGTTTTTAGGTAACCACCTCCATAAATTACACCTGTAAGTGAAGTAAAACTAATAATAAGTATAAACCAAGCAGATAATGCATCAATTCGAAGGGGAATATTTCCCATAAAATTTCCAGCATTCAGCGAATATTCTACAACATTACCATAAATAGCAGGGAAACTTACACAACTAAAAAGCAAAGCATTTATAAAAATAATCAATGCCGCAAGATTTGATTTCAGCTTTAATGGTGTATAAAACATGGCAATAATAGCAGAAAGAGTAATTCCCAAAGATAGGTTTATCATTAAATCAAATCCAATCATTTTCTTTTAATAACTTAATACAAATCAATACCATTGAATTTCTTAAAGTAATTATAATTAATTTAAAAAAACAATATTCTTATTTCCATTAATCTCAGCGTCAAACTATATTATTGATGATTCATATAATTTTCACATTGTTAGAAGATGCAAATTTACAAATAATAGCTTTACTTATTTATATTAGAATAAGGAAAACAAAGTAAATACTAAATTCTTCTATTTAAAATTGATTTTTAAGAATCGTGTATTTACATATTTTTAGTATTTTTGTTACTTCATACTTGCTTTGGGTTTATTAAAGCTTATGCTCTAAAATAGCTTACAAATCATACATTTGCAAAAACAACAGCCATGATTTATCTTAAAAATTGTACATACATCAATAGCGAAACACTTGAATTTACAACAACTGATATCCTTGTTGAAGAAAGTTTAAACGGAAATTTCCATTTTTACAATCAAAAACCAGCCGATTTAGTGGTAACAGATACCATTGATTGCAAAGGGAAATTAGTTACGCATGCTTTTGCTAACGGGCACCATCATGTTTATTCGGCTTTGGCGAGAGGAATGGGTGCACCAAAGAAAATTCCAGTTAACTTTTACGAAGTATTGCAATACATCTGGTGGACACTGGATAAATGCTTAGATAAAGACATGATACAAGCCAGTGCTTTGGCTACTGCTCTTGCTTGTGCCAAAAATGGTGTTAGTTTCGTCATCGACCACCATGCTTCGCCCATGGCTATAGATAATTCGTTACAAATTATTGCCGATGCTTTTGATAAAATTGGAGTTTCGCATCTGTTATGTTACGAAATTACCGATAGAGATGGATTAGATAAAACCGCTAAAGCTTTGGAAGAAACTGAACGTTATCTGCAAACACAACAAGGCTTAGTAGGCTTACACGCCTCTTTTACTATTGGTGATGACACCTTACAAAAAGCTGTAAGTCTTTCAAAGCAATACAATTCAGGTTTGCATATTCACATAGCAGAAGATAATTACGACCAAGAGCATTGTATTGACAACTATGGAATGCGTGTAATTGAGCGTATGCAAAAACATGCAGTACTTAATTTCGACAAAACCATACTCGGACATTGTCTGTTTTTAAATGATACAGAAAAGAAAACTATTTCCAACTCCCGCTCTTGGGTGGTTCAGAACATGGAAAGCAATTTGAATAACAGAGTTGGTTATTTTGATGGCAATGGCTTAGGAAATCGTATAATGTTAGGAACTGATGGTATGCACAGTGATATGTTGCAAAGTGCCCGTTCTGTTTTTTTAGCCGGCAAAGATCATGAAATGATGGGTCCTATTGATGCTTATCAACGCTTTAGAAATGTACATCAATATATTAATACCAATAATTTTACTGGCGATGCTGCTAATAACCTTGTTGTATTGGATTACGACACCCCCACCGAAATTAACAGTAGTAATTTTGCAGGACATTTTGTTTATGGAATGAATTCAAAACATGTACAACATGTAATTTCAAACGGCAAACTCATTGTAAAAGATAATATCGTTACTACCGTTGACGAAAGTGAAGTACTTAGTTTTTGCCGGGAAATGGGCAAGAAACTTTGGGTTGAAATGCAAAAATAATTAATATCCTAAGGGCTTACTTGAATTCAATCCTATACTTTAAATAATTTAAGGCATTAATTCGCTTAGTTTTTTCACTAGCTCTTCACCTCTTAAATTTTTGGCAACAATAATTCCATTTTTATCAATTAGTACCGAATGGGGTATTGAGTTTATACCATAAATCTTTCCTGCTTCATTTCCCCATCCTTGTAAATCTGAAACATGATGCCAAACTAAATTATCATCTTTAATTGCTTTGAGCCAGTTTGAACGCTTTTGATCAAATGAAACACCTAAAATATCAAATCCTTTGTCTTTAAACAACTGGTAAGCAGCCACTACATTAGGGTTTTCTTTACGACAAGGACTGCACCATGATGCCCAAAAGTCAATTAAAATGTATTTCCCTTTCAGTGAAGAAAGTCTAAAGATATTGCCTGATGAATCAGCCATTGCTATTTCTGGTGCCGGCATACCAATATCAGTTCTTTTCAGCACGATTACCCTTTCTTGTAATTGTTTTACATACAAAGACGGATAAATACTTTTGTCAAAATTTCTGGTAATTGAATCTAACATCGGCAAATCAATATAATAAATCAGTTGCGTTAAAACAATATAAGGAGATACTACAGTTTTGTTATTTTCTAAAGCAAAATTGCACAGAAATTTTATTTGATTATTAAAAACAGTTGTAGAAACTGAATCATAAAGCTGCATGGTTTTAAAATCATTTTTTGATTGAGCTTCCTTATATTTGGTTTCACATTCTTTTTGCAAATAAGAAAAAACATTAACTTCTCCCATGACTTTTGCAAAAATATTCTGGGTAGTACTACCAGAGTATGTTACTCTTTCCAAAGAGTCTATAAATCCTGTAATCTGAATTTCTGAATTTTCAAGAAAAAAAGTAAGTTGTTTGTCATCACTCCCCATAGTAATGCGGCATACATCAGGAATAGAAAGCTTACCTTTTAACTTAAACACACCTGCTTTACTTATTACAGAATCTATTATCTTTGGCTCACCACCTTGATTACTCATCATTATTTTCACCTTTGTATCTTTCAAACCTTTAATGTTTGCGGCAATAGTAAATGATTTCTCAGCATTGTTTTGAGCTGTTATAGTAAATCCTATAAAAACGATTACTATTAGTAAAACTATTTTCTTCATTGTTATTATATTTTTTACAAAAGTAATATTAATAAAGGATATCTAATTATGGTTTAACGATTCTTTAATAAAATGGTTTTTTCTTCACAAATTCTGAAATTACATATAAAACAAACCACTTAATTCTTTCAAATTTATCATTAAGAACTTCAAATATAAATAAATATAGAAATACAAACTGTCTTAAAAAATATTTAAATCTATTTCCCAACTAAACAAAGCTGTAAAAATGAAAATTTTATTTTATTGTTTTATTTTACATAATATTAATTTTTTAGTTTATATAATTTTCAAATCTTTTTAGAAAATGGCATGTATTTTGCTAAATAGAATATATAATCATTTTCAATTAATCTTTAATCTTTCAATAAATTATGAAAAAAATCAGCATCATTATGCTATTACTTGCATGTAAGTATTTAGTAATTGCACAATCTCCAAAAGATTTAAAATCATCGGTCAAAGAAGTTACTATATTCTCTAATGGCGCTCAAATTATACGTAGTGCAACCATTAACCTTCAGCCTGGTGTGAGCGAATTAGTTTTTAATGGCATTTCACCCTATACAAATGTGTCAAGCATTCAACCCTCAGGTAAAGGGAACTTTGTTATTCTCGATTCCCGTCATAATATAGAATATCCAGAGCCTACCGATAATCCAGAAATACTTATTCCCGCTGCATTGCAACGCAAAATAGAAGCAACACTAGATACATTAAACGATATAAATTATGATTATGATGTAATTAAAGACCGTAAAGACCTTTACATAAAACAAAAAGATATGCTAACCAACAATCCACTTATGCGTGGTGGTGGGAAAAGTGATTCTTTACCAATATTAAAAGATGCAATGGAATTTTACAATGCGAAAATGAATTCGATAAATTCCGAACTTCAAAGAATAAAACGCGAAGAAAACAAAGTAATACTTAAAAAAACACAACTTCAAACTCGTTACAACGAACTTTTAGCTTACAAAGAAAGAATTATTAGCGAAAAAACTAAATCTACCGATCCAATATATCAGGTAATAGTGACTGTATCGGCAAAAGAAGCAGTTACTGGCAGCTTATCAATTTCATACAGTTGTACAAATGCCGGATGGACACCTGCTTACGACATCCGAGTAAATGACATCAATGCACCTGTAGAATTAACTTTTAAAGCAAATGTTTACCAAAATACAGGTGAAGACTGGAGCAATGTAAAACTAAAACTATCTACTAATAATCCCAATAAAAGTAATATCAAACCCTACTTAGCAGCATGGTATTTGAATTATTATATGCCTGTAAATGTTTATTCCTCCAATATTTCAATGGGAAGTGCACCAGCATCAGTTTCCCGCGAAGAAAAAGCAAACTCTCTTGACGATGCAGTTGCCAATTATAAAGTACCTGCTGCTCAATTGGCTTCAAATTATACTACCCAAACTCAAAACTTAACAGCTATGGAATATAGCATTGATTTACCATATTCCATACCTTCTGATGGGAAATATCATTTAGTTTATGTTCAAAATCATGATAATATTTCTACCGTTTACAATTATTTTACAGCACCTAAAATTGACAAAGATGCTTTCTTAATTGCCAAACTCAGCGGTTGGGAAGATTTGAATTTATTAACAGCAAAAGCCAATATATATTTTGAAGGGGCTTACATAGGGGAAACCACCATTGATCCTAATATAATTGCCGATACTTTAGAACTTTCATTAGGGCGAGATAAAGGTATTGCTATTCAACGTAAAAAATTAAAAGATAAAGAAAAGGAACAAATAATAGGAAATTCGCGAAGCAAAACAATTTGCATGGAAGTTACGATAAGAAACAATAAAAATTCTGCTATTGACATTTCATTAGAAGACCAAATTCCTATTAGCAATGATAAAGATATAAAAGTTAGTTTTGATTCAGAAAATTTTACAGGCAATTACAACGAAAATACGGGCATGCTTTCATGGAAATTGAAACTTAAGCCCAAAGAAAACAAAGTAGTTAACTTTACCTACACTATAAAATACGATAAGGATAGAAATTTGATTATGAATTAAAAATTTATTAGAATTGGTATTCTGGTCAGAAATGATGTTTTTTTGACCAGAATACTAAAAAAATTGTAGCTGTTTGATTCTAATTTCTCATAAGCTTCAACCCTTTTTTGCATCTAACTTTCAAACTTGGATATTCTTCTAATGGTATGCTTTCAAACACCAATATCAATTCGTTTTTTAAATCAGGTTCTTCTTTAGCAAATTTTATTATTAAATCAATACTATATGCTCTTACTGCAATCGTTTCTTTATCTGAAAGTAACCAATCTAAGCATTTATTCAACACTAAACCTGCATTATGAATATTCTTAACATCCACCACTTCAATCATAATCTTTAAGAAACTACGTTTTACACCATCAACCTTTGTCTTTAGTAACTCATCAGTAAGAATGCCAAGAAAAGGCATAGTAGCATCAGGATGTTTTATGCAATACAATTGCACAACACGCGCAGCCCGCATCGAAATTGGGTAAGGCTTGAAACAAAGATCAAACATCGCATTCAATTGCTCAGGATGTTCTTCAATAGAATTTGCTGCTATTTCAATAACCATTCTACTGCTATCATAAAGCAAAGATTCTAAAGACATTTGTTTTCAGTTTTTATTTTGTTAGAAATAAAGATTCAGGATAAACAATTTTTGAAAGGAACAAAGCTTTTGCAGGCACAGAGTAACCAGCATCTGAACGATTTTTATTTTCAATAATTCTCATAAAATCTTCATTGTTAATTTTATGAAAACCAATTTCTAAGAGTGTTCCTACAATAGCTCTTACCATGTTTCGCAAAAAGCGATCTGCAGTAATTGTAAATACCAAGCTTTCGTTGTTTTGCTCCCAAAATGCTTTAATAATTTTACAATTATTGGTCTTGGTTTGTGTATTCGATTTCGAAAAACATGAAAAATCAGTATAATCAAAAAGCAATTGAGCTGCTTCATTCATTGCATCAACATCCAAACTCCCGTAAATTGAAAAAGAGTAATCAAAATTAAAAATATCTTTTTTTGTATTAATGTAATAATTGTAAGTTCTTGAAATGGCATCAAAACGTGCATGAGCCTCATCTTTTACATGAATTATATCGTAAATAGCAATATCTTGCTTCAAAAACCCATTTAATTTATGTATGATATACGGAATATCCTCATTATTTAGATTTGTTGGTAAATCAAAATGAGCATAAAAATCTTTGGCATGCACTCCAGTGTCGGTTCTTCCAGCTCCAGTTAATTCAATTGTAGTTTTAAAAAACAATCTTAACGTTTCATTCAAAACCTGTTGAACTGTTATGGCATTGTTTTGAATTTGCCAACCATGAAAATTCTTACCATTATAAGCCAAATGTAAAAAATATCTACTCACGCTTTTTATTTATAAGTTTTGTACAAACCTACAAAAAAATCAGAAATCAATTGAAAAATATTTTATATTCAATGAAAACAAAAGTTATTTGATTTTTCCTACTTAAACATATTCAGTAATGCTATGAACTGAGGTAGATATTCCGAAACTGGAATATCTAAATAATTTGCAGTTGCTTTTACGCCACCTTTAGGTTCAAGAATAACTATTTGAGGAATTTTACCTTGAGGATTATATTTTGCTACCAATTCTTTATTTTTTTTTAGTTGAATGGGTGATAGCTTATTTGTTTTGGCATTAGGATAATCTACATGAAGCATGACAAAATTATTGCGGCTATATTCAATAAATTCCTTGGAATCTAGGATATTCTGCCGCATTTTAATACAGTTTTTACAAGTATCAGTTCCAGTAAAAAATAACAAAATCGAAACTTTCTTTTTTGAAGAAACGAGTTTTGCCTTTTCGAAACTATTTACCCACAAATCTTTATCATTATTCTTTTCATTTGTTTGCGATTTTGCTACTATGCAGGTAAAAAATAAAATAAATACCAAAAAAAAATTGATTTTTTTCATACTCTTGTTTATTCTAATATTTCAAAAGCAAAATTACATCATAAATTATAATTTTTCAAAATTTAAATAAAAAAATTTATACTTAAAAATATTAAAAAAACCTATACAATTGAATAAGTGAAATTTAATCATAGATGTAATTTAGAAATAATCTAAATTACCGTTTTTTGAAAAAAAAACGACTTTGTTATTTTGTTAACAACAAAAAAGAATTAATTTTGAACTTTTAAATTGTTATAAAAATAACAGTAGAATTAATCAATCATATTAACAAAAATTTGGAGGATAACATGTCCGATATTGAAACATTAGTAAAGAACTTAGTTGAAAAACATGGCAAAACAAGAAACAGTTTGATGCCTGTTTTACAAGGTATTGTAAAAGAAGAAAGATTTCTTTCCGAAGAAGCTATGATTACAGTAGCAAGAGAATTAGACCTATCAGCAGCTGAAGTATTTGGAACAGCTTCTTTTTACACTTTTCTTGATACAGAACCTCGAGGCAAGAATATTATTAGAATTTGCAAAACAATTTCATGCCACATGAAAGGTAAAGATGAAATTATTGAAGCAATGGAAAATACCTTAAAAATTAAAGTCGGAGAAACAACTCACGACAAAAAGTTTACATTACTTACAGCAAATTGCTTAGGCTGGTGTCATAAAGGTCCTGTAATGCTGGTAAATGATGTAGTATTCCCAGAACTTACTACAGATAAGGCATTAGAAGTTATTGAAAGCTATGCAAAAGCTTCTAAATAATTAAGAATTAGTTTTAAAATTCAAACAATAAAGAAAAATGGAAAATAAAATCTTAAAGAAAGTTGATTATATATTTCAGGAATGCACTGTAAATGAAGTAATGGATGTAATTACCAAAACTTTTACGAAATCTCCTGACGATATTATTTTAGATGTAATAGATTCTGGGCTAAAAGGAAGAGGTGGTGCAGGATTCCCTACAGGATTAAAGTGGAAATTTACCAAAAATGAAGACAATCCTGTAAAATATGTAATTTGTAATGCAGATGAAGGAGAACCTGGCACTTTTAAAGATAGAGAAATTCTTGAAACTGTTGCTTGCAAAGTATTAGGCGGTATGACAATTTGTGGCTATGCAATTGGAGCAAAAGAAGGTTATATTTACCTTAGAGGTGAATACAATTATTTACTTCCTCAACTAAATAAAATTATTGACGAATTTAATAAACAGCTTAAATCAAAAAACATTGAGTTTGCGATTTATATTAAATCTGGAAGTGGAGCTTATATTTGCGGTGAAGAAAGTGCTTTGTTCGAATCAATGGAAGGAAAACGTGGAGAACCAAGAAACAAACCTCCATATCCAGCCGTTTCTGGATACAATAGTAAACCTACTGTTATAAATAATGTAGAAACATTGGTTTATGTGACCATGATTTGCAAAATGGGTGTTGAAAGGTTTAAAGAATTAGGAACTAAAGACTCAAGAGGTAGTAAAGTATTTTCTGTTTCTGGTGACACTCCTACCCCTGGTATTTATGAATTAGAATTAGGCATGCCTTTGGCTGATTTTGTTGAAGATTTTGGTGACGGTGATACCAAGGCTGTTCAAGTTGGAGGTGCTTCTGGACATTGTGTACCTAGAAAACAATTTAAAGATACAATTATTGGATTTGAAGGTATCCCAACAGGTGGTTCTATGATGATTTTCAATAGTTCGCGATCAATGTATAATGTTTTACATGATTATCTTGAATTCTTTAATGAAGAATCGTGTGGACAATGTTCACCTTGTCGAATTGGATGTCAACAATTACTAAGAGGAATGGAAGCTGTAAAAAAAGGAGAAAGAAAACCTCAGTATCTTGATGAGTTGAAAAAATTAGCAAGCACCATGAAAGTTTCAGCAAAATGTGGTTTGGGACAATCAGTTGCTAATCCCTTTAATTCTATTGTTGATAACTTCAGAGAAGAAATCATCTATTAATATTTATTTGATAACATTAAAAAAATAATAAAATGAGCGAATATTTAGTAAATCTAAAAATCAATAATATAGTGGTATCCGTTAAAGAAGGAACCACCATTCTTGATGCAGCTAAAAAGCTTAATTTCAATATACCAACACTTTGTAATCACCCTGATTTAAGTGTAGCAGGAAACTGTCGCGTATGTGTAGTTGAAGTTAAAGGTGCAAGATTATTAGCTGCTTCTTGTGCCACTCCAGTTTCAGAAGGTATGGAAGTTTTTACCAATAGTGAAAAAGTTAGAACAGCACGTAAACATGTCATTGAATTACTATTATCGGAACACAATGCTGATTGCACCAAATGTTTTAAAAATGGTAATTGCGAATTACAAGAACTTGCTTCTGAGTATCGTATTGGTGATCATATTTTCATTGACTTGGTAAAAGCGAAAGATAAAATTATTGACATTTCTTCTCCTTCCATTTCAAAAGATGACAGCAAATGTATTCGTTGTCAACGTTGTGTTAGAACCTGTGAGGAATTACAAGCAGTTAGTGCATTAGCAGTTGTAAAAAAAGGCGACCATCAAAGGATTTCTACTTTTATGAATAAACCGTTGGATGAAGTAGTTTGTACAAATTGTGGTCAATGTATCAATCGTTGCCCAACTGGATCATTAACAGAAAGAACTTATTTAGATGAAGTTTGGAATGCAATTAACGACCCTTCAAAACATGTTGTTGTACAAACTGCACCAGCTGTTAGAATAGGTTTGGGTGAAGACTTAGGATATGAACCAGGTGAAAGAGTTACAGGTAAAATGGTAGCTGCGTTAAGACATATTGGTTTCGATTCTGTATTAGACACCGATTTTACTGCAGATTTAACAATTATGGAAGAAGGAACAGAGCTTTTAACCCGCTTAAAAAGAGCATTAGTTGATGGAGAAAAAGTAGCTTTACCAATGATGACTTCTTGTTCTCCAGGTTGGATAAAATTTCAAGAACACATGTTTCCAGATTTATTAGAAAATTTATCAACTTGTAAATCACCACAACAAATGTTTGGTGCACTGGCGAAAACATATTATGCAAAGAAAAAAGGTATAGATGCAAAAAACATGGTCTCTGTTTCTATTATGCCTTGTACTGCTAAAAAATTCGAATGTGTAAGACCAGAAATGCGAGACAGTGGTTATCAAGATGTTGATTATGTTTTAACTACTCGTGAATTAGCAATGATGGTTAAACAAGCCGGTATTGATTTCATGAAATTAGATGATGAAAAATACGACAGCATTATGGGTAATTCTACTGGAGCTGCTGTAATTTTCGGAGCTACTGGAGGTGTTATGGAAGCCGCATTGCGTACTGCTTATGAAATAGTTACTGGACGTGAGGTTCCATTTACCAATCTTAAAATTATGCCCGTAAGAGGTTTTGAAGGCATAAAAGAAGCCAAAATAATGATTAAAGATGTTAAGCCAGAATGGGGATTTCTAGAAGGAGCTGAACTAAGTGTTGCTATTGCTCATGGCTTACACAATGCAAATGAATTAATGAAAGCAATCAGATCAGGCAAAGCTAACTACCATTTCATTGAAATTATGGGATGCCCTGGTGGATGCTTGGGCGGAGGAGGACAACCAATTCCAACAAGTCCTGAAATTCGTCAAAAACGTGCTACTGCAATTTATTCTGAAGATGAAGGCTTACCTCTAAGAAAATCACATGAAAACCCAGAAGTTGCTCAGATTTACAAGGATTTTCTTGGTGAACCTTTAGGACATAAATCACATGATTTGTTACATACCCATTATAAACCAAGAAAAAGGTACTAACAAGTCTTTTTTTAAACTATCTATTATGAAAAGGGCTGTTGGATTTTTCCAACAGCCTTACTTTTTTTAACCAGCAAAAATTAGTTTAGAGTATTAATAAATTAGTGTTATTTTTTTCACATTGTTATGTTTTTCACAATAAACTTGTTTTTTATGTAAAATCATTATAATTTTGCAGCCGAAAATATTATTTTTTAGGTTAATCCTTTCTAAAATGAGAATTAAAGATATTAAAACACTACTAAACGCAAAAACTTACGGAAACGAAAAAATGCTTGAAAATGAAGTAGAGTTTGCGTTTTCATCGGATTTAATGAGCGATGTTCTTACGGTTAAAGCTCAAAATGTTCTTTTACTTACAGGTTTATCAAATATTCAATCAATTAGAACTGCAGAAATGTCAGATATAATTAATATAATTTATGTAAGAGGAAAGAAAGTAACTGCAGAAATGAAAGATTTAGCTGAGGAAAATGGAATTTTATTAATAGAATGTGATTACTCAATGTTTAAGACTTCTGGAATTCTTTACAATAATGGTATAAAACCAATTTATTAAAATGCATTTCGAATATAAAATCGTTAGTGGAGATTTCTCAAATGCAGGAACTGCTTCAAGCCAGATAAAAAAAATTTTGAAGCAATTAAATGTTGATTCTGTTAGAATTAAACGAATCGTTGTCGCTTTGTATGAAGCTGAAGTTAATATTGTTGCCCACTCCTTTGGAGGTACAATTTTTGCTGATATTGATACTGATAAAATAATTTTACGATTAAAAGATACTGGACCAGGAATTCCAGATATTTCACAGGCAATGAAAGAAGGTTACTCTACTGCTAGCCATCAGGTTAGAGAAATGGGATTTGGTGCAGGAATGGGATTACCAAATATAAAAAAAAATGCTGATAAATTAGAAATTAAAAGCGAAGTTGGTATTGGAACAGAAGTTACAATAATGGTAAAATTAGCTTAAAAATAAAATGGACAAACAATATTTCCACCATGCTTTAAAAATTAGTGAGCCTAATTGCATAGGATGTACTCACTGTATTAAAGTATGCCCTACAGAGGCTATTAGAGTGAAAAATGGAAAGGCCCATTTGTTTGAAAACCGTTGTGTTGACTGTGGTGAGTGTTTCAGGGTTTGTCCGGTAAATGCAATTTATGTTGATCACGATGACTTTATGCAGATTTTTAATTACAATTATCGTATTGCTTTAGTACCAGGTGTTTTAATTGGACAGTTTCCGGAAAATATTTCAACTCAACAAATTTATAACGAATTAATTGCAATTGGATTTACTCATGTTTTTGAAATAGAACATACTGTTGATCTTTTGTTGGAAGCCCGTGAAGATTTTAAGAAAAAAAATCCTTCAATTAAACCATTGATTTCAACATTTTGCCCTGCAGTTATACGTTTAATACAAGTTAAATTTCCTGCTTTGGTTGATAATTTAATTTTATTAAAGTCACCTTTGGATATTGCAGCCTTATACTATAAAAAACTTCTTACTGAACAAGGTTATACGGAAAATGAAATTGGTATATTCTACATAACACCTTGTGCAGCAAAGATAGCCGCAGTAAAAAGTCCAGTTGGTGAAGAAAAATCTACTATTACAGGGGTCATTAACCTTGATTTCATTTACAATAAAATATATAAAAGTATCAAGCAAAACGGAAAAGATTACTGTGCTGTTCCTCAAAAAGATGAATTAGATTCAAAAGGTATATTATGGAGTTTAACGAATGGTGAAAGAGATACTTCAGATGGCAGAGCTTTGGCTATTGATGAAATACACAATGTTATAGAATTTTTGGAAAAGATAGAAAGTGAAGAAATTTCAGATATAGATTTTCTGGAACTCAGAGCTTGCGACGAAAGTTGTGCAGGTGGCGTGCTAACCAGTGGAAATCGCTTTCTAACAGTTGAAAGAATGAAAAACAGAGCCAAATCTACTGACGAAAATCAAAAAAAAGAATCCTGTATTTCAAAAGAATTGAATAATTACAAGAAATATCTGATTGAAAACATGAACGTTTCCAAGATTATGCCACGTTCGATGCTAAAATTGGATGAAGATATGTCGGAAGCTATCAAAAAGATGGGCAAGATGCATGAAATTATGGAGTATTTACCAAAAACTGATTGCGGAATGTGTGGTGCTTCTACCTGCCAAACATTGGCCGAAGACATTGTAATGAGCAGAGCTGATATTACTGATTGTATTTTTATTCAGCGTATTATGGAACAAAAAGGAAGTATGACAATGAATGAAGCTATCGCAAAAATGAAACGTATTTGGGGCGATAAATTTAATACAAAATAAGAAAATGAAAGTTGAAGAAATTGTAAAAGCATTGGATTTAAAGATTTTTTCAGGAGAAAAAGGTCTTTCAAATGAAATAACAAATGGATATTCGTCTGATTTACTAAGTGATGTAATGGGAAGTGCCGAAGCAGGAAGTACATGGATAACATTGCAAACTCATAAAAATGTTATGGCAATTGCATCTCTTAAGGAATTGGCAGCAATTATTTTAGTTAAAGGTTTTAAACCTGAAGAAGACATGGCAGCTCAAAGCAATGAAGAAAATATCCCTGTATTGGGAACTAATAAACAGGCTTTTGAAATTTCGGGAGAACTTTTTAACTTATTGAAAAAGTAATGATTTACAGGGCTGATTTGCATATTCATAGCGTTTTATCGCCTTGTGCTGATTTGGAAATGAGCCCAATAAATATTATAAATAAAGCAAAAGAAAGAAAACTTGACATCATCGGTTTAACCGACCATAACAGTACAAAACAATGCAAAGTTACCAGAGAAATTGGTAAAAAAAATGGAATTTTTGTACTTTGTGGAGCAGAAATAACAACGAAAGAGGAATTACACTGCCTTACGTTCTTTGAAAATAATGAAAGATTACTTGATTTTCAACAATATATTGAAACTCATTTACCAAAAATTAAAAATGATATAAAACGATTTGGCTATCAATTAATAGTAGATGAGGAAGAAAATATTATAGCTGAAGAAGAAATATTGCTGAGTTCGGCACTGAATATATCTATTGATGAATTAGCAGATAAAGTACATGAATTGAATGGCTTGTTTATTCCGGCTCATGTAAATCGCCCAAAATTCAGTTTGATAAGTCAGTTGGGATTTATTCCTCCAGATATTAAAGCAGATGCTTTTGAAATAACAAAGCATATTACAAAGTTGGAGTTTTTGAAACAATACACTTACTTAAATGCTTTTACGATATTACAAAATTCTGATTCGCACTTTATTAATAGTATTGGGGAAATTACATCTCAATTTGAAATGGAAGAAGTTTCTTTTGATGAAATCAGGAAAGCATTGGCTGGTAAAGAAAACAGGAAAGTATTAAATTAAATTGCCGAAACTGTTATTATAATAACAATGAAAGAATTATCTTTGCACATATTAGACATCGTTCAAAATTCAATAGTAGCAAATGCTGATTTAATTGAAATAATGATTGTTGAGAATAAGGCAGACAATATATACAGTATAAGTATCAAAGACAATGGCAAAGGAATGACAAAAGAAATGCTAGCAAATGTAACCGATTCTTATTGTACTTCACGTACTACACGCAAGGTTGGATTGGGAATTCCATTGTTTAAGCAGAACGCTGAAAGAGCCGGAGGAAGTTTTACAATTGATTCTACCTTAGGCAAGGGAACTGTGTTAACAGCAATATTCCAGCACAATAACTTCGACAGACCAATGTTAGGTGATATTGCCGGTGTAATAGTACTAACAGTTGCAGCTAACGAAAACATACACTTTATATATACCCATACAACTGAAACAGGTGAATATATTTTTGATACGGATGAAATAAAAGAAGCTATGGATGGCATGAGTATTAACCAACCGCAAGTAATCAGATATTTAAAAGAAATGATTAAAGAGAATTTAACAGAAATACATTATTCAAACTAATTTATAATAAAAAAGGAGAACATTATGACAAAAGTAAAATCTTTGGCAGATCTCAGAAAGATGAAGGAAGGGCTTGAATCTAAACTGAATCTTAGAGAAAAAGGCAATAATACTGAGAGTTTGGTTCAGATTAGAGTTGCTATGGCAACTTGTGGTATTGCATCCGGAGCAAAAACTGTGATGGAATATTTTATTGATGAACTTGAAAAAAGAAACATCGAGGCTATTGTTACTCAAACGGGTTGTATGGGTTATTGTTATGCTGAACCTACGATCGAAGTAACATTACCCAATCAGGATCCAGTTGTTTTTGGCTATGTGAACGAGAAAAAAGCAAACGAAATTATTGAAAAATACATCAAAAACAATGAGTTGGTTGATGGTATTATTCCTGTAAATTACGAAAGTATTCAAAAATAATAATAAAAGGAGGAAATAAATTATGGCAAAATTTAAAATGCATCTTCTTGTATGTGGAGGTACAGGTTGCCATGCATCATTGAGTAAAACTGTAGGTGACAACCTAAAAGAAATCCTTATAGAAAAAGGATTGGATCACGAGATACAAGTTGTTATGACTGGTTGTTTTGGTTTTTGCGAAAAAGGTCCTATCGTTAAAGTGATGCCTGACAATACTTTTTATACAGAAGTAAAGCCCGGAGATGCAAGAGAAATTATTGAAGAACATATCATCAAAGGTAGAAAAGTTACCCGATTGTTGTACAAAGATCCTGAAAACAAAGAACACGTAAGTGATTCAAAACATATGGGATTTTATAAAAAACAAATTCGAATAGCTTTAAGAAACTGTGGTTTTATTGATCCTGAAAATATAGATGAATATATCGCTCGCGATGGTTATGAAGCATTGGGTAAAGTTCTTACCGAAATGGATGCTCAACAAACCATTGATATCATAAAAAAATCAGGCTTACGTGGTCGTGGCGGTGGTGGATTCCCTACTGGTTTGAAATGGGAAATTACCAGCAAATCGCAAGCTGACCAAAAATATGTAGTTTGTAATGCCGACGAAGGTGACCCAGGTGCTTTTATGGATCGTTCTATCTTAGAAGGTGACCCTCATTCAGTAATTGAAGCAATGGCTATTTGTGGTTATTCAATAGGCGGAACCAAAGGTTTGGTATATATTCGTGCTGAATATCCTTTGGCTATTACTCGTTTGAAAATTGCTATTGATCAGGCCAGAGAATATGGTTTGTTAGGTAAAGATATTTTAGGCAGTGGATTCGATTTTGATATCGAATTGCGTTACGGTGCCGGTGCTTTTGTTTGTGGTGAAGAAACTGCATTAATTCACTCAATGGAAGGTATGCGTGGTGAACCTACATTTAAACCTCCTTTCCCTTCTGTTTCGGGTTATCTAGGAAAACCAACCAATGTAAACAATGTAGAAACTTTTGCAAGTGTTCCTGTTATTATCAATAAAGGTGCTGAATGGTTTTCGAGCATTGGAACTGAAAAATCAAAAGGTACAAAAGTATTTGCTTTGGCCGGAAAAATCAACAATGTTGGTTTAATTGAAGTACCGATGGGCATCACTTTGCGTGAAATTATATACGAAATTGGTGGTGGCATTAAAGATGGTAAAAAATTTAAAGCAGTACAAACAGGAGGTCCTTCAGGTGGTTGCTTAACAGAACGTCATCTTGACACTCCTATCGATTATGATAATTTAATTGCAGCTGGTTCGATGATGGGCTCAGGTGGAATGATTGTAATGGACGAAGACGATTGTATGGTTTCTGTTGCTAAATTCTATTTAGATTTTACTGTTGAAGAATCTTGCGGTAAATGTACACCTTGTCGTATTGGTAACAAACGTCTGTATGAGATTCTGGAAACTATTACACAAGGTAAAGGTACAATGGCTGATTTGGACAAATTGAAAAATTTAAGCCAGGTTATCAAAGATGCTTCATTGTGTGGTTTAGGTCAAACTTCTCCAAACCCTGTACTTTCTACCTTAGATAACTTTTGGGATGAGTATTTAGAACACATCAACGAGAAAAAATGTCGTTCGGGACAATGTAAAGCATTGATGCAATATATTATTGATGCTGAACAATGCGTTGGTTGTACTGCATGTGCACGCAATTGCCCTGTAAATGCCATTACCGGTGAAAGAAAACTAGCTCATTACATTAACCAAGATATTTGTATCAAATGCGGTGCTTGTATGGAAAAATGTAAATTTAACGCAATTAGTATAAAATAATATAAAAATATATTCAAGACATGGAAATGATTAAATTAACAATAGATAATAAAATCGTTGAAGTAGAAAAAGGCACCACCGTTTTGAAAGCAGCAAGAAAAGTAGGTATCGATATTCCTACGCTTTGTTATTTTGAATTGGGCGATATGAAAATTGAAAACAAACCCGGTGGATGCCGCGTTTGTGTTGTGGAAATTGAAGGTCGCAAAAACCTTGCTCCTGCCTGCGCTACCGAAGCTTTTGATGGTATGGTTGTAGATACTCACAATATTCGTGTGTTAAATACAAGACGTACTGTTGTAGAACTTATGCTTTCTGACCATCCGTTCGACTGCTTGATTTGTGCAAAATCGGGCAACTGCGAATTACAAACAATGGCTCAGAAATTTGGCATCCGCGAAATTCCTTACCAAGGCGAAAAATCAACTTATCGTGTGGATACTTCTCCTTCTATTATTCGCGATGTGGATAAATGTATCATGTGCCGTCGTTGCGAAATGATGTGTAATGACGTTCAAACGGTAGGTGCTTTATCGGCTGTAAATCGTGGATTTACTTCTGTAGTTGCTCCTGCATTTGAAATGAATCTGGAAAAATCGCCTTGTACGTATTGTGGTCAATGTGTTTCGGTATGTCCTACAGGTGCATTAACCGAAGTAGATCATACCAGCAATGTTATAAGAGCTTTATCTGACAAAACCAAAACCGTAATTGTACAAACCGCTCCTGCTGTTCGTGCTGCTTTGGGCGAAGAATTTGGCATGGAAGCCGGTACTTCTGTTACAGGCAAAATGGCAGCTGCTTTGCGTCGTTTGGGTTTCAAATATGTATTTGATACCGATTTTGCAGCCGATTTAACCATTATGGAAGAAGGGACTGAATTATTGGGTCGTTTAGGAAAACACTTAGCTGGT
The DNA here is from genome assembly GCA_964618755.1 of uncultured Bacteroides sp. GTDB lineage: Bacteria > Bacteroidota > Bacteroidia > Bacteroidales > JACABE01 > JACABE01. The sequence continues at coordinate 2,426 of CAZUCB010000004.1, read as the reverse complement.
GACAAAACCGTTAAATTACCTATTTTAACAAGTTGCTGTCCGGGTTGGGTTAACTTTTTTGAACATAATTTTTCAGATATGTTAGACATTCCATCTACAGCTAAATCACCTCAACAAATGTTTGGTGCTATTGCTAAAACTTATTTTGCCGACAAAATCGGTGTAAACCGCAAAGATATGGTAGTGGTTTCTATTATGCCTTGTTTGGCTAAGAAATACGAATGTCAACGCGACGAGTTTAAAGTAGATGGCAATCCTGATGTTGACTTTTCATTATCAACCCGCGAATTGGCTCATTTTATCAAACAAGCCAATATTGATTTCATGAATTTACCTGATGAAGATTTCGATCATCCGATGGGCGAATCAACTGGTGCTGCTGTTATTTTCGGGAATACAGGTGGTGTTATCGAAGCTGCTTGTCGTACTGCTTACGAAGTTCATACCGGAAAAAAACTTGACAAAGTTGAATTCAACGAACTAAGAGGTATGGACGGTATTCGTTCGGCTACTATTGATTTTGACGGTTTACCAATTAATATCGGTATTGCTCATGGTTTGGGTAATGCCCGTAAATTGTTGAACGACGTTAGAGCCGGGATTTCTAAATTCCATGCTATCGAAATTATGGCTTGCCCTGGTGGATGCATCGGTGGCGGTGGTCAACCATTAAACTTTGGTAATAGTGAAATTTTGAAAAAACGTGCTGCTTCTATTTACCGCGAAGACGCCGGTAAACCTATTCGTAAATCGCACGAAAATCCTGATATTATCAAACTTTACGATGAATTCTTAGGCAAACCTTGCGGCGAAAAATCGCATCATTTATTGCATACGCACTATTTCGACAAAAGCAACGAAGTATTTATTGAAGAGTAATAACAATCTTAAAAAAATAAATGTTATGGTTAATATTAAATTATCAGAAGATAAAATAAACAAGATAAAGGATATTTGCAAATCCTTCAACAACGAAGGCGGCGAACTGATTAATGTGTTGCACAAAACCCAAACCATGTACGGTTATCTGCCTGCCGAGGTACAGGAAATAATTGCTAGGGAATTAAATGTTTCTACTGCTCATGTGTATGGAGTAGTTACGTTTTACTCTTTCTTTACCATGATACCCAAGGGCGAATTTCCTATTTCGGTATGTACCGGTACGGCTTGCTATGTAAGAGGTGCCGAAAAAGTACTGGAAGAGTTTAAACGCGAATTGAAAATTGCGGTTGGCGAAACCTCAAAAGATGGTAAATTCTCTTTAAGCTGTTTGCGTTGTGTAGGTGCTTGCGGATTGGCTCCCGTTGTGCTTATTGGCGAAAAGGTTTACGGACGTGTTTCGCCTGATGGTGTAAAAGCTATTATTGCAGAATACAAATAATTATTTAATGCTTATTAACGATGAAAGCCTCGAGTAGAAATATTCGGGGCTTTTTATTTGGTGATAGGGTGATTTGAAGATTTGGTGATTTGAAGTGGTGGTTGTGAATTAATTGATAGTACAGCAAACTGCTGGAAAAATGTCTTTTTTTAGCATCGTAGCGAGACGATAGGATGAATAGAGTATTACTATCAAACTTTTTTAATTTGTAACCATCTTATTAATCTTTGGTTGAATTATCCAAATACCAATTGGAAAGAACCAAATTATGAAAAATTCTCCGGCAAAATCAGAAAATGTTACTTCTCTCTGTAATTCTACTGTCTTGAAAGTTTTTGCAACAAAATAAAGACAATAGAAAATACAAAACATAGAGAATAAATGCAAAGGAAAAATTAAGCCAATGAATCCACCAATCAGTCCACCGCTTGTTTCTTGAGCACTATCCAAAACTTCACTAAACGAGAACATCATGAATCCAAGTAACAATACCATGTATATCAAAGGAATAATTAAGAAAGTCTTAAACTTTTTAACTTTCATTTTAACTCCTTCTGGTACTTTGTATTGAAGTCCAATCCCAATCGACCAAAACCATCCGAAAAATCCACCGACAAAGAATAATGTAATGATTGGAAAGAGAATGTACATAATCTTAAAGTTTTTACTAAAAATGATAAATGGTATCAGAATTAATTCTAAAACTAAAGGTATCCCAAATGTCAGCATAAAAATTTGCCAATGTTTCGCTTTTAAAAATCTTTCCATATATGTTTACAATTATTGTTAATTAATAGCACCAAAGTATTCGGTATAACATCTGTATAACCACATTATGTTTAACTCCTCTTTAGCTGCCAAAGCTACTAAAAATAAATTCAATCTGTTAAAAAACATAAGAACATTTATATCTGTAAAACAGTACGCCTCTCCGAGGCTTTATTATCAGTAGCATTTATTGAGCTATTAACAGTAAGTTCCTACGGAACATATAAAAATAAACCCTTAAATAAACAATTCAGATTTTACATTGTTAAAATAAAAT
>CAZUCB010000003.1:0-43845 GCA_964618755.1 uncultured Bacteroides sp. | reverse complement strand
TCACCCATTTCAAATTCCCAAACCTGCCTTGCATTTTCGGTAAATACTACCCCCACTTCTGCAATCTGATCAGATAATAGCTGCATCTTTGCAAATAGAACTTTTGCATAAATCGCACCACTGGCACCAGTAACACCAACAGCTATTTTAATTTTATTTAGCTTTGGCATGATTGATTATATATTGAATAGAAATTACCAAAGTATTGTTGAATTGACCATATTGAAAGAAAATCCAGCGATCACCTGGTGCAGGCTTTTGACGTATCCCAATCACAGAATAATCTACCCTGAAATTTGCATTCCAGCGATCGGTAATTGCATAGTTTCCCCCTATAATCCAACTAAATGCAAATTTTCGGAAAGGATTGCTTTCAATTTCCCAATGGTCACGTTCTTCGTAATTACTTAATAATAAACCAAAAGCAGGACCAGTTTCAACAGAAAAATTTTGAGCCAATTTATATTGAAATAAAACAGGTAATTGCAGATAATTTACCCGCATTTTATATTGATTGTAATCCCCTTTCTCAACATTTGGAGAATGACTGCTTCCTTTTTGGATAAATTCCATTTCTAACTGTAGTGCCGTACGCATAGAAAGTTGATAATTAACGAACAATCCCGCATCTAAACCTAATTTATCGTAACCACCAAAGCCATCTCCATCAACCTGAGAGCCTACAACTCCTGCTTTAATGCCAGCATTAAAATATTGAGCATTAACTAACAGTGCAAAAGATAACAAAACGAAAATAAAAATGATTTTTTTCTTCATTATAAATATTTTTAAACAAAGATAAAACAAAAAAATTACCTGATTACAGCCTGCAATTTTTCAACATATACCTTTATCAATCGATTCATGATACCATCAATCTGTTTATCATTGAGGGTTTTTTCCTGATCCTGTATCGTAAAACTTACCGCATAAGATTTTTTGCCGGCTTCTAATTTATCGCCTTCATACACATCGAAAAGGTTTACTTTTTTCAACAGATTTTTTTCGGTTTGATAAGCAAGCTTTACAATTTCGGCAAAACTAACTTCTTTATTTATCAACAATGCCAAATCGCGGCGGACTTCAGGAAATTTAGATACTTCGGTATAAACTACCTCAGCATTGGGAATCATTTTAATGATAGTATCCCATTGGAAGTCGGCATAAAAAACGGCTTGTTTGATATCAAATGAAGCAAGTAATTGAGGATGCAAATTGCCATAAGTAAGTACAGCTTTTCCATTGGATGTATATTCCAGTGCTTCCTCAAAAATAGAATTCGTTATCGTGTTTACATTCAGTTTATCAATATTGATACGCAAACGATTTAATATATTTGTAACATGCGCTTTCAGGTTAAAAAAGTCGGTATTGGAAGCAGCAATGTTCCAGCTTTCAGCATATTTTTTGCCACTTACAAAAACAGCTAAATGTTTTTCTTCTTTAAACCGTTTGGCGACATTGACTTCTGCACTCACCTCTGCATTGTAAGTATAAGTATTTCCAAATTCGTACAATTTCAAATCACTTAATTTGCGATTGATGTTGTAACTAATGCTTTCCAAACCACCAAATAAAAGGCTCTGACGCATTACATCCAGTTCTTTACTCAAAGGGTTTAATATCTTTACGTTGTAGATAGGATTGAAATCTGCAATTTTATTTACATAATCAGAGCTTGTGAGCGAATTGTTCATGATTTCCACAAAGCTATTATTGCTAAGGTAATTTGAAATCGTATTTTGTACTTTTTCTTTATCCGGCTTAGCAACATAAGAAATACTGGAGCGTAAACCACTTCCAATTTCAATGTTGTTGTAACCATAAATACGCAGAATTTCTTCAATTACATCGGCTTCGCGAACCACATCTACCTTGTTGGTAGGTATCAGCAAACTTAAACTTTCTTCAGTTTCATTGGTGATTTCAATTTCCAAAGAAGTCAGAATGTTTTTTATGATGCTTTTTTCTATCACTTTCCCGATCAAACGAAAGGTATTCTTATAACTGATTTCAACACATTTGCGTTCAATGGGTGTTGGATATACATCCATAATTTCAGACGAAACATTGCCGCCTGCTAATTCTTTAATCAGCAATATGGCACGTTTGAGTGCATACATTGTAATATTAGGATCACAGCCACGTTCGTAACGAAAAGAAGCATCGGTTTTCAAACCATGAAACTTAGAAGTTTTGCGAATGGTAGTTGCATCAAAATACGCACTTTCGAGAAATATATTTTTAGTTTCTTTTGTTACACCCGATTTAGCTCCACCAAAAACGCCGGCTATACACATGCCTTCGCTGGCATTGCAAATCATAAGATCTTCGCCGGAAAGTTTGCGTTCGATACCGTCGAGTGTGAGGAAAGAAGTTCCTTTGGCTAATTTCTTAACAATTACTTTCTTCCCTTCAAATTTATCGGCATCAAAAGCATGCAAAGGTTGTCCTGTTTCAAACAAAACAAAATTGGTAATATCCACAATATTGTTGATAGAACGTATACCGATGGTTTTCAGTTTATTCTTCAACCAATCAGGTGATTCCTTTACTTCGATACCCGAAATGGTAATGCCGGTATAACGGGGACAAACCTGGGTATCTTCAACAATAACTTCAATAGGCAAGTTATGATTGTCGATGTTGAATGCATCAACACTCGGTAATTTTAATTCAACTTTGGTAGCAGTATCCGCCAGGTTATTGATAACCGCAGCCAAATCGCGAGCTACACCAATATGGGAAATAGCATCCGAACGATTGGGTGTGAGTCCGATTTCCAGCATATAATCGTCTTCTATCTTAAAATAGCTACTGGCAGCAGTGCCCACCTCAACGGATGAATCCAGCACCATAATACCTGCATGCGAATGACCCAGCCCCAATTCATCTTCGGCACATATCATACCTTCCGAAACTTCGCCACGGATTTTTGATTTTTTAATGGTAAAAGATTCATCACCATTGTAAAGCACAGCCCCTATGGTAGCCACCGCTACTTTTTGTCCGGTTGCCACATTGGGTGCACCACAAACGATGTGAAGCAGTTCTTCGCCACCAACATCCACAGTGGTAATGCTTAATTTATCAGCATCAGGATGTTTGCTGCAGCTTTTCACTTCGCCTATCACAATACCCTTCAATCCTCCTTTGACGGATTCTATTTTTTCTATACCCTCTACTTCCAGCCCGCAATCGGTAAGCAATTGCCCTACTCTTTCTGCTGTTAAGTCAATGTTTAAATATGTTTTCAGCCAGTTATATGAAATCTTCATAAGCCCTTTGTTTAAAAAAACAAAATTACAAATTTTTAGGAATTCTAATGAGTATGATTAAGAGAAATAAGAAAAAGGGGTTATTTACCCCTTTTTCTTATTCATTATGAAAAACAATTTTTATCTGATCACCCCTTTACATCTCGAAGTAGAATATGCAGTAAAATATCCAACGGCACCATTGCTGATATTTCCTTTTACATTTGCTGGAGGTCCACTGAAAAGAGGATTTGATGGACGTGTAGCATCCTTTAGTTCCATTACAAACTTTTGAAATTCTTTGGTTATTCTCCAAATCTCCAATTCAATTGTATCACCTGGATATGCTTTTTCGTCGGGTTTTTTATCTCTCAAATATCCAACACCTATTCCATTTGTATAATTTCCATTGTATAATTTATCATCAACTACTAATGGTTCTGTAATAGTATCTGTCATCAATACATTGTTTTTATAAATATTAAATAAATAATAATCTTCGGTTGGATGATCCAATACATAACATTTAACTTCCCATGCCTCAAAATGAGGTATATACTCCATTGCTATAGAATCAATTGTATTGATAGGATAAATTGTTGAACTTGCTGAATATTCTTCAAAAACACCATTTTTATCAATGTCCACATTTTTAATCAACAATTGATACGTTTTACCAACTACTCCATAAGTATTAGGAAGCGTTTCATATAAACCGTCTGATTTCTCTGTCAACAAAATTTCATTAACACCATCGCTTATGCTAACGATAGCACCTATTACAGGAAGAGCTGTATTGTTATAAAAATAGCTCGAAGTTTTAGTAAGTCTTACTCTATGAACGGTAGTATCGGTAGAAAACCTGCCTTCTACAACCAAACGTGTATATGCATCGTCTAACTGAATGTCCATTTTTTCGGTACAACTATAAAGCATTGTAACAATAATCAATAGAAAAAGATATATAATTCTGTTCATGGTTTTAAAATTTAAAATTGTAAGTAATTGCTGGAATAAAGCTAAACAAATAAGTTTTTTCGGCATAAGTAATTTCTGGATTATTTTTATCTTGTTTAAAACTAATAGCCCATGCATTTTTTCGTCCATAAGCATTATAAATTGAGAAATTCCATTCAGAACTCCACTTGCGATTAGGTTTTGTTTTGCTTTTCAGGGTTAATGATAAATCTAATCTATGATAGTCTGGCATTCGATATGCATTTCTGTCAGAATAAATTGGAACAATTTTTCCTCCAATTTCGGCTCTTCCTGTTGGAAATGTAACAGGTGAACCAGTATAATATACCCAATTAGCCGAAAATGTAGTTCTTGGACTTATTTCGTAATTCAAGACAATAGCAATATTATGGGGTTTATCGTAATACGCTAAGTATGTATTCGCATTATTTATATCTGCAAAACTCCTATCTGTTTTTGATAAAGTATAACTTACCCATCCATTGATTTTCCCTTCAGGAATTTTAACCATTACTTCCAATCCTTTTGAAGTGGAATTTCCAAAACGGAGTTCTCCATCAAGTTTTTCATTAAGCAATAATTCTGCATGATCTTTAAAATCGATTGAATTATTCATTTTTTTATAATATGTTTCTATAGAAGTCTCAATATAGTTTCCCATAAAGTTTCTAAAATAGCCAATTGCAATTTGATCACAACGTTGCGGTTTTACATTCTTACTCGCAGGAAACCAAACATCCAGTGGTGTGCCTGAAGTGGAATTCTGAGCAAGCTGAATATATTGGAATGTCCTAGAATAATTTGCTTTTACTGAAGACTCATCATTAATACTATAACTAATTCCCAAACGAGGTTCAAGACCGCTGAAAGTTTGGTAAAAATCACCTGATTTATAAACCGTTGAATCAATTGATTCAAAATTACTGTTATAATTATAAATGGTAGCTGGTCCTACATTTTGAAACATCGAAAATCTCAGCCCATATTTCATGGTAATTTTATTATTAACTTTTTGGTCGTTGCCCAAATACAAACCATTTTCCAATGCATAAGAAGAAGGAACTACAAATTCATTAAACATACTCTGAGAACCTGTTCCTTTAGCACTTCCAGGTTGGAAAATATGATAAATACTACTTACACCAAATTTTATCGTATTTTTTGGATTTGAATATAATGTAAAATCTGCTTTCAAGCCATAATCCCGCATTTTTGAATTCCAATCGAAAGAATAAGCTTCACCTTCGGGAGTTCCTAAATAATAATCGTATTTGCTATAAACAAACATAAAATTTGAAAATAACTTCTTTGAAAATAAATGATTCCATCTTAATGTAAATGTTTGGTTTCCTGATGTTAACTTAGAAAAATTATTGTTAAATACATCTCTTCCAAAATAGCCCGAAAGATACAATCTATTATTCTCATTAATAGTGTGAGAAATTTTTGCATTGAAGTCATAAAAGTACAAAACGTTATCTCTAACATTTTTATCAGAAGATAAAGGTAAAAACAAATCAAAATATGTTCGTCTTCCCGACATGATAAACGAAGTTTTGTCTTTAATTAAAGGTGCTTCAATGGTTAATCTGCTTGATATTGTACCTATCCCTCCTGTTGCCGAAAAATTCTTTTGATTTCCATCATTCATTCTCACATCTAGTACTGAAGATAATCTTCCACCATAATTCATAGGAATATCACCTTTGTATATTTTTACATCTTTAATTGCATCATTGTTAAAAACAGAAAAGAAACCCAATAAATGAGAAGCATTATAAACAGTAGCTTCGTCCAACAATATAAGATTTTGATCAGGACTTCCACCTCTTACACTAAAACCCGAAGAACCCTCACTTGTAGTTTGGATGCCTGGCAATAATTGTAAGGCTTTTATTACATCCACTTCGCCCATAAAAGCAGGAATCTTTCGAATTGTTTTAGCATCCATGCGGACAACACTCATTTCATTTTTAGTAACATTTTCATTACTTCGCTTTTCGCTAATTACAACTGCTTTAAGCTCTTGTTGTTTGGGTTGTAATTCCACATTAAGGGTTAAGTTTACTTTAAGCTCAATTTCTTTCACTAAAGTTTCATATCCAACGTATGAATAAACCAATGTGTATTTTCCGGCAGGAATACTAAGAGAATAAAATCCATACATATTGGTTGCCACTCCAGATTTTAATTCTCTTACATATATTGTTGCTCCAAGAAGTTGTTCTCCAGTTTTTGAATCTTTTACACTACCGCTTACAATTGGCTTTTTATCTAAATCAGTTAATGGGTTTGACGCTTTAGTAAATGGAGTTGTAAATAATAATAGTAAAAAATATATTAGTATTTTATTGTGTTTCATTGTAAAATTTTTGAGAGTTTTTTAAGTAATTAGGATTAACAATTAATGTACTCTTATTGTTGTAGGTTATTTAGGTATTATCGTCCAAATCCTCCAAATAAAAAGCTAATTGAAGCTTGTGGGCTGTTAAAATCTGATGATTTATAAAATGATAGCACTTCTCCATTATCGTTTGTATAGGCTTTATCCACACCACTTACATATCGATAACCAGCTCCTATGTTTATTTTAAACCAACGAGTGAGGTTCATTTCCATTTCTATTTGTGGTGTAAGTACAAAAACCTGATCTAAACCAACTTTTGTATGTGAATCATTTTCAAAGTCTGCATCCACCAAACCAATTGTACCCCAACCTATTTTGGCACTAGCACCCCAGTGAATAGCATCTTTTCTATTGTGAATATAACCAAGCCAAAAACCACCATGACCAAAAACAGTGCGCATAGTTGGATATTTAATAATTTCTCCATTTGATTGCTTAACTATTAAGCCTTCCACATCATGCTCTGTAGCCAATCCCATGCCATAAGCTCCAATATAAAATGTTTGATTAAATAAAACTGCACCACCGCCACCCGACGAAACTGAAAAACTTTCTCCTTTTGAAGAAAATTCTACAATAGGTGCACCAAAACCATTTACAGAGATTTTTCCATTATTCCCAAATATGTAATGTGTGGGCTTTTCATTTTGTGCACTTAACATAAAAACACTAAATGCAATAACTGTTGTTAAAAAGATTTTTTTCATGTATTTAATTTTTAAAAGATTTTTTGTACAAATAATGTGCAAAAATAGGATGAGATTTTTAAGTATAAAAAATACTTTCGTTGAATGCCTCAAAAAAGAGATTGAAAGTATAAATTTTATAGTTAACGTGTTTTTTAATAAACTAATAAGGTAAAAAAAGGATTACAAAAAAATTCGTTTTAAACAAAATTTACAAAAAAGAAAAATGTAATTTCTAAAAGGATAAGCGGTAACAATATTGTTATCTAATTGCTATATAGTTAGAAATTAACCACAAATCTAATCGAAATTTGGTTTACTCAAAGGATTCAAATTTTTAAACCTGTTTACTTTATGAATTAAGAAACCAATGCCCTCAAATAAAGTTGTATGGTGTTTTCCAATCCTAAATACAAAGCATCGCTTATCAATGCATGACCTATGGAAACCTCCAATAAGCCAGGAATGTTTTTTGCAAAATAAGCCAGATTATTCAAATCCAAATCATGTCCGGCATTGATGCCTAAGCCTAATTCATTAGCTTTTTTAGCTGCTTCAATAAATGAAGCAATTGCTTTTTCTTTGTCAATAGGATAGTTTTTGGCATAGCTTTCAGTGTAAAGTTCTATGCGGTCAGTGCCCGTTTTAACAGCATTTTCAATCATCTTCAAGTCAGTTTCAATAAAGATTGAAGTTCTGATGCTAAAACTATGAAACTGTGCAACTACATCTTTTAAAAAAACTTCATTCGCAATTGTATCCCATCCGGCATTAGAAGTTAATGCATCGGGTGGATCAGGCACCAAAGTTACTTGAGTAGGTTTTATTGAAGTTACCAGATGAATAAATTCTTTATTAGGATAACCTTCAATATTAAATTCAGTAGTTATGTTTGGTTTCAATTCATATACATCACTATAGCGAATATGCCTTTCATCGGGGCGAGGATGAACTGTTATCCCTTGAGCTCCGAAACGCTCACAATCTAATGCAGTCTTTAATACATTGGGTACATTCCCTCCACGAGCATTGCGTAACGTTGCTATTTTATTGACATTTACACTTAACTTGGTCATTATTATCAATTTTTGGCAAAATTACTCAAAAACAACAAGAGTGCAAAATCTTGTATATGTAAATTTACAATAATACAAAGTTGCTAATATTTAATTTCTTATAATACATCAATTGGGAACTTTTATTTAACTATTGCGTATAAGGCAAAATACAAACAAATTATTCGTTATTGCATGAATATTACAGGTTTACTTTTACTTCCATTTGCAGTTCTTTACGGATTAATTGTATATGTAAGAAATAAGATGTTTGATTTTAAAATTTTAAAATCAAAATCTTTTGCTATTCCTGTAATTTCAGTAGGAAATTTAAGCGTAGGTGGAACAGGCAAAACACCTCATATTGAATACTTAATAAATTTATTACGAAAAGATTTTATTATTTCCACTTTAAGTCGTGGATATGGCAGAAAAACAAAGGGTTTTTTATTGGTTGATGAAGCTGCTACCTCAGAAACTGTTGGAGATGAACCTTTGCAATACAGAAAAAAATTTCCCGAAATTTGTGTAGCTTTAGACGAAAAGAGGAAAAGAGGAATTGCTAAAATACTAGAAAAGAATCCGGAAACAAAAGTTGTATTGTTAGATGATGCTTTTCAACACAGGTATGTTAAAGCAGGATTATCGATTTTGCTAACAGATTACTACAAGCCTTTTTCGCATGATTATATACTCCCAAGTGGTACATTGCGAGAATCCAGAAGTGGCATGAAGCGAGCTGACATTATTGTTGTAACAAAGTGTCCTCGAGTAATTTCTCCTATTACATGCAAATCCATGGAAGAAGATATGAAAATCCAACAAGGACAAAACGTGTATTATTCATATATTGATTATGGGAATTTAATTCCAATGAATCCTTTTGCAGAAAAAATAGCCGCTGAGAAATTTTCTACTATCCTCATGTTTGCTGGAATTGCCAACCCATATCCACTTGAAGATCAATTGAAATCAATTGCTGACACCGTTGAAACAATTAAATTCCGTGATCATTATCAATATCAGCCTAAAGATATGTTGAAAATCAAGGAAATGTTCGAAAGCATATTCTCAAAAAACAAAATAATAGTAACTACAGAGAAAGATGCGATGAGAATAAATGGCACTCCATTAATGAATTTTTTTGTAAATTTGCCCCTCTTTTATCTTCCCATTGAGGTTAAATTTCATAAAAAAGATAAAGATAAGTTTGAAAAACAAATAATAAACTATGTTAGAAAAAATAAAACAAACCACTAATTTTATTCAAAAACAAATTGATTTTGTTCCTGAAGTAGGCATAATCTTAGGTACCGGATTAGGAAATCTTACCAATGAAATAGATATTAAATTTACAATTCCATATAAATCAATTCCTAATTTCCCTGTTTCAACAGTAGAAGGTCATAGCGGACAATTGATTTTCGGTACATTGGGTAATAAAAAAGTGGTTGCCATGCAAGGACGCTTTCATTACTACGAAGGCTATAACATGAAAGAAGTTACTTTCCCGATTCGTGTATTGAAAATGCTAGGAATAAAATTATTAGTGCTTTCGAATGCCAGCGGTGGTATGAATCCTGATTTTAAAATAGGTGATATGATGATCATTACCGACCATATTAATATGATGGGCGATAACCCATTATTAGGTAAAAACTATGATGAATTAGGACCTCGTTTTCCTGATATGCATATTCCTTATGATAAAGAATTAATTAAAAAAGGCATTGAAATTGCAAAAAAGAACAATGTAAACTATCAGTTGGGAGTTTATGTTGCAGTTACAGGTCCCACCTATGAAACACCTGCAGAATATAAACTTTACAGAATATTAGGTGGAGATGCTGTTGGTATGTCAACCGTTCCCGAAGTTATTGTAGCCCGCCAAATGGATATTCCTTGTTTCGCAGTTTCGGTAATTACCGATTTGGGCGTTGAAGGCAAAATTATGGAAATATCGCATCAGGAAGTAATAGAAGCTGCTAAAGCTACTGAACCGAAAATGACACAAGTAATTAAAGAGTTAATAGCGACAGTTGAATTATAAAAGAATATACCTTTTACAAATAAAATCTCGTTTCGTTAAATATCGGAACGAGATTTTTTATTTTTTCGGCATGGTTTTTGAAACATAATTTTTCATAAATTTGAAAACTGTTTAAAACCTATATTTATGTTTAAAAAATTACATATTCTTTTATTCTCTATTCTACTTGTTTTTCAAGCTTGTAAAACACAACAAGCAATTGTAGAACAACCTGCAAATAATACTCCTCAATGGGTTGGAAGCCGCCCAGTGATGAATGATTATTATATCGGTATTGGTATGGCAAAAAAATCGGGTTTAAGTGACAATTATATTTCTGTAGCTCGAAACAATGCCTTAAATGATTTGGTTTCCGAAATTTCTATCAAGATTTCTGGAAATTCAATGCTGTATCAATTTGAAAATAAAACGGAATTAAAAGAAGAATTTAAAACCTATACCAATACTTCGATAAAAGAAAACTTAGAAGGTTATGAATTATCAGCTTCATGGGGAAACGAAAATGAATATTGGGTATTTTACAAATTATCAAAGAAATTATATGCTGATGCCAAAGCCAAGAAACTGGACGACATCAAAAAAAGAGCCTTAAGTTTTTATGAAAAAGCAAGCGAGTACGAAGAAGTAGCCGATTACAACAATGCTATCATATCTTATTTAAAAGCTTTTGACATCATTAAAAAACACCTTGCTGATGAACTTACAATTTTTTCGCCAACCAAGGGGAATATTAATCTGGGTACCGAAATTTATAATTCTGTTCAGGAAATTTTACACAATATTCATTTAAAACCAAATATTGATAAGCTTTTTGTGAGTCTTTCCACGCCAATTACCAAAGATATCATTGTTACGGCTGCTTATCAGAATGTAAAAGCAGGGAAAATGCCAACACCAGTTGCTGGCTTGCCATTGCGTTTTACTTTTGTAAAAGGTAAAAGTGTATTAGACGATAAAATTATTACCAACACAGGAGGCGAAGCCATTCTCTCTACAGCTAAGGTTACCAACAAAGGCAAAGTACAACAAATAAAAGCTGCATTGGATATTGAGGCTATTATGGGCGATCTTGGAAAAGATAAATTAAGCAGTCAGCTTTTTGCTTTTGAAAGTAATATACCGCAGTGTAAAATAACCGTAGATGTGGAAGGTAAAAAAGCATTTATGGAAATGGAAGAAACTGATTTCGGAAACCCATCGCAACGAAAAACCATTGGAAACGGCTTTAAGAAAGAATTGTCGGAGAAATTATTTTCTTTTACCGATAGCAAGCAAAAAGCCGATGTTACGGTTAAAATAATTTGCAAAACTACCAAAGGTACTTATCTTGAGAAAAATGACCTTTATGTGGTATATGTGGATTGCGAAATTTCTATTATAGATAATAAAACAGATGCTGAAATATTTAGCAATGGATTTACCAATTTCAAAGGTATGCAAATTCGCGATTACGAAAATGCTTTGAAAGATGCCCAACAAAAAGCACTACAAAAGATTAAAGATGAAATAGTCCCTGAATTAAATAATTTGGATTTGTAAATTAAAAAATATTAACTTTACACTCTAAAACCTCCAAAATATGAATTTATTTATTTTGGCATAAAATTTGTCAACAAGAATACAAAAAAACAAATATTAACCTTAAAAACAGAAAACATGAGAAAACTGAGTTATTTTTTATCAGCAATAGCGATTATTGCAACATTAGCAGTAGGTTGTAAATCAAAAGAAAAAGTAGTAACACCAGCTCCAAAACCCGAACCAAAAGGTGAAGTTTTAATTAACAACTATTGTGCAGGCGAAAAAGAATTTATGAGTACCAAAGAGTATTTCAGAGCCAGTGCTGTTGGCGAAAGTATGGACCAAATGGTTTCCAAGAAAAAAGCAATGAGTAATGTAAAAGGTGAATTAGCAGGCTTAATTCAAACTACCATGAAAGGCGTTACCGATAATTATATTAAATCCACCGAAGCTAACAATGTTGAGGGCTTGGAAGAAAGATTTGAAGGTAATACTCGCGAAGTTATCAACCAACAATTGAATGGAGTAAGGGTTATTTGCGAAAAGCAAACCAAAACTGCCGATGGCAATTATAAAACATATATTTGTGTGGAAATTACAGCAGAAGACATTGTGAAAGGTGTTGGCAATAAATTATCTGCCGATAAAGAATTAAAAATTGATTACGACTACGAAAAGTTCAAAAAAACTTTTGATGAAGAAATGAAGAAAATGGAAAATAAATAATCCTATTTCAAAAAAGACAAAAAGGGGATGATTCATTCCCTTTTTTTATTATCTTTGGCATAAGATTTGATAAAAAGAATGCTAATGTAATCCATAAATTTTAAAAATATGAAAAAGATTTTCAAACTATCTGTTGTACTTTTTGTAATAGCTATTAGTGCATGTACTCCTACCAGAGAAGTTAAGCGTGTAGCACCCAATCAACAATTTGATTTAAGCGGACGTTGGAACGATACCGATGCAAAAATGACCGCCGAAGCCATGATAGCTCAAGTATTAAACGAAGCCTGGTTGTCAGAATATCAAAAACAATTTGAAGGTAAACGACCAATCGTTATAGTTGGCTTGGTAAACAATAAAACCAGCGAGCATATTAGTTCCGAAACTTTTATTAAAGATGTTGAAAGAGCTTTCCTTACCAACGGAAAAGTAAGACTGGTTCAAGCTGGTGATAAAAGAGATCAATTACGTGGCGAAAGAGCAGATCAACAAGATTATGCTTCAGCTGAAACTACAAAAAAATGGGGTAAAGAATTAGGTGCCGATTTTATTTTACAAGGAAGTATCAACTCTACTGTTGATTCATTCAATAAAGACAAAGTGGTAAATTACAAAATTAACCTCGAGCTTACCAATATCGAAACCAACGAAATTGTTTGGATTGGTGATAAAGAAATTAAAAAAGTAATTTCCGACTAATTTTCTGTAAATCATATTTATAAACGGAGTAAAAAGCTTTTTACTCCGTTTATTGCTTTTTTTGATAGTCCTAAATACCTTTAAAAAGAAACTTTATATTAAAACAGTATTTATGAAATCTAAATTATTAATCTTTGCTATTATCGTATTGGTAATACAAATTGGTTGTGAAACAGACAAAAAACAAGACGCCATATTAGAATATGACCAAATAACTTACCATGAAATTAATAAAACGTTGATTGGAATTTCAAAAGACTCAATTAATATAGGATGCTATCCTGCAATCATAGAAATAAAACGTAACAATAATTCAACAACTTCTTCTGATAGCTTAGAGGCGTTTATAAATTATCCTAATGATACTGTTGAAAATTGCAAAATTGCTTATTTTGTTGATGACGAAAATGAAAAAATAAAATGTTTATCTGAATACAATATTATTTCTCAATATAGCAAATGGAGCAAATACTCAGATAGCCTTTTATTATCTTCATCATTATTGTTCTCATTATCTGACTTTAAAGGAAAGGGAGAGAAATATATTGGTTTTCGTGTTTCTTGCCCTCCTTACCATTATTTGAATGAAATAACACATTATAGTTATGGTTGGATCAAAGTTATATTAAATGCAAGTAGCGATAGCTTGAAAATTATTGATATTGCAATAAATGAAACGAAAACCAAATCTATACTTACAGGACAGAAAAAATAAAACGGCAGCTAATAAAAAACATAAACCATACAACCTTATAAACATTATAATCTATTGGTATGCGTAAACAATACATTTTGTCTCTTATAGTTCTTCTTCCTTTGCTGATGCTAACTTCGTGTGCCACCTACTACCAGCAAAATATAAAATTTCAAACATCAGTTGCCAATGGCGAATTGCCAAAAGCCAAAGAATTACTCGAAAGCGATAAAGGAAAAACAGGGAAAAACAGGGTTTTGTATTTATTCAACAAAGGTTGGCTCAACTGGATGATGAACGAAAATACTGAAAGTAATACTGCATTAGAAGAAGCTGATAAAATGATAGAAGACCAGCAAAAAAATTATGGTCTCGAAGCATTAGCATTGATTACGAATCCAAATGTAAAGCCATATAAACCCGAAGATTTTGAAGTAGTGTTGGTAAATTATTTTAAAGCACTAAATTACTTAAATATAGGAAAATATAGTGATGCTTTGGTTGAGGTTAGACGAGTAAATGAGAAACTTAATCAACTAAACGACAAATACCCAGATCATAAAAATCGTTATCAGGATGATGCTTTTGCTCATATTGTAATGGGCTTGATTTATGATGCCAATTATGAATATAATGATGCTTTTGTTGCTTATCGCAATGCATTGAATGTTTATGAAAATTCTTATAAAACAAACTTCAATATTCAAGTTCCGGAGCAATTGAAATGGGATTTAATGCGTGCCGCCTACCGAACAGGTTTTAATGAAGAACTTAGGTTTTACGAACAAAAATTTAATCTGAAGTATGAATCCAAACCTAATGATGGTGGCGAATTGGTTTTCTTTTGGCACAATGGTTTTGGCCCTGTAAAATCGGAATGGAGCATTAATTTCACGAAAACGAGCAGTAATAATGGATTTGTAACTTTTGCCAATGAACAATATGGTATGTCGTTTCCAATTTACATTGGTGATAAATCAGACAATGAAAAATCAGGATTTTCAAAACTTAGTTTTTTAAGAATCGCATTTCCAAAATATTTAGAGCGAAAACCAATTTTTACTACTGCTGATATTACTACAAACGGTAAAATATATCCTTTACAATTTGCCCAAGATATTAATGGAATTGCTTTTAAAACACTTAATGATAGAATGCTTCGCGAAATGGGAAATGCCATTTTAAGATTAGCTACTAAAAAAGCATTGGAAGCTGCTGCACGCAAAGAAAACGAAAATCTTGGTTCAGCTATTAGTATTGTGAATGCATTAACTGAAAAAACAGATACACGCAACTGGCAAACACTTCCTTACTCAATTTCTTACACAAGAATTCCTTTAGCTGTGGGCGAAAACAACATTGATTTTTCTGCATATTCATCTAAAAACTCAGAATCTAAAAAAGAAACTTTTAAATTCAATGCAGTTAAAGGCAAAACTATTTTTTATACTTACTCAAGTTTTGAATCATTGCCTCCTGTCGAATAAAAAATTCATAATCAGGTATAAAAAAATTAAAATTGATTAAGTTCTAATTTTTAACTAATTTTGCAAAAAAATTATATACTCTAATTTAATTTTAGAAAAGATGAGTAAAGGCAGAATATTATTTGTTAACCAAGAGATTACACCATACTTAAAAGAAAGCCACATGGCAAATATTGGTCGTTATCTACCTCAGGGAATTCAGGAAACAGGTAAAGAAATTAGGACATTCATGCCGCGATTTGGAAATATCAATGAACGAAGAAATCAATTGCATGAAGTAATTCGACTTTCTGGTATGAATTTGATAATCAATGACCAAGATCATCCTCTTATTATTAAAGTAGCATCAATTCAATCTGCTCGTATGCAGATATACTTTATTGATAATGAAGATTATTTTCAACGAAAAGCTGTTTTTACTGACAAAAACAACGTCTTTTATTCTGATAATGACGAACGTGTTATTTTCTTTTCAAGAGGAGTTATTGAAACTGTAAAAAAATTAAGTTGGTCGCCGGAAGTGATTCATTGTCATGGATGGATGACAAGTTTAATTCCTCTCTATATCAAAAAAGCTTTCAAAGATAATCCATTATTTACCGACACAAAAGTTGTTATTTCATTATATGATGACGATTTTAAGGAAACTATGAGCAAAGATTTTGCAACTAAAATTAAATTACCAGGTATTATTTCTAAAGATACTAAACAATATAAAACACCTACCTACGTTAACGTGATGAAAGCCGCAATTGATTTTTCTGATGGTATTATTATTGGTAGTGAAATAGTCAATAAAGAGTTGTTGACGTATGCTCAAAACTCTGGAAAACCATTACTTCCCTATCAAACCAAAGAAAAATATATTGCAGCTTATGCAAAATTTTATGACGAATTACTTGTTGCAGAACCTATTGTTTCTTAACGAAAAAACTATTAATTTTAATTGAATAAATGAAAACACAACTATTAAGCCTAAAGAGCTTTACACTGCTTTTTTTGTTGGGTTCTTTAATATTTCTTTCTTCCTGTGAGGAAGAACCTGATTTAATTGGATTGGCAAAACTACAAAATGAAAAATTAGGTGTGGTATTTTCAGATACTTCCTCTATTATAGCGTATTCAGTTTATGATGATTCATTGAGAACTGATAATTATTCAGCCTGCTTACTTGGTACTTTTAATGACCCAGTTTTTGGAACAACATCTGCAAGTATTTTCACACAACTTCGTCTTTCTAATTTAAGTCCAAGTTTTGGAACTTCACCAACATTAGATTCTTTGGTTTTGTATTTACCATATTCCGGAAGCTATCAAGCAGAAACAATGGGTGATTTACAGGTTAAAGTTTATGAAGTTGACCAAAAAATGTATATAGATAGTGTTTATTATTCTGACAGATTGCTTAGTTATAAACCCAACTTATTAGCAGATTTAACATTTACCCCTAAGCCTAAAGACAGCGTAACAATCAATGGAGTTAAATATCCTCCTATGTTACAAATAAAACTAAGTTCAACATTAGGTAACGCATTACTTGCCTCTAATTCTACTAATTTACTAAACAATGATAATTTTACAGATTTTTTTAGAGGTTTATTTATCAAAGCAATGCCTTTAAGTACAACGCAAGAAAATAAAGGTTCTATATTGTATTTTAACCTTTTATCTTCTTATGCAAATATGAGTTTATATTATAAAAAGAATTCAAACGATACGATTAGCAATAAATTTAATTTTGTCATCAACGATAAGTGTGCTAAATATACAAATTTTAATCATTATGGCTACATTGGCTCAGGAGGAACACTTGCTGCTAAAGACACACTCAAAAAACAAATTGGAGCAGTTGGTTATGTAAAAGATACTACTTTAGGACAGAAAAAACTATATTTGCAGTCGATGGGTGGAGTAAAAGTAAACTTCAAATTTACTTATTTAAGAGATTTGATTAAGAATCAAAAAATTGTGATTAATGAAGCTGTATTGGTTATAAAGAATGACGATATTGATGATAAAAACACACCACCATCTCTTCTAACTGTTTTAAAAAAACTTGCTAGTGGAAAAACTGAATTCTTACCAGATATTTACGAAGGAGCTGCATTTTTTGGAGGATCATATAATTCAACAACAAAAGAATATAGAATGCGCATTACCAGATATTTTCAGGATATGTTAAACACTACAACTCCTGATTATGGATTGGTAATGCTGATAGATAGCAGGAGAACTACAGCTAATAGATTTGTATTTAAAGGAACAGATAAAAGTTTGACTGGAAGAATGAAACTTGAATTAAAATACACTGTAATTAAATAGTTATGTGCGGAATAGTAGGGTATATAGGTCCAAAAGAGGCTTATCCGATATTAATAAAAGGGCTGCACCGCTTGGAATATAGAGGTTACGATAGTGCAGGAATTGCCATTCTTAATAGTAAATTGCACGTTTATAAAACCAAAGGCAAAGTTGCAGATTTAGAAAATTTTGTAAAAGATAAAGATTTAAAAGGAACCATTGGTATTGCCCATACACGTTGGGCTACACATGGAGAACCCAATGATGCAAATGCACATCCACATTTTTCGCAATCAGAAGATTTAGCTTTAATTCATAATGGTATTATTGAAAACTATGCTATTTTAAAAGAAGAGCTGATTAAAAATGGTTACTCATTTTGCAGTAATACCGATACCGAAGTTTTAATTCAATTGATTGAATATATCAAAGAGACTAATAAAGTTTCTATTTTTGATGCTGTTCAATTAGCTTTAAATCAAGTTATTGGCGCTTATGCAATTGTTGTTATTTCTAAAGATGACCCCAATACCTTAATTGCAGCTCGAAAAGGCAGTCCATTAGTAATTGGAATTGGTGAAGACGATTTTTTCTTAGCTTCAGATGCAACTCCTATTGTAGAATACACAAAAAATGTTGTATATCTTGATGATGAGGAAATAGCTATTCTCAGAAGAGGTAAAGAATTACAGGTGAAAACTATCAAAAACATTGAAAAAACACCTATGATTCACAAACTTGAAATGAACTTAAGCGAACTTGAAAAAGAGGGTTATGATCATTTTATGCTAAAAGAAATATATGAACAACCAAAAACAATTTTTGATAGTTGCCGAGGTCGTATTCATAAAGAAATTAGTCATATATCTTTAGCTGGTATTATCGACCATAAAGAGAAGTTTTTAAATGCAAGACGAATAATAATTCTTGCTTGTGGCACTTCATGGCATTCAGGTTTAGTTGCAGAATATTTATTTGAAGAATTAGCAAAAATACCTGTTGAGGTTGAATATTCATCAGAATTTCGTTATCGAAAACCACTAATTTTTAAAGATGATATTATTATAGCAATTTCTCAATCAGGAGAAACTGCTGATACACTTGCGGCAATTGACTTAGCAAAATCGCAAGGAGCTTTTATTTACGGAATATGTAACGTTGTTGGATCTTCAATTGCAAGAGCAGCACATACAGGGTCTTTTACACATGCAGGTCCTGAAATTGGAGTAGCTTCTACCAAAGCGTTTACAGCTCAAGTTGCTGTATTAACATTGATGGCATTAGCAATTGCTCAAGAGAAAGGAACTGTTGACAATATTCTTTTTAAAGAGATTGTTGATGAATTAGAATCTATTCCTCAAAAAGTAACTGAAGTTTTAAAACAAGACCATAATATCAAAGAAATTGCCAAAATATTTACTTATGCAAGAAATTTCCTTTATTTAGGCCGTGGTTACAATTTCCCTGTTGCATTAGAAGGAGCACTAAAACTAAAAGAAATATCATATATCCATGCAGAGGGTTATCCCGCAGCAGAAATGAAGCATGGTCCTATTGCTTTGATAGACGCAGAAATGCCAGTTGTTGTGATTGCAACCAATCAAGGAACTTACGAAAAGGTAATTAGTAATATTCAGGAAGTAAAAGCACGAAAAGGCAAAATAATTTCTATCATAACCCAAGGAGATGTTACAGTTAAAGAACTTTCTGATTACTATATTGAGATTCCAGAGGTTAAGGAAATGTTAGTTCCAATTCTAGCTACAATTCCATTACAATTACTTGCTTATCATATTGCAATAAACAGAGGTTGTAATGTTGATCAACCCAGAAATTTGGCCAAATCTGTTACGGTTGAATAGTTGAGCCATAAAGTTTCTCAAGTTTAAATGAATCTTTTACACATACACCTTTGTTAGTATTTTGCAAGGTACAACATTCGTTATACAGATCATGTTCAAAGAAGAGAATGTAATTGTTTAGGATTGAATCTCTGTAAAATATTTCCTTTTCTTCCATTGTTTGCAATGGACGTATATCATAACTAGGCACATAAGCCATCGGAATATGTGCCGCAGATGCAAGAAAATCTGCCACATAAACTATGGTGTATTGATTGTATTTAATAAATGGAATTACTTGAGCCTCGGTATGCCCATAAAAAAATTTCACACTAATATTTGGAAATAATTCACTTTCCTCTTCCAATAAACGCAAGCGTCCACTTTCTTGTATTGGCAAAATATTTTCTTTAAGAAACGAAGCAGATTCACGACGATTTGGATGCATAGCCCAATCCCATTGTTTGCGGCTTGTATAATAATTAGCATTCGGAAAAGTAAGTTCAAAACCTGTATTGTCAACATTTTGTTTTACAGCTCCCCCACAATGATCGAAATGTAAGTGAGTTAATATTACATCAGTAATATCTGTGGGTTCAAATCCATATTTTACCAATGATTGTATTAAATTATCATTCCCATTTAAATGAAAATTTTTAAGAAACTTTTCATCTTGTTTGTCACCTATACCAGTATCAATTAATATTTTCAAATCTCCATCGACTACTAATAAAGATCGAATTGAGCAGTTGCATAGATTATTTTCATCTGTAGGATATAATTTTTGCCAAATTACTTTAGGGACAACTCCAAAAATAGCCCCTCCATCAAATTTAGCATTTCCTGTTTCTATCGAATAGAGTTGCATTATTTTCTATCGTTTATTGAATTAAGTTGCTTGAAACCAATAAATTTGTCATACAATTCGCCCATTGGACGATAATATACAAAAATAAAATAATCGTTTTCGGCATCTGAATGATTGCCTTCTACAAAAGTGTCATCAATTTCCTTATTAGGTTTTAATAATATATACTGATAATTATAATAACCTTGTTTTACAAAAACAATGCCTTCGTAAGCTCGTCTTTTGTAGTTATAAGTCATTCGTGAATTATTGTCTAATTTCCAATCCGTTAAAGCTCCATAAACATATATATTTCCTTCTACAGTAGGTATATCGTAAGGCAGTGTAAAATGCACATAAGTATAATCTGCTTCTATTTCACTATCTCTAATATAATCGGCTTTAATAGCTCTTTTCCCATTGATATCTTCTTCTGATTTATACACTTTAAACCGACGAGCAAAATCGTTATGTAAATAAACATGATTTGCTCCCTCTTCGTAATTTATTTGATAAATTCTTTCAGAATTATATTTTAGGCTCTTGATATCAAAATTTCTAAATTCATTGCCTCCATTAAAAGTATTTCCTTCGTCATAATCATAATCCAATTCATTGCCTATTATCAAACGAGGTTTGAGGCTGCAAATCGCATTATCGGGACGCATATTCTGGTAAATTTTTACCGATAAATTTCTTGAAGGATTGTTTATAATATAGTTGTTCGTAGAAATGCTAAAATCAACTTCCTGTTTAAATCTTTTATCGTTTAACAAAGTAGCGTCTTTTATTTTCCCATTAATATTTACAACTTGTTCTAACACCATGAATCGTTTAATGATTAATGGTTCATCTGAATTATTTGTATAAACTTTTAAAATATAATTACCAGATTTTGTGATCTTCATGGTTTCTTTTGGGAAAACCAAATTATAATGAGTATATTTCTGTATTGTATTGATTGATATTTTGTAATCTTCAATGTAATCTTCAGTAAATCCATCCACATAATTTGATGGTTGCAATTGAGAAATTTGCCAATTGGCATCGCATTGCAAAATAGTGTATTTGTATCTTTTAATATCTCCTTCTAAGTCGTCAAATGATAAGCGAATAGTTTCAATTGTATTTAAACCTATAATAGGCAACGACATTTCCCAACCGTTTTTATGAATTAATACAGTTTGTAAATTTTCGTTCAAAACAGTGTCGGATATCTGAGGGAATGTTATAATTGCTTCAAGCTTTTCAACTCCTGTAATTAATGAGTCAGTTTGAGATTTTCTAATAGAATCAGTAATCTGAGCACTAATATTTTCTTGTGTTTTTTCAATTATTTTGGGAGAACAAGAAGCAAAAAAAATGGCTATGATAATTAATATTATATTACTTATTGAAAATTTTTGTACCATATAATGATTTTTAATATTGTGCTATTTTTGCAGCAGTTGCCTTTATTTTTTTATTGACATATTCGTTGAATTTTTTATAAAGATTTTCATCTTGTAAATATACGTTTTTGGGAATTTTTATTAGCACTCTCTGCAAAATTCAAAATTTAGTTGAGCTTTAAATTATCTTCAACTTCAAATTCATATGAATTGTCAAACTTCTTTTTTGCAAATTGTTTTGTAGTAATAAATTTATCAAGACTTAGTAATAGTGATGGTAATAAAAACAAATTGCAAATTATGCCCAATAGCAATGTAAATGAAATAAGCAATCCCATGGCTTGTGTACCACCAAATGTAGAAAGCATAAAAATTGAAAACCCTAAAAATAATACCACCGAAGAATAAATCATACTATAACCAGCCTCACCAAGTGCATACAAAACTGATTCTCTTATATTACCATTGTTAATCTTTAATTCCAAGCGATAACGCGACAAAAAGTGAATTGTATTATCTACAGAAATACCTAATGCAATGCTAAAAATTAATATTGTAGATGGTTTTATTGAGATTCCCAAATAACCCATCATAGCCGCAGTTAATAGTTGAGGAATTAAGTTAGGAATAAGTGATAAAATTATCATTCGTACTGAGCTGAAAAGAACTGCCATTAATAATGCAATTAGAATAATAGCTAATATTAAACTTTGCATCAAATTTTTAATCAAATAGTTTGTCCCTTTTAAAAACACAACACTGGTCCCAGTTATTTTAACATCATATTTTTCGGGATTAAAAATACTATCAATTTTCGGTTTTAAATTTTCTTGTATTCGTTTTATTTCATTGGTTCCAATATTTGCCATCTGAACACTGATGCGAGTCATACGCAAATTAGTATCTACAAAAGAATTTAAAATAGTTTTCTTTTTAGAATTCATTTTTGGCAAATATTCAGCCATAAAAGCCATTTCGCTATTATCGGGCAATTGATAAAAATCCGGATTACCATTGTAAAAAGCCTGTTTGGCAAATTTAACAACTTCTGCAATGGATACAGGCTTAGAAAGTTCAGGATATGTTTTTATAACATCTTGTAGTTCATCTATTTTTTTGATAACAGAAAGCCGCATTACACCTTTGTCTTTTTTTGTATCAATTGATATTTCAAATGGCATTATCCCTTTGAAATTACTTTCAAAAAACAGTAAATCAACATACAGCGGATCTCTTTTAGGAATATCATCTACAATATTTCCTGTAGTTTTTAATAAGGTTACGCCATAAACCCCAATACCTAAAATTATAAAAGTTAATGCGTAAACTAATTTTCTTTTATACGTTACTATATTTTCAATCCATGCCAAAAATTTATTAATATTTTTATTATCAAGGTGTTTCGTCTGGCTTAGCTCTGGAGATGCTAAATAACTAAAAAAAATAGGAATTAAAACTAAAGTCAAAATAAAAGTTGACATAATAGCAATAGAGGCAACAATACCAAATTCAACCAAGATTTTATTACCTGTTATAATAAAAGTGGCAAATCCAACCGCAGTAGTAGCATTGGTAAGTAGGTTGGCTGTTCCAATTCTTGTTACAATTCTTGATAATGCCTTTACTTTATTACCATGTAATCTGAATTCGTGGTGATATTTATTTAAGAAAAAGATGCAATTCTCAACACAAATAATTATCAATAATGGCGGAATAATACCAGTAAGTATGGTTATTTTATAGCCTAAAATTGAAATAATTCCCATTGCCCAAACTACAGTAATAATTACAATAAGCATCGGGAAAAGTACTGCTTTAAATGACCTAAAGAAAAAATACAGCATTATCGAAGCGACCAATAATGCCAGTAATACAAACATCCTCAATTCTTTTTCTACTTTTTGCGAAGTAATAGTTCTTATAAATGGCAAACCTGAATAATGGACTTTTATACCTTGTTTCGAGCTAAACAGATCTACTGCTGTTTTTATTTCATTGATAAGTGCAATTCTTTTTTTTGTGTTCAGCTTATTCTTATCCAATGTAATCATCATCAAAGTAGCATTTGTGGTTTTATTTATCAGCAAACCTTCGTAAAAAGGCAAGTTGTAAATAAGAAGTCGAATGCTATCCAATTCGGCTTGAGTTCTGGGTTTATACTGAACTACCGGCTTAAAATCAAACTTCTTAGTGCTATCATTTTTAGTTAGATAATATAATTTTGAAAGTGACAAAACTTCTTCAACGCCGTCAATTTCTTTTATTTGATAGGTTAAATCATGCCACGCATTAAACTTCTTCAATTGAAAAAGACTACTATCTTTTATCCCTATAAAAAGAACACTACCATCTTCACCAAATTGCTTTCTAAAATTTTCATAATTAATATTTACAGAATCACTTGCAGGCAGCATTTTAGCCATTTCGTAAGACATTTGTACTTTCGTTGCTTCATAACCCATAAAAAGAGTAATCAACAAAATTGCTAAAACATTCCAAAACCGATAACGTAAAATCAATCTAACCAGATAAGTCCACATATTATTAACATATTTTTTAGTAGTGTCAAAAGTACGCTTTTATTATTTTTAAAATATAAAAATCTTGTTTATTCTTTTAAATAACTTAATTTTGGGACATTATTTATTCTAAGTTTTAATATTATGAAAAGCTTCATATATGCCATTATCATCATTTTCGTTGTGGTTGGATGTAGTTCATCTTCAATCAAAAACCTGCAAAAAGGTAATTATGATAAAGCAATTGATAAATCAGTAAAAGAATTATTGAAAGATCCGAGTCAGGATGATGAAATAAAAGTTCTTTCTCAGGCATACAAATTAGCCAATCAGGGAGATATAGAAAAAATAGAACAACTTAAATTAACAGGTCAACCTGATATCTGGGGCCAAATTTATAGTTGTTACGATGCCTTACAAAAGCGACAAGAGAAAGTCGCTAGATTGGCGCAAACCATTAATTTAAATTATATAGGTTATCAATATGTCAACTATAGCAATGAAATAACAAATGCAAAAAATAAAGCAGCTGAATATTTTTATGTTCATGCAAAAACATTACTTGATAAAGGCGATAAATACAGTGCCCGAACTGCTTATGATGAATTGCAGAAGGTAAAGTCTTATTTCCCAAATTATAAAGATGTGGATGATTTGATAAAAATAGCTTACAATAAAGGGACAACTTATGTTCTTTTTAAAATTGAAAACAATTCTCAATCTATTCTTCCCATTGCTTTTGAAGATGAATTAAGTAGAACAAGCCTTACTGATTTAAATCAGAAATGGACTATTTATGATTCGCATCCGTTAGAAAAATTTTTTTATGATTATTATATTATTGTAAATATCAAGCTTATCGACATTTCTCCCGAAAATTTAAATCAAAATCATTTTACTGAATCAAAACAAGTTTCCGACGGATGGAAGTATAAATTAGATAATAAGGGAAATGTAATGAAAGATTCATTGGGAAATGATATTAAAATTCCAAAGTTCAAAACTATTTCATGTAATATTTCTGAAGTACAACAATCTAAAGCGATAATTATTGCAGGATCACTTGATTTTTTCAATAATAACACACGTCAGATTATAAAAACAGATCCAATAAGAGCAGAATGGTTTTTCAAAAATGCTTTTACCACAGCTTCAGGCGATTTGAACGCCCTCTCACCACAAACATCATCCAAACTTCAATCATCTCAAATGCCTTTTCCTCCTAACGCAGATATGATAATGCAGGCTGGAAATGTGTTGAAAAATATGACAAAAGATATTATTCGAAGAAACAATAATTTGATTAAATAAAAGTTTCAGCAAAACAATGAAAAGAAAAATTCTATTTATCGACAACACTCATCCTTTGCTTATAGATAAACTAAACTTGGCTGGTTTTCAATGCGATTATTTCCCGGATTATACAATTAATGATTACGAAAAAATCATACCAACATATTTTGGGGTTATTATCCGAAGTAAAATTCAGATGAATAAGGAAATCATTGACAAAGCTGTAAAATTAAGATTTATTGGCAGAGTTGGTGCGGGTATGGAAAGTATAGATGTAAAATATGCAGAAACTAAAAACATTCTATGTTTTAACTCACCAGAAGGCAATAGAGATGCGGTTGGTGAACATGCACTTGGAATGTTGCTGTGTTTATTTAATAAATTAAATATTGCTGACTTGCAAATGCGAAAGGGTGTTCGCGATAGAGAAGGAAATAGAGGTGTTGAAATTAAAGGGAAAACCATTGGAATTATTGGTTATGGAAATATGGGAAGTGCTTTTGCTCAACGCTTAAAAGGCTTTGAAGCCAATGTAATTGCGTATGATAAATACAAATCAGGATTTGGAAACGAATATGTTACCGAAGTTTCGTTAGAAAATATTTTTTTCGATTCCGATATTTTAAGTTTCCATGTTCCATTAACAGATGAAACAAATTATATGCTTAACGAAGCATTTATTAACCGTTTTAAAAAGAATTTTTACCTGATTAACACCTCAAGAGGACAAGTAGTTAAGACCGATGACTTGGTGAAATCATTAAAATCGGGTAAAATAAAAGGTTGTTGTTTGGATGTATTGGAATATGAAAAGTTTTCTTTTGAGGAAACAACAACAGATCAAATACCAAAGTCTTTCCAATACCTAATAAGTGCTGATAACATTTTATTGTCGCCTCATGTAGCAGGCTGGACAGAAGAATCTAAATACAAATTAGCTGAAATTCTGGCTGATAAAATTATTGATAAATTCTGTTCATAAAGACTACAACTAAAAAGAAAATTCATGGCAAAAAACATCCGGAATATAGGAATATTAGCACATGCCGATGCTGGAAAAACTACCCTTACTGAACATTTTTTATTTGCAAGCGGTGCCACTAAAAAATTAGGAAGTGTGGACAGTGGCACTACACAAACTGATTTCCTGAATGTTGAAAAAGAAAGAGGAATTTCAGTACGTTCAGCCAATACTTCTTTTGTTTGGGATGATATACAAATTAATTTAATAGATACTCCGGGGCATGTTGATTTTTCAGCAGATGTAGAGCGTATTCTTAGGGTAATAGATGGAGCAATTCTAGTTGTTTCGGCAGTGGAAGGTATTCAGGCTCATACAGAAACCTTGTGGTCGGCACTAAAAGCCAACAAAATTCCAACATTGATTTTTATCAATAAAATTGATAGAATTGGAGCCAATACCGAAAATGTAATCAACGAAATACAAAAAGAATTAACTCAAAACACAATTCAACTGCAACAAACTTTAAATGAAGGTAGTAATGGAGTTGATATTCTTTCTTGCTGGGATTCATCTACTATAAATGAGAATTATATTGAAACCATTGCTTCAACCAACGATGTTTTAACAGACAAGTATATTAATGGCGAAAGCATTATGTATGAAGAAGCAAATCAATACTTGGTAAAAGCAGTTCAAAAATGCGAATTATATCCTGTTTTGATGGGTTCTGCCAAAAACCAAATTGGTATTGAGGAATTATTGGCGGCTATAAAGCTTTATCTCCCACCTCCGAAAGCTGATGAAAACAAAGCACTATCTGCATTGGTTTATCGTATTGAATATGATAAAAATATTGGGAAAATTGCACACCTGAGAATTTTTGAAGGGAGTATTTCAAATAGAGAAGTGATAAACAATTATAGTCAGAATATACAAGAAAAAATTACACGAATCAGAAAAATTAATAATGGCAAATATGAAGATGTTGCCAATGCTAGTGCTGGCGATGTGTTGGGCGTTTGTGGATTCAGCGAAGCCAAAATAGGTGATATTTTAGGTGAAGTTTCAGATGGTATTTTGCCAACAATAAATCTTCGAACACCTTTGTTGACAGTTCAACTCAAAGCATTGAACGATAAAGATTATGCAGCCTTAGCCTCAGCTCTACAGGAATTATGTACCGAAGATCCTTCTCTCGATTTTCAATGGTTAAAAGATGAAAAAGAATTACATGTAAAAATAATGGGATGGATACAAATTGAAGTTTTAGAGCGCATTATAGAAGATCGCTTTCAAATAAAAGCCAAATTTGAAAATCCTATTGTAATTTATAAAGAAACACCTTCAATGATTGCAGAAGGTTTTGTAAGATACTGGATGCCTAAACCCTGCTGGGCAATTCTAAAATTCAAAATTGAACCCGGCGAAAGAGGCAGTGGTGTGAATTACGAATGCAAAATCGGCGTAAACGATGTATTGCAAAAATACCAGAACGAAGTTGAAAGAACTATTCCAGTGGCATTACAACAAGGTATTAAAGGCTGGGAAGTTACAGATATTAAAATTACTTTGATGGAAGGCGAAGACCATGAAATGCATACGCATTCGGGCGATTTTGTGGTGGCAACGCCTATGGGAATTATGGATGGCTTGGTAAATAGTGGAACTACACTGCTTGAGCCATTAATTTCTTTTAAAATTTCAGCAACAGATGATTTATTGGGTGCTATTACCAGTGATATTACACAAATGCGGGGTAGTTTTGAAAGCCCGAGTATGGGAAATGGGAAATTTACCCTCTGTGGTATTTTGCCTTTAGCCACATCGATTGATTTTCCTGTAAAGTTAAGCTCCCGTTCGGGCGGTAAAGCAAAAATTTCCACCCAATTTCATAGTTACCGCGAATGTACCGACGAACAAGGCGTAATAAGAGCATTTAAAGGAATAAGTCCATTGGATACCGCTAAGTATATATTAAAAGCAAGGAAAGCTTTGCAATAGGATTGTTTGAATTATAACTTTTTCTATTTATAGGAAATCCATATATATCATACTATTTTGAATAGCTTTTTCTTTTATTTTTGCTTTTTATAAAAATACTATTTCTTAGAAAACGTTTCTGTTTTATTATCGTAATTGATAAAATATTTTCCTTTTGGAAGTGTCGAAGTATCAATATATTTATCATTCCCGTTTGCTATAAAATTCCCAGTTTCGTCAATAATTTCATACATAGTAACCGATGTAAAAACAATACGGTTTTTTACTTTTTCATTTACAATCATTATCTCCTTACCAGGAAGTGTGTATTTTATTTCTTTTGAAATAGTTTCATTACCTTGTTTATCTGTAAATTTTATCCTGAAAATATTTTGAGCAGTATTTGGACTCACTTCTAATGCATAATTTTCAAAACTAACAGTATCTTCTGTTTTCACCTCACCTGCTTTTACCCACTTTTGCCAACGAAATTGTTCCACTGTAAATAAACCTTCGAGGAAATTAGATTGAACCTCCCAAGTTAAAAATCCTTTACGATTTACTTTTGCATTAATAATGCTAAAGTTTGGTTTTTTCTGAAGTATATCCGGATTAATAATGCTTGGTTTACAATTAGTTTTATGGAAAATCTGCACATGAACATTCATTCCTTTTTCAATATTCATGAGTGCAAAATCAATTTCAAAGCTATTTGAATTTACCTCATCGTGGGTTTTTTTGCCATTTATCCTAACTTCAGTTACACAAAAACCATCACCAACACTCGGATTCAGAACAAATAAATTCTTTCCACTGTAAATCCCATCAATACTCATATCCTGAGCAATAACAAAAACGTTAACAAACTGAAAAACAATTAATACTAATACTTTTAATTTCATTTTTGAAATAGAATTTAAGAATGCAATATTAATAAATTTATCGAAATTTATTATAGATACAACAAAAGTGTATTTAAAATGGTCTATATTATACTTAATCAAAACGCATTAACTTACGTTTAACATGGCATTACATGAAATAAATTGTACTTTTGTACGTTTAACTTTAATTCTTAACTTTTTAGAAAACAGCCAATTATCAAATTTTGTTTTTTAAATAAATATATATTAAATGAGAAATCTAAGATTTTTAAGCTTTTTGCTTTTTTCAGTTTCAATTTACTGTACACAAGCACAGATTGTTAAAACTGGAATTGCTGAAAATTCAGCGCTTGTTTTGAAAGAAAATTCAGAAACCAGATTTGTTGTAAAAAACACATTATCTGAATTAAATTTTGCTACCGTAATTACTGACAAAGGTAACTTTACACGCATAGAATTGCCAGGATATACTGCCGGAAATGAAATAGGAAAACCGCAACTTCCTGTTTTACGAAATCTTATAGAAGTTCCTGTTGGAGCTACAATAAGTGTAAATATAAAAAATGCTCAGGTAAAAACGTATAATCTCAATACGTTGGGGTATATTGGCAAATTATATCCTACCCAGCCACCTGTTTCAAAAAGCGATGCTGATAAAAAAGATTTGATTTATAATACAAATGAATATTCAAAAAATGAATTATTATCATTGCCATTAGTAGATGTTGAGCAATTAGGAATTATGCGTGGTGTTAGAATTGCCCGACTCAACATTTCTCCTATTCAGTATAATCCTGTAACAAATACGATTAAAGTATATACAAATATTGAAACTGAAATTCGTTTTGATAATGCTGATTTAGTTGCTACGAAAGCTACGAAAGAAAAATACTACTCTCCTTTATTCAATAGTTTTCAATCAAAATTGCTAAACAATTTATCAAATACTAATTCAAAAGACGCTCTTTCGAAATATCCAATAAAATACGTAATCGTATCAGATCCAATGTTTCAATCAGCTTTACAGCCATTTATACAATGGAAAACTAAAAAAGGATTTAAAGTAATAGAAGCCTACACCAATAATGCAGCAGTTGGAACCACTACAACATCTATAAAATCATATCTTCAATCATTATACAATGCAGGTACTACAAGTGATCCAGCTCCAACTTATGTCCTTTTTGTTGGTGATGTTGCTCAAGTTCCTTCTTTTTCAGGAACTACTTCTGGAACTCATAAAACCGATTTATTTTATTGTGAATATACTGGTGATTTCTTACCCGAAATGTATTATGGCAGATTTTCGGCCACCAATCTTACTCAATTACAACCACAACTGAGTAAAACCTTAGAATACGAACAATATTTAATGCCTGATAAATCGTTTTTAAATAATGTGATAATGGTTGCAGGTGTGGATGCTACTTGGGCTCCTGTACATGGAAATGGGCAAGTAAATTATGCTACTTCCGCATATTTTAACACTACTAATGGCTTCAATTGTACCAGTTATTTATATCCTGCTTCAGCAAGTAATGCTGCTCAAATTATTCAAAAAGTGAGTGATGGCGTGGGTTTTGCTAATTATACAGCACACGGTGCAAGTTCTGGTTGGGCTGATCCAAGTTTTAGTGTTTCTGATGTAGCTAATTTAAAAAATCAAAGCAAATATCCATTAATGGTTGGCAATTGTTGCGTAACCAATAAGTTTGACGAACCTGAATGTTTTGGTGAAGCATTGTTAAGAGCTAACAATAAAGGTGCTATTGGATATATTGGTGCATCTGATAATTCTACTTGGGATGAAGATTACTGGTGGGCATGTGGTGTTGGAACCGTGGTAGCAAATCCTACCTATGCTACAACAGGCTTAGGTGCTTTAGATAGAATTATGCATACCAACGGGGAACCATTCTCGCAATGGTATGTGAGCCAAGGACAAATGGTTAATGCTGGAAATTTAGCTGTAACACAGGGTGCTTCTACATCACAGGCTCATTACTATTGGGAAATTTACCATTTAATGGGCGATCCTTCATTGATGCCCTATTTTAAAATACCTCAAGTACTTACGGCTACTTATATGCCTTTACTTCCATTGGGGAATAACACTTTTACTGTAAATACTGAAGCTTATGCTTATGTTGGTATTTCAATGGGAGGCGTTTTACATGGTGCTGCTTTAGCAGACTCTTTGGGCGTAGCTGTTGTAAATATTGTACCTTTTATATCAGCTGGAACCGTTGACATTGTAATTACCAAACAAAACCGTCAGCCTATAATAACTTCAATTCCTGCAGCTTCTCCTACCGGTCCTTATATTTCACTAAATAATTATCAAATAACTGACATTTCTGGAAATAATAATTCTTTAGCAGATTATGGTGAAACTATAAAACTAAATATAAACTTAAAAAATATTGGTATCGCAGATGATAACAATGTTAATGCAGTACTATCCTCAAATAATCAATATATTACAATTTTAGATAGTACCGAAACTTATGGAATTATTACTGCGGGAAATACAAAAAATATTAATAATGCTTTTACTTTTAAGGTTGCAAATATAATTCCCGATCAAAACGTGGCAAGTTTTACGCTTAAAATAACAGATGCGTCAAGCAATACTTGGAATTACTTAATTAATATAGCTTTAAATGCACCTGTTCTGAATATTGTAAGTATGAGTATCGAAGATAACGCAACAGGAAATAATAATGGTAGGCTTGACCCAAATGAAACAGCAAATATTCGATTTAAAGTTCAAAATGCTGGTCATAGCAATGCAAATAATGCTATTATCAACCTTACTTCAGCCAATAATTTTATTAACATCTCAAATCCTAATGTGAATTTACCATCTTTAGCAAAAGGAGCTACCATAGATGTAGTTTATTCTGTAACAGCAAACTCATCTGCTCTTAATGGAGCTAATTTTGGTCTTACTATGAGTGTAAATGCCAATCCTTATATAGCACAGGAAACTTTCAATAGCATGATTGGTTTAATGATAGAAGATTTTGAAACAGCCAACTTTACAAAATATGCTTGGGATACTGCATCTTTAAATGCTTGGACTATAGTAAATGCTGGAGCTTATGAAGGTAGTTATTGTGCAAAATCAGCTTCCATTGGAGATAGTCAATCTTCTGCTTTTTCAATTACACTTGACGTTTTAGGAAATGATAGCGTTTCTTTTTATAGGAAAGTTTCATCTGAATCTGGATATGATTTTTTAATTTTTTCTATCGATGGTAATACTATTGAGAAATGGTCAGGCATAAAATCATGGGAAAAAGTTAGCTACCCTATTACGACAGGTACACACATATTGTCATGGACTTACGAGAAAGATAATTATTCGATTTCTGGAAGCGATTGTGCATGGGTTGATTTTATTGCTTTACCTGCTATACATACAAATATTGGCGTTAACATTGAAGACCTTTCAACAGAAAACACTGCTCAATTATCCATTTCCCCAAATCCTGCAAATGACATAATAAATATTTCATACAAACTACAAACAAATACTGATGTTAGTTTAAAAATATTTAGTGCTAACGGGCAAATGGTTTATAGTAATGGTAATGAATATAAGGCTGCTGGAAATCATTCTATTGGATTAAATGCTTCATTATTAAGCAGAGGTATCTATTTTATAAGTTTAAAAACCAACAATCAAGTTCTAACACAAAAATTAATCATAACAAAATAAAAATATGAAAAGAATCGCTATTTCAACTTGTTTGTTAATTAGTTTTTTCTATCTGAATGCTAGTGCAACTATAAATAATAACTATGTAAATAACCCAACTTCAAAAGTTGAGCTTATTTCATCAGATATTCAAACTTCTGTAGTTCGTTTTTCATTTGATAATTATGCATCCTCCAATGTTCAAACACCAAAAGGTATAGCCAAAACATTGAGCCTTGGCGGTGCTTTTCCAATTCAAATTGCAGGAGCTCCTGATTTGTTGAAAATTTCAACTTCAATTATTATACCTGATGATGCAGAAATGAAAGTAGAAGTAATTAGTCAATCTTTTAATGATTATCAAAATATTCTGATTGCTCCTTCAAAAGGAAACTTATATAGAGATATTGACCCTTCTAATATTCCATATAGCTATGGCAGCAAATATAATGTCAATGATTTTTACCCAGGGAAAATAGCAGAACTACAACAGCCTTATATTTTAAGAGATTATAGAGGACAAACCATCACTGTTTATCCTTTCCAATACAATCCAATTACAAAAACATTAAGAGTTTATAATGATTTAATTGTTAAGGTTTCGCGAATTGGAATTAGCAATAATAATACTATACATCGTACTAAATCGTTTAATAAAGTTGATAGTGAATTCAGTAATATTTATAAAAATCAATTTTTAAATAGTTCAATAGGAAATAATAAGTATTCAGTTGTAAACGAACAAGGCAAACTTCTTATTATTTGCCCAGAATCATATATGTCAGCAATGCATCCTTTGGTTCAATGGAAAAATATTTCGGGTGTTCCAACAGAAATGGTTAGTGTAACCACAGCAGGAAGTACCAATACAGCAATCAAAAACTATATTTCTAATTATTATACAACAAATGGCTTAACTTTTGTAATTTTGGTAGGAGATGTAGCACAACTCCCAACATTTACAGTTTCTGGTGGTGGTTCTGATAATACATATAGCTACCTTAGTGGGAATGATCATTATCCTGAAATTTTTGTAGGACGTATTTCTGCTGAAAACATAACACATGTACAAACTCAGGTTCAAAAAATACTTACTTATGAGAAAAATCCTTCAAATGGCAACGGATGGTTAAATAGAGGAATTGGCATTGCTTCTTCGCAAGGACCCGGTGATAATAATGAGTATGATTATGATCATATACGTAATATCAGATCTAAATTAATGAATTATGAATACGTAAATTGTAGCGAACTATATGATGGAAGCCAAGGAGGTGCAGATGCTGCAGGAAATCCTACAGCAGCAATGATAACTAATGATGTTAATAATGGTGTGAGTATAATTAATTATACTGGTCATGGTTCTGATAATTCTTTTTCAACAACTGGGTTTTCAAATACTAATATTGCTTCATTAACTAACACTGTGGCCTGGCCATTTATTTTTTCTGTAGCTTGTGTAAATGGCAATTTTACTGCAGGAACTTGTTTTGCTGAAGCATGGATGAGAGCTACTTACAATACTGAACCAACAGGAGCTATTGCAACATTAATGTCAACAATTAATCAAAGTTGGAGTCCTCCAATGTGTGGGCAAGATGAAATGATAAATATTCTTACTGGGAGTATTCCCGAAAATCAAAAACATACTTTTGGTGGTATTTCAATGAATGGTTGTATGAAAATGATTGACAACTATAACACTGATGGAATAGAAATGATTGACACATGGAATATTTTCGGAGATCCTTCATTGGTAATTCGCACAGATACTGCAAAATTAATGACAGTATCTCATAATTCTACTGTTTTTATAGGTGCTACAACATTTGTAGTAAATTGTAATATTAACGGAGCTAGAATTACATTGAGTAAAAACAATCAAGCTATTGGCACTGCAGTTGTAATTAATAGTGTTGCAAATATTAGTTTTAATACATTGACAAATCTCGACTCAATTACAGTTGTTGCAACTGCATATAATTATATTCCTTATATTGGACAACTTAATGTAATTGCTTCAAGTGGACCATTTATACAATTTAACAATAAACAAATTGTTGACGTATCAGGTAATAACAACTCTCAAGCTGATTATAATGAAAACATTAGCCTAAATGTTGGATTAAAAAACATAGGCGTAGCAATTGCCAACAACGTAGCTGCAACATTATCAACTACTGACACTAGTATTGTAATTACTGATAATCAAGAAAATTGGGGAAATATAGCAGCAAATACAGTTTCAAACCAAGCTAATGCTTTTGCATTTACTGTAAAAAATAATGTTACCGACCAACATCAAGTTAATTTTAATTTAACTGTTGTTGATGGAGTATCAAATAGTTGGAATACAAGTTTTACTATTGTATTAAATGCCCCTGCACTCACTGCAGGAAGTATTATAATAAAAGATACCATCATTGGAAATAATAATGGGAAATTAGACCCGGGCGAAACAGCAATTATTTTTATTCCTTCTGCAAATACAGGTCATAGTAATTGTGCAAATGTTTCGGGGATTTTATCAACAATTAGTCCTTATTTAACTATTATTTCGGCCAATACCTATTATATCCCAACACTTATTCAAGGCAATAGTATTAACACTGCTTTTAAAATAAGTGTTGACACCATCACTCCCATAGGCTCAAATATTGTGTTAAATTATCAACTTTTGTCAGGAGCTTATCAAACGAACAACTCCTATTATCTGCCAATAGGATTGGTAACCGAAGATTTTGAAACATCAAATTTTTCAAAATATAACTGGATACAAGGAGGTAATACACCATGGACTGTGACAAATATTAACCCTTATGAGGGCACTTATTCTGCAAAATCAGGAGCAATTTCAAACAGTCAATCTTCTATATTATCAATTATTATAAATGTTACTTCTGTGGATACTGTTTCTTTTTATAAAAAAGTATCATGTGAAGATGCAGCTCCGAACCTTCCAACTTATGACTATTTAGAATTTTTTATCGACAATACGTCAATGGGGAAATGGGATGGTGAAGAATCTTGGTCGAAATCATCTTATGCAGTAGCAACTGGTGTTCATACTTTAAAATGGGTGTATAAAAAGGATAATTATGGCATTGCTGGTAGCGATTGTGTATGGTTGGATAACATAAAGTTTCCTTCGGGATTTGTGAGCAAAGCTCCTTTAAGTTGTACATTAACTGCTGCTGCTGATACTATTTTTGAAAATACACCTATACAGCTTCAAACAACT
Source organism: uncultured Bacteroides sp. (assembly GCA_964618755.1). Classification (GTDB taxonomy): domain Bacteria; phylum Bacteroidota; class Bacteroidia; order Bacteroidales; family JACABE01; genus JACABE01. Next base: position 7,321 of record CAZUCB010000003.1, on the reverse strand, counting down.
GTTAATGGAGGTTTAGGAAACAATGTGTTTACTTATACTGCAAATCAAAATACAACTACTCTTAGTGGAAGCAATCCAACAGTAAGTCCATATATAACAACTGTTTACTCAGTAACTGTTACCGACGCAAATAATGCAATAGCAACTGCTTCTTTTACTTTATATGTAAAAGCTCTTAATATTAGCGAAAATACTTTGTTAAACACAAAAGTATATCCAAATCCTTTTAATACATCATTTACTGTTGAATTTAGTATGGATGAAAACGCAAAAATATCAATTATTAATGCTTTAGGTCAAGTACTTACTCCAGAATTTACTATTTTCACATCAGTTAACAATAAACAGATGTTTACTATTAATACAACTTCTTTTGAAAAAGGTATTTATTTCATTCAATTAAAAACAGCAAATAATAGCTTTGTTAAGAAATTAATTAAAATAGATTAAACCGCCTTTCATAAGTTGCACAAAATATGGATAAAAGATAAAAACATCTTGTAAAATATTAGAACATAAAAAAGTTTATTGCAATGCATTGTAATAAACTTTTTTATTATAACTAAGCATCAAAAATAAATAGAATCGTTCAGAAAGGCTTTTTTCCTATATCATGTTTATATTTTTAAAAATCATGTACCGCAAGCAAAAAAGTAGAAATTTTAATAGCCAATCCGCTTAAATTATATAAAACATTAAATTATATTTCGGAAAGTCAAAGATTTAGACTAATTTTGCAGATTATTAAAAATTATACACAAAATGAAAACATTTAACGAATTAGGCATTGATGCTCGAGTATTGAAAGCCATTGAAGAATTGGGTTTTGAAAGAGCAATGCCAGTTCAGGAAGAAGTTATCCCTGTCTTATTAGAAAAAGATACTGATTTGGTTGCATTGGCACAAACAGGAACAGGTAAGACAGCTGCTTTCGGATTACCCCTTATTAATAAAATCGATAGCAATAACCTTATTCCGGAAGCACTAATTTTGTGTCCTACCCGTGAATTGTGTATTCAGATAGCGAACGATTTAAAATCTTATGCAAAATATATTGATACTTTTAAAGTAATTCCAATTTATGGAGGTGCTAATATTGAAACTCAGATGAGGCAATTGACGAGAGGTGTGAATGTAATTGTTGCTACACCTGGCCGAATGCTTGATTTAATGAGAAGAGGAAAAATCAATCTTTCCAATATTAAGTATGCTATTTTAGATGAAGCTGATGAAATGCTGGATATGGGATTTCAAGATGAATTGAACGAGATTCTGAAAGAAACACCTAAAACAAAAAATACATGGTTGTTTTCGGCAACTATGCCTACTCAGGTAGAAAAAATTGCAAGAGGTTATATGAACAAACCTGTAGAAATCACAGTAGGTTCACGTAATTCAGGTTCTGATAATGTTAAGCATTATTGTTATTTGGTTCATGCTAAAGATAGATACCTTGCATTGAAAAGAATTGCTGATTATTATCCTGATATTTATGCCATCATATTCTGTCGCACCCGCAGAGAAACACAAGAAGTAGCAGATTGGCTAATAAAAGATGGTTACAATGCCGATGCATTACATGGCGATTTATCACAAGTTCAAAGAGATAATGTGATGAACAAATTTAGAGTAAGAAATTTACAAATGCTTGTTGCAACAGATGTTGCCGCCAGAGGTTTGGACGTAAATGACCTTACTCATGTTATCAATTATAATCTTCCAGATGAAATTGAAGCATATACTCATAGAAGTGGCAGAACTGGCAGAGCCGATAAATCGGGAATCTCCATTGCCATTACCAATATGCGTGAAAAACATAAAATTAAAGAAATTGAAAGACAGATAGGGAAAAGCTTTAAAATGGCTAAAATACCCAATGGTAAAGAAGTTTGCGAAAAACAACTTTTTCACATGATTGACAAAATGGAAAAAGTGGCAGTAAAAGAAGAAGAAATTACTGATTTTTTGCCTGTTATCTATAAAAAATTAGAAGAGCTTAGCAAAGAAGATTTAATAAAACGCTTTGTTTCTGTTGAGTTCAATCGTTTTCTTACTTATTATCGCAATGCTCCTGATTTAAACGTTTCTGAAAAAGGGAATGAAAGATCTGGAAAACTCGAAACTTCCGAAGGATTTGCAAGATTATTTATTAACCTTGGAAAAATGGATGGATTATTACCACCTCATTTAATTGGTTTAGTTAATGATGTAATGCAAAACAAAGAAATCAAAATTGGGAAAATAGAAATACTTAAATCCTTTTCATTCTTTGAAGTAGAAGCAAGCTATCTGGAAATGATGCTGGCTGCATTTAAAGATGTAAGATATGGTGACCGTTCTGTTGCCATTGAACAATCATCACCCAGAAGAGATGGTGGCTCAAGCGAAAGAAGAAGTAGCGACCGCCGTGACAGCAGACCACCCCGAAGAAACGACAATAGCAGAAGCTACGAAAGAAGAAGTAATGAAAGAAGAGGTGATGATAGAAGGAGTGACGATAGAAGAGGTGGAGAAAGAAAAGAATGGAACAAAGATTCCTCTGCTGGTCGTCCATTTAGAGAGTCATCTAATAGTCGTTTTAAGAAAGAAGCTGATAGCCGCCCTGCAAGAGAATCCAGTAGTCGTCCTGCAAGAGAATCTTCTGACAATCGCTTTAAGAAAGATCCAAATAAAAGCATCAATAAAAGAGATTCAGATAATACCAGCAGAACCGGAAGACCAAGCAAAAAAAGGTGGTAGTGCTTTAGATTTATTCTTATTTTTGTGCTTTATAATATATAACCCTGTAATGGCTTTAGAGCTATGCAGGGTTTTTTGAATGCAAATTTTTTTTACTGGCAAAAAAGTCAATATTATTCATGAAACAAGCCTACAACAGTAGAAAATATGTGGTAATTGCTATTTTTGTAGCAGTTGGCATAATTTTTATAGCACGTTTGTTTTTTCTCCAAGTTATTGATAATAGCTATGTTTTATCTGCCAATAAAAATGCACTTCGTTTTGTTACAAATTACCCTGCCCGTGGTTTAATATACGATCGCAACAATAAATTATTAGTTTATAACGAAGCTGTTTATGACTTAATGGTAATTCCTAAACAGATAAAACCTTTTGATACAAATGAACTTTGCAATTTGGTAGGTATTACAAAAGATGATTTAATTTTAAAATTAAAGAAAGCCAGAGAATATTCACCTTATGCTGCTTCAGCTTTTGAAAAACAAATTTCAAAAGAGAATTATGGCTATTTACAAGAGAAACTTTATAAATACAGTGGCTTTTATGTGCAATCTCGTACATTGAGAAAATATCCATTATCAATTGCAGCCCATACATTAGGATACATTGGTGAAATTGGAAATGAAGTCAATGATTCCTACTACAAATCTGGAGATTATATTGGTATGAGTGGCTTGGAAAAGTTTTACGAAAGTATTTTGAGAGGTAAAAAAGGTTCAAAAATAGTGATGTATGATGTTTTCAATCGCGAAAAAGGTAGTTTTCACAATGGAATTTACGATACGGTTGCTATTGCTGGTGAAGCACTCCACTCTACATTGGATGCCGATTTACAGGCTTATGGTGAGCTTTTGATGCAAAATAAAGTAGGAAGTATTGTTGCAATTGAACCTACAAGCGGAGAAATTTTATCTATGGTTTCTAGTCCCACTTACGATCCTAACTTATTGGTAGGTAGGGTTAGAGGTGTGAATTATAATTTACTGCTGAAAGATCCTAGCAAACCATTATTCGATAGAGCTTTGATGGCAGTTTATCCACCCGGCTCAATTTTCAAAATCGTTCAATCTTTAATTGCATTAGAAGAAGGTGTTATAACCGAAAGAGCTGCTTTTCCCTGTGACAAATCTTTAGTAGGTTGCCACAAACATCCAAATGCAACAGATTTAAAAAGTGCCATCAAAATGTCATGCAATCCTTATTTTTATCAGGTTTTTAGAAGGGTTATCCAGCAGGGACTTGCAAAGGACAGATTTAAAGACAGCGAATTAGGCTTAAACTTATGGAGCGATAAAGCATTGAGTTTTGGGTTAGGACAACGATTGGAAGTGGACATTCCAAATGTAAAAAAAGGGCGTATTCCTAATGCAAAATATTACGATAAAATATATGGAAATCATGCATGGGCATTTAGCACAATTTATTCTTTGAGTATTGGGCAAGGTGAAATGGGAATTATTCCTTTGCAAATGGCAAATATTGCTGCTATTTTTGCAAATAGAGGTTATTTTTACACACCTCATTTTGTAAAATCTATTGGCAAAAATAAAACGATTAATCCTTTGTTTTTGAAAAAAAATCTCACTAAAATAAGTGATAAATATTTTCAAGTTGTTGCAGATGCCATGTATGAAGTAGTAAACGAACCAGGAGGAACGGCTTCTCAGGCAAGAATAGATAGCATTGTTGTTTGTGGAAAAACAGGTACCGCTCAAAACCCTCATGGCGAAGATCACTCAATTTTTATTGCATTTGCCCCAAGGGTAAATCCTAAAATAGCTATTGCTGTTTATATCGAAAATGCAGGATTTGGTGGTGTTTGGGCGGCCCCTATTGCCAGCCTTATGATTGAAAAATATCTTACCAAAAACATCAAACGAATAGATTTGGAAGAAAGAATGAAAAACGCTGTAATAATTTCAAAACATTGAGAGAACAAAAAGGCATATTAGGAAATATTGATTGGGTAATGGTTGGTATGTATGCAATGCTGGTTTTTATGGGCTGGCTCAATATCTATGCTGCCGTTTACGACGAAAATCACAAAAGCATTTTCGATTTTTCGCAAAGTTATGGCAAACAGTTAATCTGGATTGCAACTTCTGCACTTCTCGCCTTGCTTATTATGGCTATTGATCCCAAATTCTTTTCTCAATTTGCTTTTGGAATCTATGGATTTTTTCTGCTTTTATTAATTGTAGTATTGGTTACCGGTAAAACCACTGCCGGTTCCAAATCTTGGTTCGAAATTGGTGGCTTTGGATTGCAGCCTTCTGAATTTGCAAAGTTTGCTTGTAATCTTGCATTGGCAAAGTTTTTGAGTTCTACCGATATTCATATTAAAGAGATGAAAACGAAAGTGTATGCTACTTTAATATTGTTAGTACCTGCATTGTTGATATTATTACAAAACGACACAGGATCAGCTATTGTGTATGGTGTTTTTATATTGGTTTTGTATCGCGAGGGCTTATCGGGCAATATTTTGGTATTTGGATTAATAATCGCCGTCCTTTTTGTGTTGGCATTAATTGTCAATCAATTTATTTTATCGGGAATTGTGCTAGTATTGGCGTTAACGTTTATCTATTTTATCAGAAAAAACCGAAGAGGTATTATTACAGTCGTTTCGTTTTTAATACTAACCATAAGTTTTATCTTTATTGTAGATTATGTTTTTAATAAAGTGTTGCAAGATCATCAACGCCAAAGAATAGAAGTGCTGTTGGGCAAGGATATTGACCTTAAAGGAATTGGTTACAATGTAAATCAATCAAAAATTGCGATAGGTTCCGGTGGTTTTATTGGAAAAGGCTTTTTAAACGGAACGCAAACCAAATTTAATTTTGTTCCCGAGCAAAGCACCGATTTTATTTTCTGTACCGTTGGCGAAGAATGGGGTTTTATTGGAAGTTTAGTAGTAGTTGGTTTATTGATAGGGTTATTGATCAGGATTGTTATTGCAGCCGAACGACAGCGTTCGCCCTTTAGTCGTATTTATGGCTATGGTGTAGCTTCCATTTTGTTTATGCACATTTTTGTAAATATAGGCATGGCATTAGGCTTATTGCCTGTTATTGGTATTCCTTTGCCATTTTTTAGCTATGGCGGTTCTTCGCTTTGGTCGTTTACCATTTTGTTGTTTATTTTTATAAAACAAGATTCATATCGCTTGAATTTGTTGTAGAAAAATTTTAATATTTTATTTAAAACCCTTGAAGTAAAAGAAGAAAAAGAAATTGAAATCAGGCTGGGATAATTTTGGTCTGAACTTGATAATAAGCCCCATCATTTATTTTTGAAGGGGCTTATTTGTTTATAGGGGATATATTTTCAGGCTGGTTTTTAATTGTTATTATTGACGAAGCAGGAATGGCTCAGGCTTTTAATATCAAAATATTTTGTTAAAGATTAAATCAGTTTTTGATGATTTATAAAAATAAAATGAATACATTTGTTGAATAAAAAAAATGATATTTTAAAATGAAAAGATTTGCAATACTATTACTTGTTAATATTGTTTTTTATTCACTGATTTTTGGACAAGAGGAAGTAAAAACAAATTTAGGGAAAACAGTATTATTGTATGAAGATGGAACATGGATTTACACAGATAGCCTTCCTTTATCAAATTTAAAAACTGAAGTATTAGGTAATCTTGAATTACCTTTTGTTAAATTAAATGATAAAATAACTTCTCATTTAGGTTATACTCTTTTGTATAATAAAAAATACAAGCAAGCAAATTGGGTAGCTTATCAATTAACAAAAGATGAGACAAACAAACTATATGAAAGAACTGACAAATTTTTACCAGATCCAAATTTTAAAAAGGAAACTAATAATGACAAAGATTATGCTGGTTCGGGTTATGATAGAGGACATTTAGCTCCAGCAGCCGATATGGGATGGTCATCAATATCAATGTCAGAATCTTTTTATTATAGCAATATGAGTCCTCAAACTCCAAGTTTTAATAGAGGAGTATGGAAAAAATTAGAAGAATTAGTCAGAAACTGGGCAGTTGAAAACAACTCAGTATATGTTGTTACTGGCCCAATACTATCAGACAATCTGCAAACAATAGGTAAGAATAAAATTGTCATACCAGCTTATTTTTACAAAGTAATTCTTGATTATGATGAGCCTAATATTAAAGGAATCGGATTTGTAATTGCTAACAATGGATCAACAGAATCTTTAAAAAACTTTGCTGTCTCTATTGATAGTGTTGAGAAATTAACTGGGTTAGATTTTTTTCCTCTACTCCCAGATAATCAAGAAGAATTGATTGAAAAAACATTATGTTTCAAATGTTGGGCTTGGGAAAATATTAAAAATGACAACCAAATACCCTCTAGCGAAAAAACATTAACTTCTGTTCAATGCAATGGAATAACAAAATCTAGTAATAGATGCAAAAACAAAACATTAAACGAAAGTGGATATTGTCATTTACACATCAACCAAGATCCTTCAAATAAAAGCCATATTAAAGAAGTTAACAAAAAAGAAATCCAAACTGAATCAACAAGAAACAATCAAAATATAATTACTGGTCCACGTGGTGGTCAATATCATT
>CAZUCB010000002.1:40782-47005 GCA_964618755.1 uncultured Bacteroides sp. | reverse complement strand
TTGATATTGATAATTTTAAGGAATTTAATGCTATAAGTATTCATAAAGGAGATGAAGTTCTAAAAGAATTTTCAGTAGCACTAAAAACCTTTTTTGCAAAAAAAGCGAAAATTTTCAGGTATAGGTCTGGAGATGAATTTGCTTTGCTTTTTAACAATAAGAGCAAAGAGGAAATTATAAAGGAAGTCTGTCTTTCTAAGATTTATTTTAATGATTATACTTTCAAATGTTTAGCTGATATGCAAAATTACAGAATAAACTTTTGTTTTGGTGTAAGCAAGCTGCAATCAGATATAATAAATTATGAAAGCTTCTTTGACCTTGCTGAATTGGAACTGGCTAATGCAAAAAGATTAAAATAATTGAAATCAATATTATTTTTTCTCCTTTTCAATTAATATAATTTGCTCAATACACATCTCTTTATCTACAGCTTTGCACATATCATAAACAGTAAGTAAGGATATGCTAACTGCAGTTAGAGCTTCCATTTCAATTCCTGTTTGTCCTGTACATTTAGCAAAACTTTGCACATTTATGCCTGTATCAGTAATAGAAGCTTTTACATCAATTTTGCTAATCATTAAGGGATGACAAAGTGGAATTAACTCGCTGGTTTTTTTTCCACCTTGAATTCCTGCAATTTCGGCAATGGTAAGAACATCGCCTTTCTTCATCTGATTTTCCTTTATTAAAAGCAAAGTTGCTGGTTGCAAACGAATATGCCCGCTGGCTATTGCCGTTCTTACCTGATTGGGTTTAGCACTTACATCTACCATATTGGCTTTTCCGTGCTCATCAATATGACTAAACTGGGACATTGTTTTATTTGTTATTAAGTTATGAATAATTCGTGATTTTATCAACCACCAATATTATTAAAATGATTGATTGCATTAAATGAACCACATGCAGGTTTTTGCATAGTAGCTGCTAATAATGCTTCTTTAATACCCATTTTTCGAATATCAAATTCAAGATTGTTAAATAAACAGGGTTTAATTTTTCCGTCAGCAGTTAAACGCAATCGGTTACAATTTTCACAATTACCGCCATCTCCACCTTCTACAATTGCAAAATGCCCTGTTTTTAAATCCATTTGGTGGATATATCGCACTTCCAATTCATTTTTTATACAAAATTCTTTTACTGCTTTGGCATCCGCTTCTTCTTTTGATTCTTTGATTACACAATTGATTTTAATAGGATTTAATCCAGCATTTTTAGCAGCCAATATCCCTTCTTTTACTTTTTCAATATCTCCACCACGTGTAATTGTTCTGAATTTTTCTGCATCTAAGGTATCTAAACTAATATTAATACGATGTAATCCTTTTTCTTTTAATACATCTGCATATTGAGAAAGCAATATGCCATTTGTTGTCATGCTTAAGTCTTTTATTCCTTTATTGGAAGAAAGCATTTCAATTAATGCTACAATACCTTTTCTAACCAAAGGTTCGCCACCGGTAATTCTAATTTTATCAATACCTAACAAAACAGCTTCATTAACAACATCTTTAATTTCTTCAAAACTTAAAATGTCAGTATGAGATAATAAAGTTACACCTTCTTCAGGCATGCAATAGGTGCAACGAAGATTGCACCTATCGGTAACAGAAATGCGTAAGTAGTTTAGTTTGCGATTATAATTGTCTAACATTAACTTTTTCTCCTTTTTTCAAAGCTAAAACTCCTTTTTCTATGGCAATTATTCCATCTGCAAAAACATAAGAATGAATATGAGCAGAGCCATGATAATCGATTGGGAATACTTCTCCATTGCGAATACTAACAGGTAAAAAAGATTTACGTTCAGTTTTCTTTCTATAAATATCGCTTCCCATAGGTAAAGTTATTTCAACTATTTCACCTTGATACCCTATCAGTTTTTTAATCAAAGGTTTTACCAACATTTCAAACTGAACAAAAGAAGAAACAGGATTTCCAGGTAAACCAAAAATATATTTATCATCTTTTATTCCAAATACTGTCGGTCTTCCCGGTTGAACTGCGATACTTTTGAATAATATTTTTACACCAATTTCTTGCATAATTTCAGGAACATAATCAAAATCGCCCATCGAAACACCTCCTGTAAGCACTACTATATCATTTTTTTGTAATGCTTCACTTATCTTTTTAAAAGTTGATTCTTTATTATCAGCCGCAATACCTTCATAATGAGCAGATGCTCCTGATTTTTGAGCTTGTGCCATTAACTGCCATGCATTTGAATTCCTAATTTGCGATATTGCTGGTTTCTCATTAGGTTCTACTAACTCGTCGCCTGTGGAGATGATGCCAATTTTAGGTTTTTTATAAACTTTAGGTTTCCAGGCTCCAACTGATGCAAGCACCGCAATATGTTGAGGTTTAATAAAGCATCCTTTTGATAATACTAAATCATTAATATGAATATCTTCGGAAAGATAACAAATGTTTTTAGCCGTATTATCTTTGGTAAACTTAATTTTATTGCCATATACCTCAATATCTTCAATCATTACTACACAATCAGCCCCATTAGGAAGCATGGCTCCTGTCATTATTTTTGAACATTTGCCTTCTGAAATTTCTTTTTCAGGACATTTTCCTGCAGGAATTGTTTCGATGATTTCTAATTCTATTTTCTTGTTGAAATCGATACTACGACAAGCAAAGCCATCTACAGCAGATTTGTCGAAAGGTGGCATATTTATATCAGAAATAATATCTTCGGACAAAACTCTTTCTATTGCATTCAGCATTTCAACTTCTTCAATTTCTGTTGTGCATACAGCTGAGTTTAATACTATTTTTAATGCATCTTCAAAAGCTATCATAGTTTTTTTAATTCGTTCGTTATTTTATCTTTTTCATTTTAAAATCAAATCGTTTCCCTTTTCCTTCAATCCAAGCTAATAATGTTTTGGTATTTATTTGCATATAGTTGATTGAATTCGGAAAGTCATGGCTATTATTTTCAAAAGTGTAAATGTGATTTTTTGTAGCTTTGCTTAGTTTAAAATAAACTGCTTCTCCATTGTTTTGGTCAGCAACTTCTGCAATATAGAAAATACCGTTTTTTGTTTTTGCAATTGAAATCTTCTCAATAAGAATAGTATCATTGTTTTTAACAACAAAACTTTTCCCTTGCAACAAAGAATCATTTATCCAATTCCATTCTTCATAATTCTTTTCCAAATTATTATCACTTTGCCATGTGCCGACAAGCCATTTTAGATTCTTTAAATCATAAAAGTCAGGATTTGCTTTTTGACCAAAAAGATAGGTAGAGGTAAGTAAAAGAAAAGAGATACAAAACCCTGTTTGTAAGGATTTTTTCATAAAAAGTTTTAATTAAAAAGTTAGATTTAATCCAAAACTAGGCATAAACGGAAGTTGGTTTACTCGTTCTTTCCTAAGAGCGTTGAAGTAAAAAAGGTTGTCACGGTCGTACATATTGGTTACGCTAACAGTGGCTTCTAATGTTGAATTTTTAGCAATTTCAAATTTCTTTTTTAGAGTAAAATCTAAACGGTGATATTCGGGCAGTCTTCCAGTGTTTAATTCATCATACAATGTACCTATTTCGCCGTTTGTAGTTGTGATATTTTGATTTATTTCTGTAAAATTTAATTTTTCATAGTTTCCTGTTATTTTTGTAAAAGGGAAGCCAGATCCATAATTCCAACGAATATTAAATTCCCAATCTAGCTTGGCACCAATAATATAAGATAACAGCAAATTTACATTGTGTCGTCTATCATAATGAGGAACATAGTCTTGTAATTCATCACTTCTATTAACATAACCTAATGAATAAACTGCCCAAATATAAATTCTTTTGTAATCGTATTTCATGCTAAAATCAACACCATAGGCGTTTCCTGTTTCAATAATAAAATCTTTGCGTAAATAGTCGGGTTTATATAATGGATTTGCTACGCCATTTATTAACTTAACATTATATGGTGCAATATCATCAAAAATCTTATTTCTATTTATATTTGATAGTTGTGAAAAGTTTTTATAATAGCCTTCTAAATTAGCTGTTACATGTTTAATAATATCATATTCAATTCCAAAAATAGCGTGTTGTGCTTTCTGCAATTTGCTTGTAATTTCGTCTCCTTTGTATTTTTCAGGTAGGTTGTCAGGGCCTGACAAAAATCCGTAGAAAAGGTTCACTACATCTCTATCTGATTTAGCATCAATAAGGTTTTGAGAGTATATACCTGTTGCAAGTTTTAAGCGTATTTTATCGTTAATTAAAAATTTCATCGCATATCTTGGTTCAAGCGACATTTCTGAAAGTGAAGCATAGTATTGAAATCTCATACTTGGTTCAAACAAAAATTTACCAACAGTTGATTTATATTTAAAATAACCTGCTATTTCAGTAGTGCTTTCGCTTTGTCTGAGTTCGCGTTTTACAGCATTATAAAAAGTATAGTCTGTTTTAAATCCTTGTAGTTCTATGCCATATTTGAATTGGTCTTTTCCTAAAAAATATGTAAAGTCCAAGCCCATGTTAAACCCATTGATTTCGCTTTGTTTTGGCAAATCATCTTTGTCTTCCATGGTTATCTTGTAGTTTGAGTAAGCAACAATACCTTCCATTAAAACAGAAGAATTACCTGGTACCACAACAAAATTTGCTCCCAAACCTGTTGTTTTCCAATTAAAATCAGCCAATGCTTGATAATTTTTTACATTGTCATTAAAATGAAATCCAAATAAATTCAATTTACTTCCATTTGTACCATTGAAAGATAATTTTGCATATAAATCGTTGAAATTGAATGGTAAGCCGGCTGTATCAATATATTTATAGAAAATTTTAGAACTTTCTGCTAAATAAGAGTTTTTAGCAGAAATAATAAAAGAAGTAGAGTTGGAGTTATTGTTCTTTTCTTTTGATAAAGGACCTTCAAATAATAAATTTGCACCGAAAGTGCTACTGCTAAATTTTCCGCCAAATCTTTTTTTATTTCCATCACGAGTAGTTATATCCATTACAGAAGAAACTCTATCTCCATACTCAGCACCAAAGCCACCAGTGTAAACATCCGCATTTCTAATGATATCGGTTTCAAATACAGAAAACAAACCTATTGAATGAAATGGATTATAAATTACCATTCCATCTAATAAAACTTTATTTTGGATGGGAGAACCACCTCTGATGTATAATTGTCCGCCTTGATCGCCTGTAAAAACCACACCGGGGATAACTTGAAGGTATTGAGCTAAATCAGGCTGTCCACCTATGCTTGGTATTTGTTTTAGTTGTTTGGGAGTTACTTTTGTTACAGATGTTTTGGTTTCTTGTCGGGCCTCTTCTCTATCGGCCGAAATACTCACAACATCTAAATTATAAGCTCCTTTAGTAAGTATAAGCTTTTTAGTAATTACGTCATTGGCTTTAATTGAAATAGGCAATGCTATTGAATCATATCCTAAATAAGTAACCATAAGTGTGTAATTTCCTGGAGGTATTTTTGAAATTACAAAATAACCATTTACATCTGTTGTGCCACCAATGGAGGTTTTTTTTAAAAAAACATTGGTAAAAATTATAGGTTCACCCGATTCTTTTTCATATACAAAACCTTTTATTGTACCATATTGCGCTTGTGTTGAATTGTTTGAAAAAATTATGATAAAAAAAGTGATGATTATGATTTTTAATAGATTGTTTATTAAAGACATATATATTAATGATTAAGGCAATTTTAATATTTTATTATTTAGCAAAGTTAATTTTTTTTGCAATATACAATCAATCAATCGGAATAAAAATAAGTTAAAAACCATTGTTATCTATAATAAACCTAAAAAAAGTGATATGATTTTTATTGTTGCCTGAAAATATTTTATTTTATTTTAATTACAAATACATTTTCCACCTCAGCCAATGCTCTATAATTACTAAAGCAGCCATGGCTTCTACTATTGGAACGGCACGTGGCAATACGCACACATCATGTCTGCCTTTGCCTTCGAGCGTAATGGAATTTCCTTTTTTATCCACAGTTTGCTGCGCTTGCATTATGCTGGCAATGGGTTTAAATGCAACTCTGAAATAAATATCTTCGCCATTGGAAATACCGCCTTGAATACCTCCGGAGTGGTTGGTTTGGGTAGAGAAATCGCTGTTAAAAATATCGTTGTGTTGTGAACCTATCATTTCAGCACCTTCAAAACCGCTGCCATATTCAAAGCCTTTGGCTGCATT
>CAZUCB010000002.1:38170-40682 GCA_964618755.1 uncultured Bacteroides sp. | reverse complement strand
TGAAAAATTCAGATATTGAATTATTTTTTGATTTATTTGAATTCTTTATATTTTTTAAATTCTATACTTTACACTCCAAGTACTCCAAGTACTCTAAGTATTCCAAGTACTTATTTCTCTTCTAACTCTAATTTAAACTTAATAAATGCTTGTTGAATAAAAGTATCGAATTCAGTATGGAAATTATCAAATGCTTTTACAATTTTTTCGCCTTCCTTCGTCAGCGTTGTTTTACCTCCGTCAGCACCGCCTCTTTGTGTATCCAAAATTGAGAAACCTAAACGTTCTTCAATTTGCTGGAGATTATTCCATGTTTTTCGATAACTCAAATTGAGTTTTTCCATGGCTAACTTAAGCGATCCTGTTTCGCTGATAGCTTTAAGTAACAACCACTTCCCATCACCCAAAATACCTAATTCGTCTTGGGTTTCGAGCCAGATTTTATAATTTAAACGGATGTTTTCGTACTTTGAATTCATAAGGCTAAGATTTTATAAAACAAAGATACAATTTTATTTAATTGAAAATCACAAAAGATAAATACAGGAAAGAAAACTATTAAAAACAGTTCTCATTTTTCATTTATCAGGCTGTTGTGGAATAAGGTTTGATTTCAGGAATTCTTTATAATTTTAAAGAATTCTGCATTGTAGGAATCGCCAATCGGAATCAACGTATTGTTTATGCTGATTCGGTTTCTTTGAATAGAATTGATATGCGGAATGGATACAATATACGAACGATGCACTCGGATAAATTTCTTGGAAGGAAGTTTGCTTAAAATTGTTTTGAGCGGCATAAGTGACAAGGTGAAATTTTCGCCGCAATAAATCTTTATATAATCATCCAAGCCCTCAATATAAGATATATCGTCGATGTTTATTTTCTTAATCTGATAATCTGATTTTATGAAAATATAATTATCTTCCGATTGATATTGATTATGAATAAACTTATAGTAATCGGATGCTTTATTTACAGCTTTAAAAAACCTGTCGAATTCAATAGGTTTTAATAAATAATCAACGGCATCCATGTTAAAGCTTTCCACAGCGTAATCACTATAAGCAGTTACAAAAATAACGATGGGTTGTTGTTTGAGCGATTTCAAAAATTGCATTCCGTTTAAGTCGGGCATTTCGATATCGAGAAATATAAGATCTATATTTTCGTTTTTAATAACTTCTGTGGCTTTAAACGGATCGGTAAAGCATCCTTTCATTTCCAGAAAACTGACTTTGGATACATAAGCCGAAATAATTTCCAACGCCAAAGGTTCGTCATCTATAGCTATACATTTTATCATTATAAATTAATTGTGAGCTCAACATTAAACATAGATTTCGATTCTGTTATTGTAAGCTTATGATTTTCGGGATAAATTAATTCGAGTCTTTTTCTGGTATTCACCAATCCGATGCCTGCACTTTCCTCATCGCTTTGCTTAAAAATTCTATTCGTAGTTTTAAACGAAAATACATTTTTCTCTATTGATATTTCAATTAATATAGGCGAAACTTCATGTGTACTTACACCATGTTTGAATACATTTTCTACAAAAGTAATCAGCATAAGCGGTGCAATACTGGCTTGCATAAAATCGCCCGACTTACGATAAGTAATTTCAACCGTTTCGGATAGCCGCATTTTTTGAAGGTCGATATAATTATTGATACAATCCACTTCTTTATCCAGAGGCACTTTATCCGACTGAGTTTCGTTTACGATATACCTGAGCAGTTTCGAAAGCTGCATTACGGCATCTGGTGTGTTATCCGATTTTTTAAGAGATAAAGCATAAATTGTATTTAACACATTAAACAAAAAATGAGGGTTTATCTGAGCTTTAAGATGGGTAAGTTCTGTTTGTAGTTTTTCTTTTTCAATCAGTGTTTTTTTCTTTTCCGATTCAAACCATTTGTTAATAATTTTAATACCGCTGCTTATGATAAAGATAAAGAAAAACATTAAGGCAAGCATCGCATTAAATATATGCTTAGGCATGGGCATAGGGCTTCCCGGACCAAGACTACCAGAACTGCCAGTATCTACAAATTCATGCTGGGGTTTAATATATTCAGGAAAAATCACTATCAATAAAAAAAGTGCAGCAATCGACAGCAGGTAGTAGAAAATTTTATGACGTGCTAATAATTTGGGAATTAAAACTTCAGCATTCAAATAATAAAAGCCTATTAACGATAGATTATTTAAGAAGTAAAAAAAATATATATAATCATCCGGCTGAAATTTAAAATTATCGGGTGGTTTTGGTATGAAATAAAAAGGCAAAGTAAAAAAGCAAAACCATGCAGTGATGTGAATAAACACTTGAATATATTTTTGTCTGCTCATGATTTGTTTTTTTTTATTCAAAAGTACTAAACTTTATATTAAATCCGACAATTTAATGCCTAAAATTCATTCATCCCCGATTCTATCAAATTGTATTTTCTAAGTGCCGCTGTAAATTCAAAATAATCTCTTTCGAAAGTATTTCTGTCAACATCGT
>CAZUCB010000002.1:0-38070 GCA_964618755.1 uncultured Bacteroides sp. | reverse complement strand
AGTGCCGCTGTAAATTCAAAATAATCTCTTTCGAAAGTATTTCTGTCAACATCGTATTTTGAAAGAATTGACTGCATAATTTGGTCAAAACTACTTTCTTTTTTCAACATGGTAAATATTTCAACACCCGCTGGGTTCAATGTAAAAAAATCTCCTGTCAACGGATGAAAAAGGGAACCCGCTTCGCTAACACATACGCTTTTATTTATTTTCATAATAAAATATTTTATTGAATTTTTAAAAAAGTGTGCACTATCAATTAAAAGTGCACACTCAAAATTTACTTTAAAAAAAACTATTGTAATTGTATTCGATGCAAAACTACGCGCATACCTTACCCTAAAAAAACAAAATAGGTAAACGGCTCAAATTAATAGGTAGATGGAAAGATTTAAAATATTTAAGTACATTTATATTTACTTTCTTATGTTGCAAAAATCTTTATAAGTTTTTTAATACATTATATTTTTTTTTGTAGCTTTGTCATCTTTTATATAAAATTTATACAAATAAATATAGTACAATTATTAATCAGCGAAACAAAAAAGAGATTTACAAATAGTAGTTGAAAATTATAATTATTTATTACCCTCAAACAAATTAATAACAAACAGAAAAAGTGGAGACCAGAACCCATATTAAAAAAACGGGGCGAAACCGAAAAGCCATAAGAGTAGGAAGAAGAAAATTATAAAATGAAAAAGAAAATTACAATTGTTACATTAGCATTATTTATTACTACATCTTTGTTATTGAAAAGCAATTCTTATGCTCAAGACGGTTCGTTAGACCTTAGTTTTGGAACAAATGGTAAAGTTATTACTAATATTGGGAGTCTGTACGACGAAATTACAGCCATTGCAGTGCAAAGCGATGGGAAAATTGTAGTAGCAGGATATAGTTATCCAATTTCATATCCAGATTTTGCAATAGCTCGCTATCTTTCAAACGGAACTCTCGACAATAGTTTTGGTACCAATGGAATAGTAACCACTTCTGTTTGTAGCCTTCATGATTACGGAAATTCTATGGCAATACAAAGCGATGGGAAAATTATAATTGCAGGTACAACTCAGGATAGTATTAAGGGTTATAGTGTGGTAGCAGTAGCTCGTTATAATAGCAATGGAACCCTCGACATCAATTTTGGTAATAATGGAATAGTTACAACATCTGTAGGTAGCTTTAACGATTATGGAAATGCTTTAGCTCTTCAAAGCAACGGCGACATTACAGTAGCTGGCACTACCGAAATAAATAATAATGGGAGTAAACAAATGTTTGCTATTCGATACCATAGTAGCGGCATCCCTGACCTTGCTTTTAATTACGATGGAATAGCATTAACCAATTTTGAAGATAGTTTAGCTTCCTGTAGTACAATCCTAATACAAAATGACAACAAAATTGTATTAGCAGGAAATAGTGTTAATAATGGCAATCCAAATTTTGCAATAGCCCGCTTTAATATTGATGGAAGCCCCGACAATACTTTCAATACCGATGGAAAAGATACTATATCTATAAGTGCAACTATTAATTATTGTAATTCAATAGCTTTACAAAGCAATGGCAAAATCGTAATGGCAGGATATAGTCACAATGGTTTTACAACAGATTTTACATTAGTTCGATACAAAACCAATGGAATAATCGATAGCACATTTGGTGCCAATGGAATAGTAACCAATGCAATTGGCAATTCTGCAAATGAAATTAATTCAATTGTAATACAAAGTGATGATAAAATTTTAGCAGCAGGATATAGTAAAAATGACAACAGTTATGATTTCGCTTTAGCACGTTATACAATCAATGGAAGCATCGACATTACTTTTGATACAGATGGTAAACTTACTACCGATTTTAGTAGTCATATTGATTTTGGCAGAGCCATAGCATTACAATCCGATGGTAAAATAATAGTGGCAGGAAACAGCAAATATAATGGTGATGCTGATTTTGCCTTAGCTCGTTACAATAATACTATTACCGGTATTAATGAGATAAATAAACAAGTTTGGCTCTCAGAAATATACCCAAATCCAGCTACAGATATAATTGTGGTAAAAGCAAACCCAAACTTATCAGATATGAATTATTCCGTATTCAATTTACTGGGTAAAGTTGTAATTAAAGGTAAATTGACTTCAAAGGCTACAACTATTAATATTAATACGTTGAATTGTGGCATTTATTTCTTTCAAGTTGAAGGACAAAGTCAACAGACCATTAAATTTATAAAGGAATAATCCAATCTATAATTTACTTGATTTCTCAATCAATAATTCGTTGAAAAGAAAACTTCCCAAATCATAATATCACAAAATAAGAAAGCCACGAATATATCTTTTCGTGGCTTTCTTTTTTATACTTAATTTGCCAAATGGTGTAAAATAAACTTTACAAAGGCATTATTTTTTTAATGAATTGTAAAGAAAATATCAACCATTTTTGCTTATTTTTTCTAACTTTTCAGCATTTATTATTGATATTTCTTTACCAGATTGACTGATAATTCCATCCTGTGAAAACTCAGTGAGAATTCTACATACACTTTCGCGGGAAGTACCTGTTAAATCACCCAATTCGCTTTGTGTAAGAGGAAGATTAAAAGTTTCGTTTTGAAAAATATGATGAGATATACAGCAAAGGGTTTCTGCCAATCTACCATTTACATTTTTTTGAGATTGATTCACCCAACGTTGGTTGTCATTTATTTCGTTTCGACATAATTCAGCAATTATTTCCAAAGCAAAATTACCATTTGTAAAAATAAATTTTTGAAAAGCATTGAATGAAATAAAACAAGCACTTGAATTTTCGATAGCTGTAGCCGAATATTGATTGATTTTATCACCAAAAACAGAAGGCAATCCCAAATAAGAAGGTGCTTTTACTAATCTTAAAATCAATTCTTTATGTGGTCCCTTTTTGTGAATTTTAACCAAGCCACTTTTAATATAAATTACATTAGAAGTTAGAGTGCCTTCTTTGATGATACTTTCCCCTTTTTTAAAATCAACATCATTACAACTTCTACCAAGTTCCTCTAATTCATCAACACTAAGGATTTCTTCTGCTTTTGATTTTACAGAACAGTGTTTACAGTTTTTTTTTTCCATGAAATTAAATTAAGAATACAAAGATATATAAAATGTGATGAATATCACAAAATATATTACCAATCTTCACATAAGATTATATCTTAATAACTACTTATAACTTTAACTTTGCTTCAGATATTAAAAAATAATAATATCAGTGTTTTTTTTGAAGGGACAATTACACATTCAAATAAGAAATTATGACAATTTTTAAGTCTTTACTCTTTACATTACGTCTTGCTGGAATATTGCTTCTGTTTTTAATAGTAGCAACTTCGTGCAACAATAACTCTAAAACCAATGAAGAATCTGAGCAACATCCTGAAAATCCACTTGAAGGACGCATGTTGCCTCATTTAGACCACAGTGCTTATTTCAAGGACTCGATTACTTCTCCTCAGCAAGTGACCCGAATGTGCATTAAATGTCATACAAATAGTGCTAAGGAAATAATGCAAACAGCACATTGGACATGGATTAGTGGTGATGTTGTTCGAAATGGGAAAAGTATTCTTCTTGGAAAACGAAATCAAATAAATAACTATTGTATCAGTGTGGTAGGTAATTGGGGCTCTTGTGTAATATGTCATGCTGGATATGGCTGGGGGGACATGAGTTTCGATTTTTCAAAAGAAGAAAATGTGGACTGTATAGTATGCCATGATGGCTCTGGAACTTACTCAAAAACAAAACTCGGCTTGCCAAATAAAAATGTTGATTTACGTTTAGTTGCAGGAAGTGTACGTCGTCCTTATCGTGAAAACTGTGGCATTTGCCATTTCAATGGAGGTGGGGGTATGGGTGTAAAACATGGAGATCTTGACGAATCTTTACTGAATGCAAATCAGGAACTTGACTACCATATGGGTAAGCTCAATTTTCAATGTATAGATTGCCATAAAACACACAATCATGTTATTTCTGGTAAATTGAATACAACGTATACTGAAAAAACCAAGGCAGTTCGTTTTGGATGTGAGAATTGTCATACAGAGAAAGCTCATAAAGATCAGCGTCTTAACGAACATGCTGTTCGTATAGCCTGTCAGACCTGCCATATTCCTGAGTTTGCAAGAAAGTTCCCGACAAAAATGACTTGGGATTGGTCAAAAGCAGGTGATTCTACCCGAAAAGACAGCCCTCATGAATACCTGAAAATTAAAGGTGAGTTTCATTATGAGGAGGATGTTGTTCCAACTTATGCTTGGTACACAGGCAAAATGGATCGCTACGTCCTTGGTGACAAGCTTGATTCAGAAGCTGAACATTTTATTAATCGTCCGATTGGTTCACGTAATGATTCAAAGGCAAAGATATGGCCATTTAAAATACATCATGCCAGCCAACCTTATGATCCAATTAATAATATAATTATACCACCATTAACCAGTGGTGAAGGTGGATATTGGACTAAATTTAATTGGGCATATGCCATTAAAAAAGGTGCAGAAATCAACGGTTTGCCTTATAGTGGTAAGTATGCTTTTACGCATACAAAGATGTATGGGCCAATTACTCACATGGTTTCAATAAAAAAGAATGCATTGTCATGTGAGCAATGCCATTCTAAGCAAGGTCGTTTGAACTGGAAAGAACTTGGATACGATCGTGATCCTGTTCAGGTAGTTAAGAAATAAAATAATAATTAAAGAAATTATACAATGAAAAGGATACCAAAAAACGTCAAAAATCCATATTTTGCTGGAACTATTCTCGGTGTAGTTCTTTTTGCCGCTTTTGCATTAACTCATAGTGGTTTGGGAGCCTCAGGAGCAATTAGTCGAATTCAAGTTGCAATTACAAAATTGTTTTGGTCATCACATGTTGACAGTGTCGGTACTTTTGCTTCTATGGGAGCAGGCAAAAGTAACGCTTTAGATCACCCAAGCATTCTTCTTTTAATTGGAACATTTGCAGGTGGATTAATTTCAGCATTGCTAAATGGTAGATTAAAAATTGAAATATACAAAGGATCTAAAATATCTAATATTCAACGACTTTTCTTTGCAATATTAGGAGGAATTATTATGGGATATGGAGCTCGATTTGCACGTGGGTGCACATCAGGGCAAGCATTATCAGGTGGAGCAGTTCTTTCGCTTGGAAGTTGGGCTTTTATGTTTAGTGTATTTATTGGAGGCTATGCAGTTGCATATTTTGTTCGTCGTCTTTGGGCTGATTAATTTATAAAAAAGAGAAATTTACTATGTTACCTATTGATATTATTACAGAACTTGGAAAAGCCGGCGGATATGCGGTTTTCTTTATAATTGGTGCTGGTTTCGGTATTGCTTTAGAATTAGCAGGATTTGGCGATTCACGTCGTCTTGCTGCTCAATTTTATTTAAAAGATATGACCGTATTAAAAACAATGTTTACAGGTATTCTTGTAGCCTGCCTTTTGATTTTTCTTTCATCAGCCTTAGGATTGCTCGATTTTTCTCAACTCGCTGTAAACCAAACATTCTTATTGCCTGGTATTGTTGGAGGACTCATTATGGGAGTTGGCTTTATTATTGGTGGTTATTGTCCTGGTACTTCGCTTGTTGCGACAGCAAGTTTTAAAATAGATGGACTTTTCTTCCTTGTTGGAACAATTATTGGAGCTGGGCTGTTTGGTGAATCTTTACCTGGGTTTGAAGATTTCTGGAATTCTTCTTTCACCGACCGATATTTGGTTTCCGACTGGTTGGGTATATCAATTGGTGCAACAGTATTTATTGTTACAATATTTGCTTTAATGATGTTTTATGGTGCAGAGAAAGTGGAAGAGTTTTTCAAAAATAAGGAAACAGGTAAAGCCATGACGTGGAAAATTACAAAGCGACCTTATCTTTACGGTGCTGTTGTGTTAGTTGCAATTGCAGTATTGGTTTGGTCTATCGGGCAACCTGACCCAATTCGTAAATGGAAAATTATGGAAACCAAGTATTCAGGACAACTTTCATCAAAAGCTGTTTTTATTCATCCATTGGAATATGTAAAAACTAATTACGAATCAACAATAAAACTTATTACGCTGGACTTACGTCCGAATAAAGATTTTGAGAATTTTCATTTGAGTGGTTCAGAAAATGTTAAACTGGACGACCTTTTAAATGCTAAGTTTGTGGCTCCACTTGCTCAGCTTCCACCTCAAGGTGTTGTGGTGCTTTTAGCAGATAACGATTCAATCTCTATCAAAGCGTGGCAATATCTGAAAGTTCAGGGAGTAGTAAATTTATATATACTCGAAAACGGTTTACATAACTGGATTAGTCTATTTGCTGATAAAAAAATACATGAGAAAGCGATCAATCTTGCTTCTCCTCCAGCAGAAGTACTTCAATTATTCTCAAAAAATGCATATGTTCCTAAAATTAAAATAGGTTCTAAAAAACGATCAGGAGGACTTTGCAGCTAAATTTTATTAAATCTTATGAATAAATTATCTTCAACATTCAAAATAATTAGCCTTTTACTAATCATTAGATTGGTAACATTAGTGGCAATAGCACAAACTCCTTCAATTTTAGCTTCATCTAACTCGGAGTGTATAAGCTGCCACAAAAAAAATATTTCCACCCATGCTTACAATGCGTCTGTTCATAATTCGCTTATGTGTTCTGCATGTCACGTTAAGGATGAGGCTAAGCAAACAATTGTAAGGGAGACAGCAGGGAAAAAACAATGTATTGTTAAATTTAAACCCATGAATTGTAATAGTTGCCACAATTCAATTGCGAAAGAACATGAAACAAGTATTCACAATGCTAATCGACTTCCTATAACTTGCTCAAAATGCCATGCTGACATTCATAATATCACTTCTATTAAAAATGATAAAGTGGCTGCAGCAAAGTTGTGTGGGCAATGTCATCAGAAAGTATCTCACTATTTTAAATCGACACACTTTAAAGCACTTATTAATGGAAAAAATGATGCTCCTACTTGCTCAGATTGTCATGGTCTTCATGCTATTAAAAAAATTGATAATGATGCTCAAGGACGATCTTTCCATACACAAGCATGTTTGAAGTGTCACTCAGATGCGGAAATGATGGCACGAAATAAAGTGACTACAATAGCACCAGAAACCTATTTTGAAAGTTATCATGGTAAGAACATGAGACTTGGCTATCCTGAAAAGGTTGCTGGCTGTTCAGATTGTCATAGTGCACACAATATTCTTCCGGAAAAGGATACCAATTCAACTGTGAATTCGGCCCATATAGCTAATACCTGTAAACAATGTCATAAGTACTCTAGTAATAAATTTACAAAATTTATTGCCCATGCAGAACCCACCAACTACAGTAAGTTTCCTCTGCTTTTCTGGATTACCATAAGCATGAATGCTCTATTGATTGGAACCTTCCTGTTCTTTTGGATTCATTCAATACTATGGGCATATAGAGGTTTTGTTGAAAAGAAACAAATGCGCAATGCGGCTTTCTTTTATAAATCAGCAACAAATTCAAAAGAAAATCAGAAAATTAGAAGAAAAGTTTACAGACGTTTTCGTCCTATACATATAATTCTTCATTTGTTTGTTGTAACTAGTTTCCTTGGATTGGCTTTAACTGGTCTTCCATTGAAATTTAATCAAACTTCATGGGGTAAAGTTTTAATGGATTTCTTTGGAGGAACCACCAATGCTGGCTTAATTCATCGAATTTGTGCCATCATTACCTTTGGATATTTTATTGTAGCTCTTGTGATGAGTAGTCGCTTTCTATTTTCTAAAAAAACATCAAATGAAAGCTTCTTTCAACGACTATTCGGTTTTGATTCCCTTTTTCCTAATCGAAAAGATTTTCGTGATATGAAGGCTATGTTTCGTTGGTTCTTTTTCCGTGGACCAAAACCAAGCTTTGACAGATGGACTTATTGGGAAAAATTTGACTTTTTAGCTGTTTTCTGGGGGGTAGCTGTTATAGGTTCTAGTGGATTACTTCTTTGGTTTCCTGAATTCTTTGGAAAATTCCTACCAGGATGGTTTTTTAACGTTGCAACGATCATTCATTCAGACGAGGCGTTGTTAGCTGTTGGTTTCATTTTTACCATCCATTTCTTCAACACACATTTTCGCTCTGAAAAGTTTCCTATGGACTTTGTAATTTTTAATGGTCAAATAACTGAGGAAGAAATGATTCATGAACGAAGCGAACAATGGGAACGCTATCAAGAGCAAGGGATTACTCAAGATTTTGAGGTAAAGAAACCCAGTCCGCTATGGTTAGATATCACATTGCGTTTGTTTGGACTATTTGCTGTGCTTATCGGTTTGATTTTAGCATTATTGATAATCTATACTTTTATTAGTTAACTATATTCTATTTTTTATTATTATATAAAATACTATTTAATGACCAATGACTATTTTATATTTTAGAGAAATATTTTTGATAATCTTTTTAAATTCTATCTGCATTTGTCCTGAATAAAGAATGAACTGAATAAGTATGATGAAAATTGCAAAAAAAATATTTGAGTTTTATTTTCAAGGGTTTAAAAATATGACAGTTGGAAAAAAACTATGGATAATTATCCTTATAAAATTGGGCATCATTTTTTTGATTTTAAAATTATTATTTTTTCCAAATTTTTTGAAATCAAATTTTAAAACAGATGATGAAAGAAGTAATTATGTAATTAAACAATTAACAAAATAATTTTAAACATTAAAGTATGGAACATGTAGATTTTTCACTCGTTGATTGGTCGCGGGCTCAATTTGCACTCACAGCCATGTATCATTGGTTGTTTGTACCTTTAACCCTGGGGCTTTCTTTTATTATTGCTTTTATGGAAACCCAGTATGTACGTACTGGTAATCCTGAATGGAAGCGAATTACCAAATTCTGGATGACGCTATTTGGAATTAATTTTGCAATTGGTGTAGCAACAGGAATTATCCTTGAATTTGAATTTGGTACAAACTGGTCAAATTATTCATGGTTTGTTGGTGATATTTTTGGAGCACCATTGGCTATTGAAGGTATCATGGCATTTTTTATGGAAAGCACCTTTATTGCAGTTATGTTTTTTGGATGGAATAAGGTAAGTAAAAAATTTCATTTAGTTTCAACATGGTTGGTTGCCATTGGTTCAAATCTATCAGCGTTATGGATTTTAGTCGCTAATGCATGGATGCAAAATCCGGCTGGAATGAAATTTAATCCTGATACTGCCCGAAACGAGATGCTTAATTTTTGGGACGTTTTGTTTTCACCTGTAGCCATTAATAAATTTTTACACACTGCTTTATCTGCTTATGTATTGGCTGCAGTATTTGTAATTGGCGTAAGTGCATGGTATCTGTTAAAAAACAGAGAGAAAACGTTTGCCAAAAAAAGCATGAAAGTGGCAGCAATTTTTGGTATTGCTGCATCATTTCTAACAATCGTAACTGGAGATGGTTCTGCCCGTAACATGGCTAAATTTCAACCCATGAAATTTGCTGCTATGGAAAACCTATATACCGGACAACAAAATGCTCCTTTAGTTGCCATTGGTTTTTTGCAAAAAAATAAAACCGAAACTGATCCTAAAGAACAAGATTTTGTATTTAAACTAGAAATTCCAAATATGCTCTCCTACATGGCATTTTTAGATCCCAATGCTTATGTGCCTGGTATTCATGATTTAGTTAAAGGTAATGCAGAGCATCATATATTATCCTACAAAGAACGCAGTGAAAAAGGAAAGATTTCAATACAGTCACTTGCTGAATATAAAAATGCTAAAAAAACTGGAAATGATAGTATTGCAACTTCTGCTCTGGCAAGATTCAATGAAAATTATGCTCATTTTGGATATGGATATTATGCTAATAGAGATGTGAATGAATTAATTCCAAGTGTACCATCAACATTTTATTCATTTAGGATTATGGTTGGCTTGGGATTTCATTTTTTAGCCTTATTTCTGGTTGTATTACTATTAATTAAGAAAGATAAAATTGAAAAGAAGCGCTTTATTTTGTATACCGCACTATGGACAATTCCATTGGCTTATATAGCTTCAGAATTAGGTTGGGTTGTTGCTGAAGTAGGTCGTCAACCATGGGTTATTCAGGATATTTTGCCAACTATAGCAGCCGTTTCTCAAATTAAACCTGCTTCTGTACAATTTACTTTTTGGTTGTTTTTAGTAATTTTTACAGGATTACTCATTGCTGAAATCAAAATAATGGTTTCACAAATTAAAAAAGGACCAGGTTCAGAAGATGCTAATCATCTTACAATAAAAAATTAATTAAATCTTAAAAAATAGTATTATGTTTGAAACATTTTCATATATCACTTTGCAACAATATTGGTGGATAATCGTTTCCCTATTGGGTGCAATATTAGTATTTCTTATGTTTGTACAAGGTGGTCAAACATTGATTTACACACTTGGAAAAACCGAAGACGAACGTACAGTTTTGGTTAATCTTTTAGGCAGAAAGTGGGAATTTACATTT
Source organism: uncultured Bacteroides sp. (assembly GCA_964618755.1). Taxonomy (GTDB): domain Bacteria; phylum Bacteroidota; class Bacteroidia; order Bacteroidales; family JACABE01; genus JACABE01. The sequence continues at coordinate 27,513 of CAZUCB010000002.1, read as the reverse complement.
ACCACTTTGGTTACCTTTGGTGGTGCCTTTTTTGCCTCCTTTCCCCTGTTTTATTCTACAAGTTTTGGTGGTGCTTATTGGGTTTGGATGTTGATTTTAATTGCATTTGTAGTACAGGCTGTTTCCTATGAATATCGCAAAAAGCCAAATAATTTATTTGGGAAAAGAACTTATGAAACGCTTTTATTCATCAATGGATTACTGGGTACCGTCTTAATTGGAACTGCTGTTGCAACATTTTTTACTGGTTCAGCTTTTTCTGTTGACAAAATGAATATTACCAGACTAATTGGCGATAAAATGCCGGTAATATCCGAATGGAAAGGTATGGCCTATGGATTAGAAGCTGCATTGAATCTGCATAATTTAACTTTAGGCTTGACTGTTTTCTTTTTAACCCGTGTATTGGCATTGCTTTATTTTATGAATAGAGTAAATAATACTGAAATAATGGTACGTGTTAAAAAACAATTAGTTTATAATGCGATTCCATTTGTGATTTTCTTTCTGATTTTTACAATCTGGTTGTTATTATCAAAAGGTTTTGCTGTAAATCCGCTTACTAAAGAAGTTTTTATTGAACCTTACAAATACTTACATAATTTAATTGCTATGCCTGTTGTAGCTGTCATTTTTATTTTAGGCGTTGCAATGGTATTATTAGGAATTATAAGACCAATTGCGTGTTTTGTAAAATGCGGTACAAAAGGAATCTGGTTAACAGGTATTGGAACAATTCTTACTGTTTTCGCTCTTTTTCTATTAGCTGGATTTAATAATACTGCCTATTATCCTTCAACATTTGATTTACAAAGCTCATTAACCATTGAAAATAGTTCATCCAGTTTTTATACCTTAACAATAATGAGTTATGTTTCATTATTGGTTCCTTTTGTTTTAGCTTACATTTGGTATGCTTGGCGCTCAATTGACAATAAAAAGATTGATATTGAGGAAGTAAAAACAGAAACACATACATATTAGTGTTTTTTGTATAAACACTATTTATATTAATGTAAAGCAAAATGATTTAAATCCTAGCGAAGTCCAATCTGAATTTTCAGGTAGTAGCAGTCAATTAGGTACTACTATAGCACATTTAGGATTGTGCTGAAAATTATAAAAATAGTATTAAAAACAAACGCCCTGTGAATTATTTGATTTACAGGGCGTTTGTTTTTATACGGATTGTTTAAGGTTCAATGATTATTTTTTGAATTGCTTTTTCGTAATCTGTTTCTATAGATAATATGTAAATTCTTTTTTCAGTATTTTTTCTTATTTTCTTTTTATAGATGTTTTCACCTGCTGATTTGTTTTTGAAAATTTTATCTTCAATTTTTTTACCGTTTAATTCATAAATTGAGAGTTTTACATTAGTTGTTTTGCTTAAATTGTATTTTACAACTAAGTTGTTATCATTTGTAACAGGATAATGCATTATTTTCAATGTTCCTGTACTTTGTTCGTTCAAAATATGAAATTTAGATGTTGGATTTTTTGTTAAAAATACTTTGTATATCTGGCTGTTTGCATTGCTTTGAGTTCCGTCATTAACCCAAAAAATATTTGTCTCTGTACTACTAATCCCACCAAAAATATATCCTGCAAATGTAGTATCCGTTTTAATTTCATCTAATTTTATAACTCCATTTGGATATTTTGCTAAATTCTCATTCGCAATAAACTCTGAACCAGCTCCTAATAATGCCGGCATTTCTATATTAAATTTATACTCAGCCATTTTGCCATTGGCATCTCTTGTAACGCTAGCTATCGTTTTTACAAAGGGTACATTATTATCCTGAGTCAATATTCCTTTATCATCAAAATATTGAGCTATGCCACCAAAAAAAACAGAGTGCATTACATTGTTTGATGCTGAGTAGAGTGGAAGTACAGCACAGTGGTAATGGTTGTAATATTGTGTGAATGCTTTGTTTACATTATATTCGTTGCTATCAATATTCACGCAATTTAAAAAAGGTAAATCCAGATTCTTTTGAAAAACTCCTGAAAATGCAGTTAATCCTTCTTGTCCGTTTGGCATAATTTGAGATACTAGATTATAATCTCTTCTGTGAAGATTGTTTTCATCTGTTATAACTGATACATGGTTTATTGTAATACTTCTTCCGTTATCTTCAATGTTGAATTTTCTGATTTGGTTGGTATATTCCTGTAAAAAACCTGGTCCATGGTCTGGTCCCATAGGATTATACCTCCCTATAAATTTCTGACCGCCCACTAAATAAAAACTATTGTTTATCATTCTTAATTCGCCACCTGTTACTTGAAGCAGACTGTCATTTATTTGTCTAAAAAATGAAGTTAAGTCTGTATTTTTTATAATTGCATTTATTGTAGCTGGTACATCAATAGCTGTTAGATTGTTAAACGTTGTATGGTCTTCAATACTAGGACTATATCCATAACCCCCCAATAGATATAAATAATCTCCATGTTGATAAAATTCCATATTACTTGATTTAAGTTGCTCTTGTAAGGCTGTTGAAAGCGAAGTTAAAGGTGCAATCCATTTTTGTTGACCTAAAGGATCAATTACAAGTAATTGTGTATTATTTCCATCAATATCAAAACTGGCAAAAGGTTGCCTGCGATGAAGTCCATCAATACGTCCTCCAATAATTAACCATTTCCCATCATACTGACCATAAGCATAAGATTGAAGTCCATCAAGTTCTGGGATATTTAAAGGTTCAAGCAATATATTGAATGGTAAAGTTTGAGCGTTAATAATAAAGGGAAATAGTAATCCAAATATGCATAAAAAATGTTTGATTTTATTCATCATCTTTGTTAATGTAATTAATTTAAACTGTATTTTTTATAAAACCTATTATTGATTACGTTGATGTTCACTTCCACTTTAATGGTGGCTTCAAGCGATTCCTGAATCTGTTATATTTTCTCTTGAATGCTTCAACAACTATTCTTTCATCGTTTATTATTTTTAAAAACTTCTAGAAAAGAAATAAACAATATATTTTAAGACTATTCAAAATAAATATTATGATTTTTCCAATTCTTCAATATAATCCAAATCTTTTCCATAAGTCTCTTCTATAAAGAAAACCGATAATAATGCTAAGATAATAAAGAATACACCAATAATTACACCTGCATTCCATAATCCATACAGGGGGGTTAAAGCTCCTAAAAGATAAGTAATTAAAATGGTAGCTCCTCTTACAAAATTTGGTACAGAAGTCGTTACAGTAGCTCTTAAATTAGTTCCATATTGTTCAGAAGCGGTTGTTACAAATATTGACCATAAACCTCCCATTGGTATGCCTAACAATAGTAATATACTATAAAACATTGCAGGTGAAGCACCTCTTAATGCAAAATAAATGAATGCAAAAAAGGCAATAAATAGAATGCCTAAGATAATTGGTTTCTTTCGGGATTTTAATTTCAATGATAGGTAACCAAATAAAAAGCTACCAATAGCTGCACCAATATAGTGCATCATTACAGAGGTTGAGCCTTTTACGGGGCCAGTAATATGTAATGCATCCTGAGCAAAAGAGGGGGCATTTATAGCAAGTACACTCACAGTATACCAAGTGGGTATTGCCAATAGAATTAGGAATATAAACTTTTTAAAACGTTTATTATTTGTAAACAGGCAAAGGAAATTACCTTTACTTACTTTAATGGTTTTTGTCTTTTCATACATTCCCGATTCGTAAACTGCTATTCGAAGAAACAGTAATAATAAACCTAAACCACCACCTGTCCAGAAAGCTACCCGCCAGTTAAACTTCTCTGCAATTAAAAAAGCTAAAGCTGAACCTAAAATACCTATACCCGATACAATACTTGCACCCAAACCTCTTGATTCTTTTGTCATTACTTCTGAAACCATTGTTATGCCAATGCCAAGTTCGCCAGATAAACCGAACCCTGCAATAAATCTTAACACTGCATACTGTTCAATATTCTGTGCAAACCCATTTGCTATATTTGCAATTGAATACAGGAATATTGTAAGAAAGAGTATTGACATCCTTCCTTTTTTATCACTTAAAACACCCCATACAATACCACCGATAAGCATGCCGGCCATTTGCATACTTAATAGAAAATTGCCTTGTGAAAACAAAGCATCTTTATTTGTTATTCCCAAATCAATTAAACTTGGATTTTTTACTACTCCGAATAAGATTAAATCGTATATGTCGACGAAATAGCCTAAAGCAGCAGCTATTACTATAATATTAAATATACTTTTTGAAGGTGTTGAAGTCATATATTTTTAGTTATATATCTGTAAAGCAAATTTTTGATTATTATATTTTACCAGCTCAAAATTCTATAAGTGAAATTGATAACGATTCCTCCGGATACTTTTTGAAGTTTTGGGAAAAAGTATGATTTACCTTCAATACCAATATCAATTTTTTTTGACAATGGATGTGTATATGCAATTGCAATATCATAGCAATAATACCAGTTACTTACTACAACTTTTTCTCCAAAAGCTTCAAGACGCGAAGTTACATAGCTTAAACCTATTCCATAAAACAAATCAATTTTTGAAACTTTCATATTGAAAACCAACAAAAGCGGAATTGCATTTAACCTGGCTCTTAGCGCTGTTGCACCAAAAGCAGTTGAAGCCAGTGTTGAGTCTTGTTTTGATACAGTCAAATAAGCACTTTCAATGCCAATATTCAGAATATGATCAGGTTTCCATAGAAATCTTAATGAAGGTGAATAAAAGATATTATCTGTAAATTTTTTATGCTGATCAATATTAGCAATAATACCGTTACCAATGCTTAATGATAATGAATATCCTTTTTTAAGGCTATTTTTCTCCTGTGCATGTGTATAATTTATAAATACTAAAAATATAAAAAAGAATAGCAAGTTTTTATTCAGAGGTATAATATTCATAAGCAACAATACTTGGATAATTTGTAACAATTCCATCAAAATTTCCTCTCATGATGAATGATTTGACCAGTTCAGTCGCATCCAGCGTCCAGACAAAACATCTGTAACCACTGTTGTGCATTGAATTTACTCTGTCATCGAGTAAACCTAATGACCATCTAGGTGACCAAATTAGTGATTTTGATTGAATAACGTAACTTTCATCGAGTTCACAGATTGCCGGATAGTTCTGGAAATTTGTGAAATTTGTAAATTCATTAAAAACTTCAACGCTAGGAATTCCAATTAATATTTCAAGTTTTTTTCCTTTTTGAGCTGCAAGTGCCATGTATTTTTGTTGAAGCGATACAATTTTTGCTGTCATACTTAAGGATTTGGTATCTAGCCATACTAATTTTAAATTTGTTTTATCTACGACTGTTTGTAAAGCTTCTTCCAACGTAGGAATTCGTTCTCCATCTTTTAATGTACAAAATGAGCGTAGTTGTGCAAAACTATAATCAGAAATTCCTCCAATAAAGTAGTCTTCATTGATTAGTCGCTTGCTCATAATATCATCATGAAAGAGTACAGGAACACCATCTTTGGTAAGTCTAACGTCAATCTCAATGGCATTTGCACCAATTCTCTCTGCATATTGAATGATGTTTAATGAATTTTCAGAAGCCGGTAACATATCAATGTTTCTACCTCCACCTCTATGGGCAATGATCCAGAAATTGTCTGATGATTTGGTTATAGGCTTTTGGAAACTCATATCAAATTTGTTAGAAGGATATTCGTTTTCACTGCCCCAAATTGCATTGATAATTATTTTTGATACAGAATCGCCCCTTATAATTTCTTTTGCACCATTTTCAGGACTGATTTTCATGGTAATAAGTCCTGTTTCGGAACTGGATGCATATCGCCAATAGCCTTCCATTATTATAGCAGAATCTTTGTAACCAGCCTGAAGTACAATATATGATTCGTTTTTCATAGCAAAGACAGACAAGTATTTACCGTTGGCTTTTAAAACAACTTTACTTCCAAAAAGTGATGAATTAAGGACATAAATTCCCTCCAATTTTTCCATCATTGAATCAGTTAAAGTTGTAGTTCCCTCTAATAAACCCAAGCTTCCGTTTAATGGAATTTCCAGTGCATCATAATCTTTATAACATGAAGTTATGATTGAGAATAAGCAGATAAAAAATATGAACATCTTAATTTTTCCCATCTGTAGATTTTAAAAAATAAATGTAAAAGAATATTCAGGATATAGAAGATATTCATCAATAGCAGTATAAGTAAGCCATGCCTGATAATAAAACTTTGAATAATTTAGTTTAACACCTAAAGCTACCCAATTGTTTTTCCATAATGGCTGCTCAATTATAAACTGAACAGCATAGGCAGAATTAGGTTGCGAACTCCTTCCAAGCATAACATCGTCAGAAGATGTTTTCATGATACTGAATTGATTTTCTAATTTTAAAGACAAATATATATCATTAAAATGAAATCCACCTACAATATATGGATTTACAATAAAACCATAGGCTTTTAACCTAATTACATCCTGATACAATTGTCCAAACCAGTAAGAGGCATTCGTACCAGCAACCAACGCTACTTTTCTGTCAACTAAGCTTTTCTGGACAGCTATTGAAAGCATATTTGAAATGTAATTTGTTTTTATGCTGGAATGTAGCATAAATTTCAAGGGAAGTCCTATCTTAAAGTCAGCATTTATCGTAGGTAATGTATTGATTTCCTCTTCAATAATTTCATTAGGTAATCTGGTGAGACTGATACCCGTACTGATTTTGTATTCCCATCTTTGAAAAGCTCCAGGATAGAAAATAAATGTCTTAGGCATAAGAATGTCTTGTGCAATAACAAGATTTTGTATGGTTAAAAAAAGAAAAAATATTGTTTTTAATTTCATTTTTAATTAAATATTGCAAACAAAGATAGTTGATATTTTTATATTAATTAAATTGTTAAAAATTGATTTTTGGTTTTAAATTATTTTTTTATAAGATATAAATGTTAAGTAATTGAATATCAATTTTATATTAAAAGAAGGGAATTCAAAATTTATGAAAATAAATAAAATGTTTCTAAATTAGTGTTTATTTTCAAAATATTCAATATAATTATCATAATGGCTTAGCAAAAGTCTTATATAAATATACCATTTTATTTTTTTGAAATATGAATTAAAACCCAAATCTTAATAAAGACGCTTGATTAGATGGAACAATAATTACATTTTCAATTATGAAATTTTAAAACATATAAAACCAAATTCTTGCGATTTCAATTATTTGTATAAAATAATTCTTGTCTGATTTTTAAAAATAGTATCTTTGACAAAAAAATTATATTATTTTTTATAAACAAAAAAATGGAGGTTAACATGGAAATTTCAATTTTATTAGTCGTTTTGGGCGTAGTATTATTTTTGTTTTTGGGCATACGAATTATTCGTCCTACCCACAGAGGTTTAATAGAAAGACTTGGGAAATATCACAAATATGCTACACCTGGTTTTCATTGGATTATACCATTTATCGACCGTATGTTTTTAGTGAACATTACCGAACTCATGATTGATGCAGAACCACAGGAAATTATTACAAACGACAACCTAAATGCAAGAGTTGATGCTCAGGTTTATTTTAAAGTAATCGAAAGTGAAGAAGGCGTTAAAAATTCGCAATACAACGTAAATAACTACAAATGGCAAATTGTTAACCTTGCTCGTACTACTTTACGTAATATTATCGGTACATTGACTTTAAAATCAGCTAATAGCGAACGTGGAAAAATAAATGCTGAATTACACAAAACCCTTTGCGAAGAAACCAAAAGTTGGGGCATTGAAATAGTACGTACCGAGTTAAAAGAAATAGACCCCCCAAAAGATGTGCAAGAAACTATGAACAAGGTAGTAAAAGCTGAAAACGAAAAAATTGCAGCTATTGATTATGCCACTGCTGCCGAAACTGTTGCTGATGGTGTAAAACGTGCCAAAATTAAGGAAGCTGAGGGCTATAAACAATCTAAAATTTTGCATGCCGAAGGCGAAGCCGAAGCCATTAAATTGGTAAATGAAGCAGCTGATAAATTTTTTACAGGCAATGCTCAACTATTACGTAAGCTCGAAGCGGTTGAAACTTCGTTGAAAACTAATGCCAAAATTGTTATACCCACTGGCAGCGAATTGGTAAATGTAATTGGCGAAATGGCAGGTGTATTGCCACTGGATTTGAAGAAAGAAAAAGTATAAATGGGACTTTTAAAAATTGTGTTTTCTTCAATTAACTTCAATTTTAAAATCTTCATTTATAAGAGAAAACTATAGCTTTTTTAATTTGATATAATGGTAAAAATTGGTTGGTAAAAACCTCCAAAATAACTATTAATATTGATTTATTGAAAAGTTTTTTGAAATTAGTTTCAATAAACTTTTTTAATAGAAAGAAACTAAGAAAAAAATCTTGGGCATTTAGTAGTTTAGTAGTTGTTAAATGGAGAAAAGAAATAAAAAAAGACGTTTTAAAAGTAAAAATTGCCCATTATTATTTTGGAGTTTTTAATTGAATTCCAACTAATAAAAACTTTAAATTTGTAATTATAGCGTTGACCGTTTAAAACTAAATGGTCAAAGAAGTATGATATATACTCTCTCAAATAAATTCTCTTTATACTCTTTACAATAACAATTCTAATATTTTTTTGTTATTCCTTTATATTTTTAAAATAAACCTTTTATCAAAATGGATTTCGATAGCGTAGCAAAAGATTGGGATATTAATCCTCAAATGATTGAAAGAGCTAATGTTTTGGCAAATGAGCTAAAAAAATATTTTAAATTTGATAATCAAACCATGACAGCTTTTGAGTTTGGAAGTGGAACAGGTCTATTGAGTTATCATTTGAAAGATGATTTGAAATCTATAACATTAGCTGATAGTTCTAAAGGAATGATAGATGTTTTAAATAAAAAAATTGTCAATGAAAACATAACAAACTTATTTCCATTACTTATTGAAATGCCTGCTAATGTTATCCAAATTGACAAAGTAGATTTTGTATATACTTTCATGGCATTACATCATGTTAATGATATAAATAAAATACTAACTAACTTTAATTCCATATTAAAGTCTGGTGCATATTTATGCATTGGTGACTTAATTAGCGAAGATGGAAGTTTTCATTCTCATATGCCAGATTATGATGGTCACAATGGGTTTGATAAAAATGAATTAAGCAAAATGATGGTTAACAATGGGTTCATTGTAAAGTATTATAAAATTTTCTATGAAATTGAAAAAGAATTTAAAAACCAAATTAGAAAATATCCTCTATTCTTAATTATTGCACAGAAACAAGCGTAAAAATTATATTTAATCCAAAAATTGAAAAGAAAATGGAATGTAAGTAGTTTAATATAAGCGATTTACTTTCGACATAAAAGGGGATCTAATTATTTAAAAACCTAATTTATTACAATTAAACAATCTTATAGTTCTTATATTCACCTATTCTATAACCACAAAGTTTTTCAATTAAGAGTTTAAAACGATCTTTAAAACTGTAATTCTTGTAAGACAAATCAAAATCAAATTTCCAATTCGATTGTTTTAACCTATAATTCATCACTTTAGGATGTGTTTCAGAAAAAGCAGTTAATGAATTAATATTTGAATAATCAAATTCATGGCGTTTAGGAACATTTTTTTTTACCCAATTATCATCGTGCCACAGTTTGTGGAAATCTTCCTGCTTTTGTTGCATGATTCTAGGCTTTTTTACCCAACCGTAATGATATATAAAAGCATCTAATTCTTTTACATTCAATACTTTATTTTCATTCTTACGAAATCCTTGCGCATCTTTGTAGGAATAAATATTTTGAGAAGGTCTGATAACTCTAATTTCTTTACGATACCAATTGGGTGCATCGGCAACGTAATCATAACTTCCATAAAAATGACGATAATTAAACAACAAACCATCCACATTTTTATCATCTTTCCATTTCAACATGGAGTTTTTTATTTCATCTAAATATTTTTCATGAACCACCTCATCACCCTGAATATAAAAAGCCCAATCTACCTCAGAACTAATGACACGTAGTGCTTTATCCGTTTCTTTTGCAAGCACTTGTCCGCCTTCACGTAAACTATCGTCCCATATCGTTTCAATGATTTTAATTTTATCGGAAGCAATACTTTTAATTAATTCCAATGTATCGTCTTCTGAATTACCAACAGCCACTATAAATTCATCGCAAATTGGTAAAATAGATGTAATTGCCTCTATAATTGGATAATCATATTTTATGGCATTTCTAACAAAACTAAAACCTGCTACTTTCACTTTGATAATTTTTTACAAATAATTCTGACAGGGATTTATACCATGTCAGAATTAAGTTATTGAAATATAAGTGTATATTAATAAGATTTTGCAAAAACCACTCTTTGTATCGATGGTTTTCCAGTGTAAATACACTTTCCGTTTTCCTGAGGATTATTCAAAGGAATAGTACGTATAGTAGCTTTGGTTTCTTCTTTAATCTTTAGCTCAGTTTCGGTAGTTCCATCCCAATGTGCCAATACAAATCCACCTTTATTTTCAATAGTATCTTTAAATTCATCCCAAGTATCTACTTTGTAAGTTGACATATCTCTGAAATTCAAAGCTTTTTGATATAAATTATTTTGAATAGACTCTAATAAATGTTCAACTTTATTTTCAATATCAATTTGTTGATAAATTGCTTTTTCCATGGTATCGCGACGAGCAACCTCGATGGTTCCTTCTTCTAAATCACGTGGGCCAATTGCTAAACGTAAAGGAACGCCTTTAAATTCATACTCAGCAAATTTCCAGCCTGGTTTATAAGTATCTCTATCATCATATTTTACGCTAATTCCTTTGGCTTCAATGGCTTTTTTAATGGCTTCGGCTTTTACAGAAATTTGAGCTAATTGTTCGTCATTTTTGTAAATAGGAATAATAACTACTTGAATAGGAGCTAATTTTGGAGGCAACACCAATCCATTATCATCAGAATGAGCCATTACCAAAGCACCCATCAATCTGGTAGAAACACCCCACGAAGTAGCCCAAACATATTCTTGTTTATTTTCTTTAGATACAAATTTAACATCAAATGCTTTCGCAAAATTTTGTCCTAAAAAATGAGAAGTTCCAGCTTGTAAAGCCTTACCATCTTGCATCAATGCTTCAATACAAAACGTTTCGATAGCACCTGCAAAACGTTCATTGGCAGTTTTAATACCTTTTAAAACTGGAACAGCCATAAAATTTTCGGCAAAAGTAGCGTAAACATCAAGCATTTTACGAGTCTCAACTAATGCTTCGTCTTGTGTAGCATGAGCAGTATGACCTTCTTGCCATAAAAACTCTGCTGTACGCAAAAATAAACGTGTTCGCATTTCCCATCTTACTACATTAGCCCATTGATTTACCAAAATAGGCAAATCTCTATATGATTGAATCCAATTACGGTAGGTATCCCATATTATAGTTTCTGAAGTTGGACGAACAATAAGTTCTTCTTCTAATTTTGCGGTTTCATCCACTACAATTTTACCATTTTCATCTGTTTTTAAACGATAATGCGTTACCACAGCACATTCTTTAGCAAATCCTTCCACATGACTTGCTTCTTTGCTAAAAAAAGATTTAGGTATAAACAATGGGAAATATGCATTTTGATGACCTGTTTCTTTAAACATTTTATCTAATGCAGCTTGCATTTTCTCCCATATTGCATATCCATAAGGTTTGATAACCATACAGCCTCTAACTGCAGAATTTTCAGCTAAATCAGCTTTAATTACCAATTCATTGTACCATTGCGAATAATTATCTGCTCTTTTTGTGAAATCTTTTGCCATTTTCTTTACTTTGGTATAAAATTTGTTCTAATTCAAGAAATTTTATCATTGATTTTATTTGGCAAAATTAAAAAATATAAACTTAAGATTTACAATAATTAAAATAATAAAACACGGGGAGGACCAAATTATGAAAACCCTATTAAAATTCGCAGTAGTTTCTCTATTCATTTTATCGGCATGTACTTCTGCAAATCAGCTATCATCAGTTTATGATGATGATGGTGTTTATTCTTCAAAAAAAGCAAAACCAATACTATCTCAAACACTAACTGTTGTTGAAAATCAGAAACCAACAGAACCAAAAAATACAGATTACAAGGAACTTACTCCAAAATCATATAATACTGAGAATGCTGCTGATAAATCTCAATTGAGCTATGATAAATACAAACAAAGTAAAGCTGAAAATGCTAATAATGTTGTAGATAATAGTTATTTGACGCAAACAGAAAATGTTGAAAATCAAGAAAATCAAAATTATTCCAATTATGATGTTGATGATTATTATGATTATGGTTACTCTTCTAGATTAAGGAGATTTCACAATCCATGTCGTTTTTCTAGCTATTATGACGATTACTACACCAATATGTATTGGTATAATTATGATCCTTTTTACTTTGGAACAAGTATTTATACTGGTTATAACTGGTGGGGACCAAGTTATTCTTTTTATAATCCTTATTATTACAATAATTGGGGTTGGAACTTTGGTTTTGGTATTGGATATGGTTGGAGTTATTTTGGAATTGGTTATTATGGTTGGAATTCTCCATATTATTGGGGTGGTTACCACGGATATGGGTCTTATGGCAATGGCTACAATGATGGTTACAACGATGGGTATTGGGCTTCGAATAATAATTCATCTACATCCAGCTATTTTGGGCCAAGGAACTATATAGGTGCTTCAAATGGCACCACGACACCTGCAGGTGGATCTGGTTTAGGAAATAATGGGGTAAAAGGCAAATCAATTCAACCTCTCAGTTCTAAAGATAATTCTTCAAAAAAATATGACAATACTACTACAGGAAATGATTTTAGAAAAACTCCTTCTGGTTCTGATATTAATAAATTACCAACAGATATAATTCGGGATAAAGACATTGCTCCCAATACTACTTCTGGAAAGTCAATTGATAATAAAATACCTAGTTCAAATCAAGATGAAAGGATAAATACATTTCCATCAACAAGTGAAAGGAAAACTGAACAGAATTTTACGAAAGATGAAATTCAAAAAAATACTTCAAGGAGCTATAATACCCCAGTAAATCAAAATCCTTCAAATAACCGTATTAATAATTACCAAAGATACAGTCGCTCAAATCAAGAAAGACAATTGGAAAAGCCTACTAATCAGGGTAGTTCACTACCAACAAATACATATAATTATCGCGAGCCAAAGTCATATAGTTCGCCAAGTTATTCGCAACCACGTTCAAGCCAGGAATTTGAAGCTCCAAAATACAAGAGCGAAAGAAATTATAGTACAAAACCTGAGCAAACAAGACCCTCTAATTATCAGGAAACACCAAAAACAAATTATAATAACAATAATAATAACAGAAACTATAATACACCATCAAATTATAATCAAAATAGAAATTATACGCCACCAGCTAATAATGAAAATAGAAATCATTATACACCTCCTGCAAATAATAATGAAAACAGAAATTATTCGCAACCTTCAAACAACAATAATTATAGTACTCCTGCACCAAGTCGTTCAACTTATACGCCACCACCATCTAGTTCGGGAGGAAATAATTCAAGGTCAAGTGGAGGTGGTAATTCAGGTTCCGAAAATCAAAGGAGACGATAATTCCATTTAATAAAATATAATTAAAAGTAAAACCTTAAAATTTTACATTATGAAAAAAATTATTATATCAATAGTTTTAGCAATAGCAAGTATTTCAAGTATTTTTGCTCAGAATGAAATAGACGCACTTAGATATTCACAAATATATTATGGAGGAACTGCAAGATCAACCGCTATGGGTGGTGCTTTCGGAGCTTTAGGCGCTGATTTTTCAACCTTAAGCCAAAATCCGGCAGGTATAGGTTTGTACAAGATTTCTGAATTTACTTTTTCACCATCATTTTATATTGGTAAAACATCATCTAAATTTTCTGATTCTCCCATCAGAGATGATAATAAATACAACGTTAATTTAGGAAATATAGGATTTGTATATACTTTTTTCAAAAGAGGAAACTATGTTGAAGAACCTGGTTTTAAATCTGCACAGTTTGGATTTGGTATCAATCGTTTGAATAATTTCAACAATAGAATGATAATCGAAGGGTTTAATTCAACAAGCTCGATGCTAAACCAATATGTTAATTATGCAAACGGATATTATTCTGATAATTTAAACAGTTTTGATACACGTTTGGCTTATGCAACCCATCTTATTAAACCTATTATTTCAGATTCTTTACATTATACCTCGGTTGTAAATGGAGGTGTAACTCAAAGGAAAACTGTTTCTTCTGGGGGATCAATGAATGAAGTTGTTATGACATTAGGTGGAAATTATAGCGATAAATTATATATAGGAGCTACAATAGGCTTTCCTTTTATTCGTTATTTCGAGCAATCTACCTATAAAGAAATCGATAGTAAAGATAGTATCAATAATTTTAATTCTTTTACTGTTTCAGATGATTTACAAACAACAGGAGCTGGTATTAACTTCAAATTTGGTATTATTTCACGTCCAATTGAAATGATTCGGATTGGTCTAGCTTTTCATTCACCAACATATTATTATTCAATGCAAGACGAATATAGCCGTAAAATTGAATCAGATTTGGCTTCACAAGGGAAATTTTCCACATATTCTCCTAAAGGTAGCTTTGATTATGAGTTGACTACTCCATTAAGAGTAATAGGAAGTCTTGCATTTGTATTTGGTGAGTATGGCTTGTTAAGTGCAGATTATGAATTTGTAGATTACTCAGAACCTCGATTAAGAGCTGAAAATACAGATTTTAGCTATCAAACCGATGCAATTCAAACAAAATACAATACTACTTCCAATATAAGAGTTGGAACTGAATGGAGATTAAATCCATTGGCTTTCAGAGCAGGATATGCAATATATGGAAGTCCTTTTAAATCAGGTGTAAATGATGGAAAACGCACTACACTTTCATTCGGAATTGGCTTTAGAGAAAAACAATTTTTTATTGATTTTGCTTATGCTTATTCAAAACAAAGTGAAGATTATTATTTCTATGATCCATCAGTAGTTCCTGCCCTTAGTCCTGTAAAAAACGAATTGAAAGGCAGTAATATTATGATGACAATAGGGTTTAAGTATTAAAAGACTTATTTGTTTGTTATTGTAAATACATCAAATCCATTTTCTCTGATAGTTTGGAGTGCATGCTGATTTTGCATTACATTTCCACCCCAGTTATTAAAATTCCAATTGTGTGGCGTTTTAAACCAACTGTCAATATACATGTTTAATTTAATTGTAGTTGTGTTGTTTTTTCTAATTTCTAAAGCCGATAAAGGTAATGTTATTTTAAAGTAGTTTTGAACAAAGCTTGTAATGGTATTGATATCATAATTGATGGTATCGGTATATATTTGTCCAATTCCAAGATGAAAATTAAAAGGCTTCAAAATGCCTTGTAAATTTACCCATTTTCCATTCATCATCATATAATGATAACCTCCACCTAGTATATCTGGCCAAGCCATGTTTGATTCAGGTGGGTTTACAAATGCATTAGATTGATTCCTCTGTTCATTTAAACCGAAAATAAATGAAATAGAATCGTAAATACCCGTAGGAATCGGGTCATAAATATTCCATGTTAATGTATTTGGAATATGAATATCAACATAATGAATAGCCGTAAAATCATCAATAGGGAAAAATACACCATTGCGAGGATAAAGTATTACATCAGAAATAAAATACATTAAATCAGTAAGTTCATAATGATTTCCTGCTTCGTTTACGTAAATATTTGTATTAAGTTGTATTGGCTGATTATTAATAGTATGAGCAAATTCAATTTTTAGTTTTCCTGTTTCAATTGAAGGAATTTGAGTTTCTATTGTATTATCTTTTTTGCAATTAGAAAAAGTAATTAAAACTAATATGTAAATAAATAATTTATTTTTCATTTTATAGCAGGTAAAAATATCTAGATATCTTTATAAATAACTCTCAAGCGTTTGATTTTCAAGATAATTTTTAAATTCATCGGATAGTTTACTAATAATACCTCCCATAAGGCATTTATCGAAAGGGCAAACGGTATGATTTATTGGACAAGCAGTATTAGTAATATTTCCTTCAAGTGATTGGTAAATATCCAGCAATGTGATTTCAGAGGTTTTTTTGTTTAAAATAAATCCGCCTGAAGGGCCTCGAGTAGATTTAACATAACTATCTTTAACCAATCTCTGCATAACTTTAGAAAGATGATTTTTAGATGAACCTGTAATTTCTGCAATTTTATTTACATTTATAATTTGTTTAGATCTTCCAATTAAAATCATTGCATGAATAGCCAATGAAGCAGCTTCAGACAATTGTATTACTCTTGCCATTATATTAATATTTAAGTGTGTAAAATTATAGATTATTTCAAATAAAATCAATTTTAATATTAAGATAAAAAAAAAGGCTTCTTTTTAGGAAGCCTTTTTTAAATATTGTATTATAAAATCTTACATAAGATTTAATTTTCTCATCAACTTAGACTTTAAGTTGCTTGCTTTGTTTTTGTGAATAATTGATTTTTGAGCTACTTTATCAATTAAAGAAACCATTACTGGTAATTTTTCAGCAACAATAGCTTTATCAGTTAATTCTCTAAATGCTTTTAAAGCATTACGCATAGTTTTAGCATAATATCTATTATGAATTCTTTTAGTTTCATTCGATCTGATGCGTTTTAATGCCGATTTATGATTAGCCATTTTTTTCGTTTTTATTATTAAATAAAGTAGTCCGTAGGGGATTCGAACCCCTGATTTCTAGGATGAAAACCTAGCGTCCTGGGCCAGCTAGACGAACGGACCATGTTTTCCATTAATTTGGGAGTGCAAAATTAGAATTTTTTTTTATATCTACAAATATTTTTTTGCATTTTTCATTAAAAATAAAAAATAATTTTATTAAATTTTGATTTATAGGTATATACAATTATTTTTATTTTCCAATTTTTTCAGCTACAGCTACTCCATCTAATGCGGATGAAATAATTCCTCCTGAATAACCTGCTCCTTCACCGCAAGGGTAAAGATTTTTAATTTGAATATGTTGCATTGTTTCAGTATCTCGAGGAATTCTAACAGGAGATGAAGTGCGAGATTCAACACCAACAATATTAGCTTCTTGAGTTAAATAACCTCTCATTTTTTCATCAAATGTCACAAAAGCTTGCTGCAATCGCTTGGTAATAAAGGAGGGCAAAATTTCATGCAATGAAGCTGAAACAAGACCTGGTGTATAGGAAGTTGAATTAAGGTTGTTAGATATCTTTGAATTGATAAAATCAGTCATTCTTTGTGCAGGGGCGATTTGTCCTTTACCAGCAACATTAAAAGCAGCTTTTTCTACATCCTCTTGAAATTTCAATCCTGCTAATGCACCATGGGATTGGTAAGCTTGTAAATCAGATAATTCAACAGAAACAACCATTCCTGAATTTGCAAAAGGTGAATTTCTACGTGAATTTGACATGCCATTTACAACAATTTGGCCTTCTTCGGTAGCTGCAGGTACAATAATACCCCCAGGACACATACAAAATGAAAATACTCCTTTGCCTTCTACTTGTGTTACTAACTGATAAGTTGCTGCTGGTAAAAACTGTCCTCTTGTTTTGCAATGATATTGAATGGAGTCAATAATTTGTTGAGGATGTTCTATCCTTACTCCTAATGCAAAAGGTTTAGCTTCAATGAAAATTTGTTTTGAGTTCAAAAGTTCATAGATATCTCTGGCAGAATGACCTGTTGCAAGTATTACTGATTTTCCTTCGTAAATACTACCTGATTGGTCAATAACACCTTTGATATTGCTATCTTTTATAAGAAAATCAGCTATTTTTTTTTCAAAATAGAACTCACCACCATGATTGATTATGGTTTCTCTGATATTTGAAATAATTGAAGGTAATTTATCAGTTCCAATATGAGGGTGAGCTTCAATTAATATATCATTTGAAGCACCATGAGCTACTAATTTTTGAAGAATATCATTGACATCACCTCTTTTTGTAGAACGGGTATATAACTTTCCATCAGAATAGGTTCCAGCTCCACCTTCTCCAAAACAATAATTTGAATCGGGATTTACTTTTTGTTCACGATTCAATTCTGCAATATCGTATTTTCTTAAGTGAATGTCTTTTCCTCTTTCAATAATGATAGGCTTAAGTCCTAATTCTAATAATCGTAAGGCTGCAAATAATCCCGCAGGTCCTGAACCAACAATTATTATTGGATCAGCATTTTGTACATATTTATATTTATTTTCAGTACTTATTTCTTCGGTTGGATGCGACTCAAGAGTATAAACTTTTACTTTTAAACGAATCAATACTTTAGCCTTTCGAGCATCAATAGAACGTTTGAGAACACTAATAAAGTTTATTTTTTCTCTTGGAACTCTGATGGCTTGTGCCACTGCTTTTTCTAAAGAATTATATATGTTTACCTGTTCAGGTAAAAGTGCAATTTCGATTTCTTTAATCATAATAAGCTAAAAGTTTATTAAGTAAAATTTGAGATTAAATAATTAAATATAGCTTTAATTATTTTAAGATCTGTTTGTAGTTGTTTATTCAAAAGTTAGCGAAAACTGGAACATTTTTGAATTAAGACGTTGAATTCCATCTGTATATAAGTTGTTCTCGCGAATTAATAAGTCTGTAATCCCATAAGACATTTTAAGTTCTGTTCCCAACTTAAAATAGACAAGATAAAAGTCGAATCCTACACCAATTTCCAATAAAATATCGCTTTTATTAAGCTTTATAACAATTTCATCTTCCTCAGATTTTTTTTTGGCTTGCGAGGCCAAATCTAAGCAATATTTTGCTCCACCTAACACATAAGCCCTTACATTTGTCATGCGTTGAGATCGCAGCTTAAGTTCAAGCGGAAATTCAATATAGGTTGATTCTACTTTCTTTTCAACACTGGAAACTATACGATCGTTAAATTTAATAAAATAGTTGAGCGATCTTTCTCCAAATGATAAAGAAGGTATAAATCTTAGATTTATATAATCATTTAAACGCAAATCTGCAACAATTCCAATATTAAAGCCCATTTTTGGTGTTGATTCAATTCCATATAATGTATCAAGTGGACGTAAGTTTTCAATAGGTTTAATAATAAAATTCATTTGATTGAGTCCCAACAAAAATCCAAAATGATAAGCTTTTAAATCATAGTTTCGATTATTAGGGATACGAACACGTTGTGCATATACTTGTTTATAAGTCGTGCAGCAAAATAAAAGTAAAATTATATAAGTGGTTTTTTTTAGAAATCCCATTTTTTGGTTTGTATTGTAGTTTTCAATAACGGAATTATTTTTTATTTATTTTACACCATAATAAATACTTGCAATTCCAAAAGATAGTTTTTGAACTCTAATTTCTTTTAACCCGATTTTTTTGAGCAATGCTATAAAATTTGCTGGATTTGGAAATTTGCTAACAGAATCAGGTAAATACATATATGCATTATTGTTTTTTGAAACTATTTTGCCAACGAAAGGTAATATTCTTTTAAAATATAAACCATAAATTTGTTTTACGGGAAACTGAGTCGGCTTTGAAAATTCAAGTATAACCATCTTAGCATTAGGTTTTAAAACCCTGTGCATTTCTGATAAACCTTGTTCTAAATCTTCAAAGTTTCTTACACCAAAAGCTACCATACAAGCGTCAAAACTATTGTTCTCAAATGGCATATTTTCAGCATCAGCATTAATTAGCTGAATAATACAATCTTTGTTGTTGTCTGCTATTTTCTTTTGCCCAATTTTGAGCATCTCTTCAGAAATATCAATTCCAATAATTTGCATTGGTTTAAGAATAGTAGCTTGTATTGCTAAATCGGCAGTTCCCGTTGCTACATCTAATATCTTTTTGGGCTGAGATGATTTTAGTATAGAGATTACTTTTTTACGCCAGAGATAATCTATATTCATAGATAAAAAATGATTCAAAAAATCATAACGCTTGGCTATGCTATTGAACATATTTCTAACATATTCTTTTTTGCCAATATTTTCTTTGTTTTCCAATTGGTAATTAATGCTTTAATGAATTTAACTCTACGAGTAATCGTTCTTTATCAACAGGAACTACACCGATTTGTTCACAAACCAATCCGCCAGCCAAATTTGATATATAAGCAATATCATAAGCTTTTAAACCTAATGCTAAGCATATAGCTGCAGTGCTAATTACCGTATCTCCTGCACCAGAAACATCGGCAATAGATCGAATATGAGCTGGGATAAGTTCGTTTATTCTTCCTCCTTCACGTGAATTACAGCTTAGATAAATGCCTTTTTCTGATAATGTTGTGAGTGCAATTCTAACATTATGTAGCTCCAATAATTGGGTAACTGCAGATGAAAGTTCTTCAATGGACTGTGAATTAAATTCTAATTTCAAACCTTCTTTTAATTCTTTCAAATTGGGTTTGAAAAGACTAACGTTTTTATATAAGTGAAAATTTCGTTTTTTTGGATCAACAGCAATAGGAATATTGAGTTCATTGAAAACTGGAATAAGTTTTTCCAATATAGATGCTGTAATTACACCCTTATCATAATCCTGGAAAATTACACTGCCAATTTTGTTTTTTGCAATAATTTTGCCAATTAAAGCGATAAATTGTTCTGCATCAGAATCAGTCAAATTATCAATCATTTCCTCATCTACTCTTAGCATTTGAGTATTATTCCCAATAATCCTAAACTTAGTAGTTGTAGTTCGAGATTTGCTTCTTAAAATACCAATATCGGAAATTTTATGATCGTGTAAAAGGTTAATGAATTCATTCCCTTTTATGTCTTCTCCAATTACTGAACAAAGAATAGGTTCTGCTCCCAATGCCTGAACATTTAGAGCACAATTAGCAGCTCCACCCAATCTGTTTTCTCGTTGATTTACAACAACTACAGGTACAGGTGCTTCTGGTGAAATTCTATCTACTTTCCCAAATAAATAGGAGTCAATCATTACATCACCAATTATTAATACTTTTTGTGTATTAAATGATTTTAATAAATTATCAAAATTAATGTTTGAAAGCATTTTTTTTAGTTTGAGTTAAAAAGCAAAAGTATAAAAATAATTTAAACTACCTTGTTTTATCGCAAAAATTTAGAATGATAATTTCAAATTTTATAAATATAAGTTGAAATTCATTAGTTTATTTGTGATTTTATAACAGCTCAAATTATCTAATATTAAGCAAGAATAAAAAAGTATTTTTCAAATTATTAAATAAAATAAATCCAAATAAAACAATCTCAGATTTTCTTCGTTTTATAATTGTAAATTTGTATTTTTGAAGCAATATTTTCGCTATGAATAATCGAAAAATCACTATTCTATTTTTGTTGCTAATTCCTTTTTTTTCGCAAGGACAAGAAATTATTCAACCAAAGCGTATTGTAACTTATGCTAAGGTATTAGACGGAGATACTATTCCATATTATGATCTTGCTACCATTAATGTAAGTTCAACAAGAATGTTTTTGAGCGAAAAAGATAAAAGAAACTTTGAAAGATTAGTAAGGAATGTAAAAAAAGTATATCCTTATGCCAAATTAGCAGGTTTAAAACTTCGCCAGTACAATGATATACTTGCTAAAGCATCTAATGATGGCGAACGCAGGAAGATAATGAAGAAAGCTGAAAAAGAAATTAAAGCTGAATTTGGAAGCGACCTTAAAAATCTTACTTTTTCGCAAGGGAAAATATTAATTAAACTTTTATATCGCGAAACAGGAAGTAGTTCTTATGCTTTAGTTCAGGAGCTTAGAGGAAAATTTGTAGCTTTCTTTTATCAAGCTTTTGCACGATTGTTTGGCTACAATCTTAAATCAACTTATGATCCTGAAGGCGAGGACAAACCAATCGAAATTATTGTGAATCTTATCGAAAAAGGACTTATTTAACAAAAAATAATATCAATATGCAACATGGTATATGCAATTTAAATGTAATTCCAGTTCGTAAAACAGCTGAACATACCTCTGAAATGGTTTCTCAATTGCTTTTTGGCGAAAGTTTTGATATTTTAAGTCAGCATGAAAATTGGATTCAAATCTTAACTCATTCCGATAATTATATAGGCTGGATACATCAACGACAATTTCTGAGTTTGGATACATCAGAAATGGGATTTATTAGAAACCAACCTAAAGTTTTAATATGCAACACAACATCTTCTGTAATTGAAAATGCAACAGGAATTTCATTCCCTTTGTTAATGGGAAGTTCAATACCTATACTATCTGAAGATCAATTTATTTTTATTAACAAAGCCTATACTTTAAATGGGAATTTTATTATACCAACTTCCCAAAAAGAAAATATTATCAAATATGCTGCCCAATATTTGGGTGCACCCTATTTATGGGGAGGACGTACTCATTTTGGAATTGATTGTTCTGGGTTTACTCAAATGGTTTATAAATTAGCTGGTTATGGTTTACCTAGAGATGCATCTCAGCAAGTTTTGTTAGGTGAAACCCTCAGTTTTTTATCCGAAGCTGAAATTGGTGATTTATTATTTTTCGACAATACCGAAGGTAATATTGTTCACGTAGGTATTCTTTATGCTATCAATAAAATTATCCATGCATCTGGCAATGTACGCATTGATACTATTGATCACCAAGGTATTTATAATGAATCATTACAAAAATATACTCACCAATTGAGGCTTATAAAAAGGATGGTATAGTTGGTAGATTAATAAAAAAATGCATGAATGAAAACTTTTTTTATTAATTTTAAATAAATACACTTAGTTTTAAGCTTTGAATTGTTTTTTTCTTCATCAGCAGATGCCTTTTTAATTGAAAAATGAATCAAGTAGTTATTTATCAATATATTTAGATTTGTTTTGATGCGAAAAATGTCTAGTATTTAAAAAATTAAATGAATAGGAATCAATATAACGCCTTTTATAAAAACGTGATTTTTTATAAGGTGTATTTTTAATTATGTTTTTTTATACCTTTGTTGCTCATATTTAACAAAAAAATAATACTATGTTTTTTTTTAAAAGGAATACACCATCTTGGATTATTTTAGTCATTGATATCGTAATTTGCTTATTTTCGGTAATTCTGGCATTCCTTCTTCGTTTTAATTTTTCAATTCCTACATATGTTATACTAGATTTGCCATTAGTTTTAGGGATTATATTATCAGTACGTCTCATAAGTTTTTTAATAACAAGATCCTACATTGGAATAATTCGTTATACTAGTACTGATGATGCTTTGCGTATTTTTTTAATAAGCTTTTTTGGTAGTGTATTTTTTGGGTTAATAAATGTTTTTACATATTATACATACAATCATATTTTTATCATTCCATTTTCAATAATAATTATTGATTTTCTGGTTACTACTTTTGTAATGATTTCACTTCGTATGTTAGTAAAACTTGCGTATGCTGAATATTTGAATCCTAATCGTGATAAAACTAATGTTGTTATTTTTGGAGCAGGTGAAGCCGCTGTAATTGCTAAAGCAGCATTGGATAGAGATGCTGGAACGAAATACAAAGTAATTGCTTTCTTTGATGATAATGAAAAAAAAGTAGGTAAAAAATTAGTAAATATTCCAATTTATGCCTCAGATAAAATTTCAGAAATTCTTTCAACAAATACAGTAGCACACATGATTATTGCCATTCAAAAGATAAGTACAGCTCGAAAGCAAGAACTTATCGAAACATGTTTGCAAAATAATACCAAAGTGCTTAGCATTCCTCCTGTAAGTCGTTGGATTAATGGAGAACTTAGTTTTAAACAGATTAAAAAGGTGAAAATTGATGATTTGCTAGAAAGAGATGTTATTAACCTTGACAAGCATAAAATAAGTGCTGATTTAGCAGATAAAACTATACTAATTACTGGAGCATGTGGCTCTATTGGAAGTGAAATGGTTCGTCAAATTGCTGAATTTCCACATAAACAAATTATTATCATCGATCAAGCAGAATCTCCTTTGTATAATCTGGAAGTTGAATTGGCCGAAAAATATAAAACAGCTCATTTTGAATTTATCCTTGCAGATATTAAGAATGAAATACGAATGCGAAAAATATTTAATCACTTTAAGCCAAATATTGTATTTCATGTAGCAGCTTACAAACATGTTCCTGTGATGGAAGAAAATCCTTATGAGGCAGTTACAACTAATATTAGAGGAACTAAACTGATTGCAGACCTTGCTGTTGAATTTGGTGTGAGCAAGTTCGTAATGGTTTCTACTGATAAAGCAGTGAATCCAACTAACGTGATGGGAGCTAGTAAACGAATTGCCGAAATGTATGTGCAAGCTTTAACCCATAAAGGAGTTACTAAATTTATTACTACTCGTTTTGGAAATGTTTTAGGATCAAATGGATCGGTAATTCCGTTGTTTAATCAGCAAATTGCTAAAGGAGGTCCTGTTACTATCACACACCCTGATATTACTCGTTATTTTATGACCATTCCAGAAGCTTGTCAATTGGTGTTGGAAGCAGGAAACATGGGCAATGGAGGTGAAATTTTTATTTTTGATATGGGGGAATCTGTTAAAATAGTGGATTTAGCTAAAAAGATGATAAAACTCTCTAATTTAACATTAGGTAAGGATATTCAGATAATATACACCGGTTTGCGACCTGGAGAAAAGCTATATGAAGAATTGTTAAATACGAAAGAAAATACTTTACCTACACATCATCCCAAAATTATGATTGCAAAAGTAAGGGAAACTGACAAAAAGATTTTTTTTGAACAAATAGAAGAACTTATTGAATTAATTCAAAAGCAAGATAATTTTGAATTGGTAATGAAAATGAAGGAAATAGTACCTGAATATAAAAGTCAAAATTCAGTGTACGAAAAACTGGACTAATTGTTTTGTATAATATTGGTATTTATATCTTTGATTTATTTATAAAATAAACTTTTATTGAGTTAACATTACAATGAAAATAATTATTTATACGATTTTTTTCTTTTGCTCATTACAAGTTTTTTCACAGGAAAAATGGCAAAATAAAATAAACAGTTTCAAAATAAACAATAATGTTATTTTGCTAAAAAACTATGATAATGGCTGGTTTACCGCAACCAACACAAAGTCATTTACCATTGGCGAGAAAAAAAGCGAAATTGTGGTAATAAGTTACGACAAATGTGGAATAATAAATTGGTCATACAAATATGGCATTGATACTGCTTCGTTAACAACAACAGATGCAATTTCAGACAATAATGGAAATATTGTTTTAACTGGATATTTTTCTTCTCTAGATGATATTTCTTATAACGGTAAGTCTTTTATAATGAAGTTATCGTCAATTGGAAATCTTGTTTGGGTAAAGGTTTTTGATCCTGGAGGTGTTGATTATGTTTATTCTATTGGACAAACTATTGATGGCAACTTTTTTATTTTCTCAAATCATGATAATATAGGCGGTTCATCAGCCTACAATGCTATTGCAAAAATAAGTTCGAATGGTAATTTAGTATGGTATAAACGATATGCTTTTAATCCTATTTGGGGTTCAGCTATTAATACTTCTGATGAAGGTATTTTGATTAGAAGTGGTAATTTAATTTATAAACTAAATGTCAATGGTAATGTTATGTGGGCAAATTCCTATTTTAACATACGTTATACAACAAAACCAATTGAAATTGGCAACCAGTATATTTTTGCTTCTTACCCAAGTTCATCTGATAGTATATGTTATCTGTTTTCTCTTTCTACTGGTGGTGGTTTGAATTGGATTTCAAATTCTTTTAACTCATCATCCTTAAAATCTTTAAAAAAACTTAGCAATGGAAATTTATTGGTTACAGGGAATATTTATTCCGCACTTTCTTTAAATTCAAAATTATGCTTAACAGAATTTAATGCTAATGGAATATTGATACAACAAAAAATAATAGATGCTTCGCCACAAAATTTGGCTACTTATGGTTCTGATTTTGTTGAATTGGATAATCAATCAATAATTTGTGCTGCTGTGGAACGCTCAGGAAGCAATGATAGTTTAATTCTTATCAAAAGCAGCCAATTAACTGATTTTTCTTGTACTCAAACTAATAATATTTCAACTATGCCTCAGCAGCAAATAAGCATTACATCAGCTAATATTTCATCTTTCGATTTGCTTAATCAAGAATTTATTCCTTCAATTACAAAAAATACGATGAATATTAATATGACCATGGCTTGTTTTATCCCAGATAACAATAGTATCAATTTGGGAAATGATACAACTCTATGTCAAAACCAAAGTTTAATTTTACATACTGGTTTAGGAAATGCTTACCAATATCTTTGGTCAACTGGAGCAACAACAGCTTCTATAACAGTTACTCAAGCTGGAACATATTGGGTAAAAGCTTTTATTTGCGATACGATTTATGATACAATAATAGTTAGTTATATTACACCTTTAACTTTAAATTACACCATATCTCCAATAATAACAGATCCATATACAATGGTAAATTTTACAAATTTCACATTACCCTATTCTCAATTAAATTGGAAAACTGGCGATGGATACACATATACTTCTGATAATTTTCAACATCAATATCACATTGGTGGAATTTATTATCCAATATTGACAATTACTGATAATTTTGGTTGTGTTTATAGTTCAACAGCAAAAGTGATAGTGAATGAAGTTACTTTTTATGTGCCTAATAGCTTTACACCCAATAACGATGGATACAATGATGAGTTTATCCCAAAATGCACAGGGGTTGAGAAATATGAAATTTTCATATACAGTCGTTGGGGCGAAGAAATTTTTAATGCTGTTAACCAAGGATGGAATGGAAGATTAAAAGGAAATGAAGAAGCTATGCAAGGGGTATATAACTACAAAATTATTATTAAAGATATCTTTGGCAAAGAGAGTATCAAAAGCGGTGCTATTACACTGATCAGATAAAATAATTAAAAAAATCATATAAACAAAAAGGCCCGTTCCATTTGAAACGAGCCTTTTATTTCTCAGTATTCTACTATTTATTGTAAAGGAGTAATTACTTCAATTAGTTGTGGTAAATCCATTCCCAGATTTTTAAGATGTTCAATAGTAGGAACTCCGTTTTTGTTCCATCCACGACGTTTGTAAACAGCATCAAGCAGTTGTTCATAGCGATCTTCGCGATAAGCACGAGTAATAGCTACTTTTTCTTCGGTAGTTTTTCCCTCAGGATCCACACCTATCAACTCTTTCATTTGTTTGTCGTAACGTTCCTGACGTGATTCGTATTCTTCCACGGTAACAGGTCCTGCTGCACGATAAGGTTGTGCATCATCCTTGCGAACACCATGTCCTTTGCGGATATTAAAAATACGTTGGAAATTATATA
>CAZUCB010000001.1:25580-47353 GCA_964618755.1 uncultured Bacteroides sp. | reverse complement strand
CCATGCTTTTAAAACCCGGTTCCACCCATTTGTAAGCCAGCTTTAAAGAAAAATACTTTTGTTTATATCCTACTGAAGTAGAATAGGCTATATATTTCTGTGTAGATAAATTAACAGGAAGTATGAAATTATATTTTTCTAAATCAGGTAATTTTAAACTTGAATTTACATTATTGGTATAAATACTTAAACCTAAATCTCCATCAAAAAATAGGTGAGATGATAAAGTAATATGTGTAACAATGGATCCAACAATATTTGCTTCCGGTTTCACTCTCTTTGACGAATCTATATTGACCTGATTAATACTCGTTGTGTCATCACTGGCTTTTAAAAAGCTTATATCTAAGTAATTTTTTTGAGTTCCATAACCGATTTTAGCAGCATATCCATATCTAGTAAAGCTTGCTGCTTGAGAATATCCAGTAGTTGAATCAACCTCAATCCCTTTGTTCAATCGACCATACATAAAACCAAACCTGAAATTGCCTGGTTTTAATTCAATTCCAGCTCCATAAATAGTATGACCAGCAAGGGTATAAGGGGAAAAGTTAATGTTTCTGTAGCCCAAATGAACAGTTATCCATTTATAATGAGGACTTAGCCCAAACTGATTGAATGGTTGACTAAATGTCTTCTCCTGATCGCTTAATGAAAATGATAGGGGTATAGAGAAACCGTAAAAAGTAAAAGTAGGTGATCCGAAAATATACCAAGCAAATGGTTTTCTTCTGCTATCTATTCCATGCATATTATATGCAATCCCTCTTATATCAAGATTTCCAGAAAAAGTAAAAGGTTTTTGTTGTTTGATAGTTGAAATATCTTGAGCATCTGAAATAAAGCAAAATAAAACAAGAAAACTTAATATAAGTAATTGTTTAATCATTTTAAGTATTTTTGACAAACAAAGATACTATATAAATTTATTAATAATAAAATATTAACAAAATAATTTAAGAAAAAATTAAGTTATTCATTTAATGATTTTTGCAAAGTTTTTTGAAGCTTTTTCGAATCTAAGCCCTTATTTACAATTAGTTGTATAACATTTTTGTAAACAATTTCGTCCATTACAGGAGTTCTGGAAAGTATCCATAAATACTTTCGGTTGGGATGCGATACCACAGCCCAAGAATAATCATCAGCTAAACCAATGACCCAGTAATCGCCTTTAAAGGGCCAGAAAAACTGAACTTTAAGTTTTGTATTATTGCTATTTTTTATTACAAACGCCTTACCTTCAATTGATTTTGCAATCCCATTTACATTGTCTTTATTACAGCGGTTAATCACTTTTACATAGCCTTTATCCGTAAGTTGATATTCTGCAGAAGTATTGGTACATCCTTTCTGAAAAATAGTAGGGTAGGAAGCAATTTCATACCAGACTCCAGCATATTTTTGCAAATCAACACTATTTACTGTTTCCATTTTCTGATAGTTTTTACATCCAAACATAATTGTAATGATTAATATGAACTTACAAGTTTTCATTTGCTTCTTATTTATAACATTAACAATAAAATACAAAGAACGTTCATTTTCCTTGAAATTTTAAGTAATTTTATCCCCAAATTATAATTTTATGCCAAATCAGAAAAAACTATATTTATTAGATGCAATGGCACTCATTTATCGTGCTTTCTATGCATTGAATAAAAATCCACGCATCACTTCCAAAGGATTAAACACTTCTGCAATTTTGGGTTTTGCCAATTCATTGTATGATATTTTGAAAAATGAAAAACCTACGCATATTGGTGTGGCTTTTGATACCCATGCACCTACTGTTCGTCATATTGATTTTCATGCATATAAAGCCAATAGACAAGAAACCCCCGAAGATTTATTAAAATCAATTCCATACATTATGCAATTGATAGAAGCATTTGGCATTCCTGTCCTATTTTCGGAAGGTTATGAAGCTGATGATGTTATTGGAACACTTGCCAAGAAAGCTGAAGCTAATGGTTATACAACTTATATGGTAACTCCTGATAAAGATTTCGGACAATTAGTCAGCGAAAAAACCTTAATTTACAAACCTGGTAGAATGGGCGAAAAAGCCGAAATAATGGGTATTGCCGAAGTCTGCAAGAAATTCGGGATCAAAAGAACCTCTCAGGTAATTGATATGCTGGGGCTTTGGGGTGATGCGTCTGATAATATTCCGGGCATTCCGGGAGTGGGTGAAGTTACAGCTCGTAAATTATTAGAAGAATTTGATAATATTGATAACTTAATTGCCAATGTCGATAAAATAGGCAATCCTAAACTTAAAGAAAAAGTAATCACTTATGCACAACAGGCTGTTGTTTCAAGGGATTTAGCGACAATTATTCTGGATGTTCCCATTGAATTTCGCGAAGAAAATTTAAAGCTTGAAAAACCAAATAAGGATGCCTTGAAAAAACTTTTGGAAGAACTCGAGTTTAAGGCTTTTGCCAAAAGAGTTTTTACTGATTTGTCTTTGACAGAAGGTCCTCCACCAAGCAATTCGTCAGTTCCCGATCTTTTTTCAATGCTGGATGAAAATCAAACTACAGAAATTCCTGAGGTTGAAATTAAAAACAGCATACAAAATACACTTCATCACTATTTTTTGATTGACAGCGAATTACAACGAATTGATTTGATTGAAAAGCTCTTACAGCAAAAAAGTATTTGTTTTGATACCGAAACAACAGGTCTTGATCCAAATAATAGTGAACTGGTTGGGTTTTCTTTTAGTTTTAAAGCAGGAGAAGCTTATTACATTTCTCTTCCTGAAGCCTATAGCGAAGCATTGGAAATTGTAAGCCAGTTTAAACATGTTTTTGAAAACGAGAATATTGAAAAAATCGGACAAAATATAAAATTCGATATTGCCATTCTTAAATGGTACGATATTGATGTAAAAGGAAAAATATTTGATACCATGATTGCTCACTATCTGTTACAACCAGATATGCGACATAATATGGATTTATTGGCTGAAACATATTTGAATTATACTCCTGTTCCCATCGAAAATTTAATTGGTAAAAAAGGTAAAAATCAATTGAGTATGCGTAATATTGAAATGGAAACTATTAAAGAATATGCCGCAGAAGATGCTGATATTACTTTTCAACTCAAACAAATTTTTGAACCCAAGTTGTTGGAATCTAATGTTTTTTCATTATTCCATGATGTAGAAATACCTTTAATTCCTGTATTGGCGGCAATGGAAGCAGAGGGTGTTAAAGTTGATATCAATGTGTTGAATAATTATTCTGCTGAACTTTTAACTGAAATTCTACAAACAGAGAAAGATATTTTTGAACTAGCAGGAATTACTTTTAACATTTCGTCACCTAAACAATTAGGCGAAATTTTATTCGAACATTTAAAAATTATTGATAATCCAAAACATACAAAAACAAAACAATATTCAACAGGAGAAGATGTTTTGCAGAAATTACTCAATAAACACCCAATTATTCAGAAAATATTAGATTACCGTTCACTGACCAAATTAAAATCAACGTATGTGGATAGTTTGCCAACAATGTTCAACCCACGAACTGGCAGAATCCATACATCCTACAATCAGGCAGTGGCAGCAACAGGCAGGTTGAGTTCTAATAATCCGAATTTGCAAAACATTCCCATTAGAACCGCGAAAGGAAGGGAAATTCGCAAGGCATTTGTTCCTCGTAATGAGGATTATGTTATCCTTTCAGCTGATTATTCTCAAATAGAATTACGTATCATTGCCAGTTTGAGCGAGGATGAGAATATGATAGATGCGTTTATCAAAAATCTTGATATTCATACAGCTACTGCTGCCAATGTGTATGGTGTAAAATTAGATGAAGTTACTTCAGACATGAGACGAAATGCCAAAACGGTTAACTTTGGTATTATATACGGTATTTCTGCTTTTGGTTTATCAGAAAGACTAAGTATTCCAAGGAAAGAGGCTGCTCAGATTATAGAACAATACTTTCTGAAATATCCAAAGGTAAAGGAATATATGGATAAGAGTATCTTATTTGCTAAACAAAACGGTTTTGTTGAAACCATTTTAGGCAGACGCAGATACATTAGAGATATTAACTCAAGCAATTTTACACTTAGAGGTTTTGCTGAGAGAAATGCAATTAATGCGCCTATTCAAGGTTCTTCTGCTGATATGATAAAAATTGCCATGATTCGTATTTATAATGAACTCGCCAAGATGAATCTACAAACGAAAATGATAATGCAAGTTCATGATGAATTGGTTTTTGATGTTCACAAAGATGAAGTTGAAATTGTGAAACCAATCATTTACAATGAAATGAAAAATGCAATGTTATTAAAAGTTCCTATTGAAATTGAAATAAATACTGGAGAAAATTGGTTGTTAGCACATTAGTGATATGTTTTCTTAAAATAGTT
The DNA here is from genome assembly GCA_964618755.1 of uncultured Bacteroides sp. GTDB lineage: Bacteria > Bacteroidota > Bacteroidia > Bacteroidales > JACABE01 > JACABE01. The sequence goes on along the minus strand of CAZUCB010000001.1, from coordinate 42,946 downwards.
TGATAAAACATAAATTAATATTAACTTTACACAGAATTTATTAGTAAGCAAATCTAAAACAAGTATATTTAATACAAATTTTAAATACTTTTGAATAATGGAAACTGATAAAAAAACTACTACAAAGCATAATACTTTGAAAAAGAGTAAAGATATTCCAAAGAATACAATTTTTGCTTTTTCATTCTTTGTTTTTTTCGTATTAATAGCAATTATTCCTAATTTTTATTATTCATTGGCAATGGATCAGCAATTAGAAATTAGAATTTTTGCCCTTTCTATTTTTCTTATAGCTTTGCTTTTACCCATAATTTTTACCAAAAAATATGGAATTTTAAAGCAAAATGAAATTAAAATAATAAAAAACCCTGCTGTTATTATTTATGCTGCTTTAATTGTTTTAATTGGAATTTCTATTTTTTGGTCAACCAACAAATCAGAAGCTATCTATGAATTTTTAAAACGAGCTACGTTTTTTATACTATTTATATATTTGATTATATATATATTACCTAAAGAAAATAGTAGATTAATGCTCATAAGATCTTTTGTTTTATTTTCATTAATAATTTCTGTAACTGGCATTATTCAAATTTTAGAAGTTTTCTCAATAACAAAATATAATCTTGAGGCGCTTTATTTAATCACTGGAAATTTTGCTCAAAAGAATATTTTTTCTGAAGTTCTTTTCATCACGTTTGCTTTTAGTATCTACGGTGCAGCTATTTTTGATAAAATATGGAAAAAATTAGCAATTATTGGAACGCTGTTAAATCTTTTATTAATAGCATTTATAATGACCCGTGCAATTTGGGCTGCATTTTTTATTGCATTGACTTTTACTTTTATACTATATATATTCTTTGCCAGCAAAACTTTATTGGCAAATAAGTTGAAATTGGTATTGCGTTATTTTGCAATTATCTTTGGTGTTGTTATTATTACGGTTATAGCTGTTTCTGCTGTAGATAAAAATAAGACTCTTCAATCTCAAATAACCAATGCGTTTGATTTTAAACAAGGTAACACCTTTCATCGATTGAATTTGTGGAAAAAATCTTTATCATTGGCAGAAAAAAATCCTATTTTAGGAGTTGGTGCAGGCAATTGGAGAATTGAAATTTTACAATATGATTTACAGGTTACAACAGATAAAGGTCGTGTAATGCCGGATCGTACCCATAACGATTATCTTCAGCTTTTAGTAGAAAACGGTATTATTGGTCTGATTTTATTTATCTTTATGTTTGCTATATTATTGTATTATTGTATAAGGATTCTCAAAAAAGCGGAGAAATTTGAAGACATTTTTTTTATCTTAATTCTATTTTTTGCTTTGGTTGGCTATATGGTTGATTCATGTTTTGCTTTCCCACGCGAAAGAATTGAATTACAGATATTTTTAAATATTATATTTGCTTATATCGTTTTTGAATATCATAAAACCTTTGAAAAGGAAAAGGAAAGTAAATCTCAAATTTCGGTAAAGGCAATTGCAGCTATTTTGCTCTGTTTATTAAGTATTAGTTCTTATGCTGCTTATAAAAGACTGCAATCTGAAGTTGGAGTAAAGAAAATTTACCGGTACAATAAGTTTGGCAACCACCAACAAATTATCAAGACTTGTAATGAGATATATTCTCCTTTCTCAACTATTTCACCATTTTGCGATCCAATTATGCAGATAAAAGCAATATCCATGTACCAAAATAAAAATGACTTAAATTTGGTATTTGAGACTTTTGATAAATCATTGAAGGATAGTCCATATCATTTAGAAACTCTGAATGGATTGGCAGTTGTTTATAAAAATGAAAAAGATTATTCAAAGGCTTTAGAATATTGCAATACAGCTTTAAAATATGCTCCTACCGATAATCGAACAAAGATTTTGAAAGCAGATATTCTGCTTTCTGAAAACAAAAATGAAGAAGCTTATATTATTCTCAGAACAATTGATCCTCAAATTAATAGATCGGATTATAAAAACGCTGTAAATTATATTTTATATGGAAAAGTTAGAAACATTGTATCTCAAACTAAAAATGAATATTTTATTTCAGAATTAGGAAAAGCTTCACAGGATAACCCAGATTTATTTTATAAAATGTTTGTACAATCAATAAATAAAAATCAGGACTTTGAGCAAACCTTACTTGAAAAAATATTTTCTATTTGTAATCAGGATAAAATATTAAAAGATAAATCATTAGAACAACTTAAAATAAAGTATAAGGTAAAAAAGTAATTATTTATGCTAAAAGACAATGAAAGACTTTTTAACAATGCTCTTGCAACTTTAGATATTTTTCTAACTTTAATTGCATTTTATTTAGCTTATACTATTCGTGTTTACATAGTTGCAAAATATGCTATATTTTCAGATCAATATATATTATTAGGCGCTTTTATTATTCCCATTTGGTTTATTTTACTAAAAATCGTTAATGTTCAATCTTCGCAAAGAATCAAACCTTATTCAATTGTGTTTATTGAATATAGCTTGGTGGTTTTTATTGGTGTAATTATCTTATTTCTTTTCATTTTTATTTTTAAGCTTGATTTTATCAGTCGTATTGCAATTTTAATTTTTGGAATAGCAGATTTGTTCTTATTGTTTGTGAGCAAAGTTTTAATTCTTAGTTATGCAAAGAAAATACTTATTAAAGGAGAAAATGTTAAGCGGATAATATTAATTGCTGATGAAAGTTCTAGTTCATTTATAGAAAAAATTATTTCAGAAAAATATTGGGGTTTTGTAATTTTTGGTATTATTACAGAATCCGAAGAATTAATTGAAAAATATGCCAATAAATATAAGATAATCAGTAATAAAGAAAATATTGAAAAGCTATTGGTAGAGCATATTGTTGATGAAGTTGTTTATTGTAAAGATGAAATTGATAGCCAACAGATAAAACATTTAATTTACTCTTGTGCTGAAATTGGTGTAACTCTTAAGTTACATTCAGAGCTCTTCAATATTATTGCTTCAAAGTCTCGCTTAAATTATTTTGAAGAACTTCCAATGATGAGTTTTAATGTAACTTCGGCTGACTATTTTGCATTGTCAATCAAACATGTGTTTGAATACCTACTGTCAATTTTAGCAGTATTGGTTTTTCTTCCATTCTTTTTAATAATTTCTATGCTAATAAAAATTGAATCAAAAGGACCTGCTTTATATAAACAAAGGCGAGTAGGACTTCATGGTCGACATTTTACAATGTACAAATTTAGAACAATGATTTTACACTCTGATGAGCAAAAGAGAGAATTGGAAAGTAAAAATGAAGTTGATGGTCCTGTTTTTAAAATTAAAAATGATCCTCGTATTACAAAGATAGGTGGTTTTTTACGGAAAACAAGTTTAGATGAATTTCCTCAATTTTTTAATGTTTTAAAAGGAGAAATGTCTGTTGTTGGACCTCGCCCACCTATACCAGAAGAAGTTGCATTATATGAACGTGCACAATTACGTCGCCTTTCTGTAAAGCCCGGAATAACTTGTATTTGGCAAGTTTCTGGAAGAAACAAGATTGGTTTTGAAGAATGGATGAAACTTGATTTACAATATATTGATAACTGGTCTCTTAAACTTGATTTTATTCTAATTCTAAAAACAATAAATGCTATTTATCGAAGAACTGGATATTAAAGGTTTAAATGATAAAGTCCAATGGGTAAAGTAAAAGGATGAAAAGATGTTTTTAATCTTTGTTATTTAAAAAAAATCATGTAGGTTTGCAAAAGCACACATCACAATAAAATTATAATTAATTAGTTATTAATAATTGGTAATTCAAATAATTGCCATAATGCAATGCAATGAGTTGGATAGATTTTTTGAAAAGTCGTTTATTTTTTAAACATTTATTTTTGTCAATAGTACTTACAATAGGTATTATATATTTGATTATTCTTTCTTTAGGTTCTTATACTCATCATGGTGAATCTTATACTGTACCTGATTTTAGAGGAAAACAACCTAGTGAATTGACTCAGTATGCTGACGAAAATGGTTTTGATTTTTTGGTTGTAGATTCATTGTATGATGCAAAATTGCCCAAAGGAAGTATTCTCCTTCAAGATCCACTACCCAATTCAAAAGTTAAACATAGTAGAACTATTTATTTAACAGTAGTATCAGCTGAACAAGAAAGGGTAAGTATGCCCAATTTAGTAGATTTGTCAATTCGCCAAGCAATATCTTTGCTCGAAACATACAATTTACAAATAGGATCACTTGAATACATACCAGATATGGCTAAAAATGCCGTATTACATCAAAAATATAAAGGAGTTGAAATAGAACCAGGTAAACCTATAAAGAAAGGCTCTCGTATTGATTTAGTGCTGGGACAAGGAACTGGGGGTGACAAAATGCAAATTCCTTTTTTGTTAGGAAAAAAACAAAGTGAAGTAATGAAAATTTTAAGAACATCTTCTTTGAATATTGGCAATGAAGTGTTTGAAGACAGTAAAGATACTTCTCATGCTCGAGTTTTCCGACAAAGTCCTGCTTTTGGTTCTGGTGTAATGATAAATATGGGACAAAGTATAGACATCTGGTATCGTTCAGATAAAAAAGTAAATTTTAACGAATTAATCAGAAATTATAAATATGATTCAACAGCAAATGAATCTAATGATTTCTAAGATTTCTAAAGTACAACAATGAAAAAGATATTCATAATTTTAAGTTTAATATTCCTAAATATTTCTTGGATATATTCACAGGAAATTATTACTCAATTGAGTACAAATCAACAAATATCATGTCAATCTAGATTTAAAACAAAGCTGAAATCGAGTAATATTCCACTTAAATTGCCATTTATTGAAGATTTCTCTAATTATTCAGGCTTTCCCGATTCTAGTTTCTGGATGGATAACTATGTATTTGTTAATACTCAATTTGCTATTTATCCACCTACTATTGGTGTTGCTACTTTTGATGCGTTAAATGATAGTGGTGTAATATATCCATTCGCAATGGCATCTCAGTTTTCTGCTGATACTCTCACTTCACGTCCTATTCGTTTAGACACTATATTCCAACCATTATTAAAAGCTTTATCTATATCTGATTCGCTTTATTTTAGTTTTTATTTTCAACCTGCTGGTGGGAGAGGTAATGCTTGGGAAAGGCTTGGCGATGCTCCTGAATCTGAGGATTCTTTAGTACTCGAATTTTACAACCCTTTATTACAATCATGGAATAATGTTTGGAGTTCAAAAGGAATGCCACTAGACTCTATTTATTTAAAAGCAAACAGGTATTTTAAATATGTTAATATACCAGTTATTGATTCTGCAAATTATTATAAAAATGGTTTTCAATTCCGTTTTAGAAATTATTGCAGTTTAGGTAGTAATCCATCTCCAAGTATGATTAGTAATTGTGATCAATGGAATATCGATTATATCTATTTAGGTGTTAGTAGAACCAAAGTTGATACAGCTTTTCTTGATATAACATTTATAGAAAAAGCACCTTCATTTCTTAAAAAATATCAAGCTATGCCTGCAAATCAATTTCAAACAGGTGATTTGAAAGATAGTCTTACTATTTTGTTGAGCAATTTGGACGAAATTGGTCACTCTACAAAATATAAATATGAGGTTCGAGATAAGAATAATGCATTGCTTCATACCGAAGATCGTGGATTTGAAAATATAAATTCATTCTGGACCAGTGGTTATCAGCCGTTGGCAGTACATAAAAGACCTCCGGTTAATTATAATTTTACTCCAGTTATTGGTGGTAACAAATCTTGGTTTGAAACCCGACATATTTTTAAAGAAGGTGTTTCTCAGGATATACGCCCTCAAAATGATACGAATAGATTTATTCAGCGTTTTGAAGATTATTTTGCTTATGATGATGGAACTGCTGAAAATGGTTATGGTCTAACACCTGCTGGTTCTATGCTTGCATATAAATTTACTTTACATCAACCCGATACTTTAGTAGCAGTTGAATTGTTTTTTAACCCCACATATAACAGTGCCAACGAGCAGTATTTTTATATAACAGTATGGAATGATAATGGTGCTGGATTACCTGGAGATACAATTTATCAAGGTAGTTTGGTAATGCCAGTTTTTGAAACTGGTATAAATAAATTTCATAGTTATATACTTGATAGGCAACTTAAAATAGCGGGAACTTTTTATGTCGGTTGGACTCAAACAACTGACGATAATTTGAATATTGGTTTTGATAGAAATACTTCTTCACAAGATAATATTTTTTATAATTCTTTTGGAATTTGGGAATCTTCATTTAAGAAAGGCTCATTAATGATACGTCCTGTATTTGGTACAGAATATTTAAGTGTGAATGAACTTGAGAAACAATCCATTGTTTTTGATGTATTTCCCAATCCATTAAGAAATGAAACTCTTAACCTAAAATTGCAATCCAATGGTATTGATTATGAAAAGGATTACAATTTGCAATTATTCAATGTTTTGGGTAAAATGGTGTATCAGTCTGAATTTAAAACAGCAATTGATGTGAGTCATTTGCAAAATGGTGTCTATCTGATTTCAGTAAGTAATATCAAGACAAAACAACAACAAATAAAGAAGCTTATCATTGCAAGGTAATCCGTTATTTATAATTACATATTCATGATTGTAGAAAAAGATTTAGAGGAAGAAAACAATTTCAATTTAGAGGAAGAAGAACAAGATTTATACGAACATTATCGCTTTATAGTTGATAAAGGACAAGGACTATTGCGAATTGATAAGTATCTGATGATTCGTATCGAAAATGCAACTCGCAATAAAATACAAAATGCTGCTCATGCTGGCAATATATTGGTAAATGAAAAGCCGATAAAACCTAATTATAAGGTAAAACCATTAGATGTCATTAGTATTGTAATGGCATACCCACCTCGTGAAATAGAAATATTACCTGAAAATATTCCTTTAAATATTGTTTATGAAGATGATGATTTGCTATTGATAAACAAAACTCCTCAAATGGTAGTTCATCCTGGATATGGAAATTTTACTGGAACTTTGGTAAATGCTCTTTATTATCATCTTTCTAAAAATGGTAAAAAACTCGATGATTTCAATCGCCCGTATTTAGTTCATCGTATTGATAAAAACACATCAGGAATCCTATTAGTAGCCAAAAATGAGCTTACACAAACACATCTTGCCCGACAATTCTTTGATCATAGTTTGGAACGTAAATATCATGCTTTAGTTTGGGGCGATTTCAAGGAAGATGAAGGAACGATTGAAGGTAACATTGGTCGTCATCCACGAGATAGGAAAGTAATGACGGTATTCCCAGATGGAAGTTCTGGTAAAACTGCTATAACACACTATAGAGTAATTGAGCGATTTGGTTATATTACCTTAATTGAATGTGAATTGGAAACTGGTCGTACACATCAAATCAGAGCACATTTAAAATACATTGGACATCCTGTATTTAATGATGAAACGTATGGTGGGAATCACATACTTAAAGGTACTACTTTTACAAAATACAAGCAATTTGTTGAAAATTGTTTTAAAATTATTCCTCGCCATGCATTGCATGCAAAGTCATTAGGATTTATACATCCAACAACAAATAAATTTATATTTTTTGATTCAAATCTTCCACAAGATATGCAGGAAGTAATTGAAAAATGGAGAAAATATTCAAATTTCAAAGCGTTGGAAGAAGCAGAATAGATTTTGAAAATAAAAAAAGGGCTGTCTCAAATTAATTGGACAGCCCTTTTTTTAACCGCATTTTGAGTATCCGCAATGCTTGCAGGCTAAACAGCCTTCCTTGTAAATCAAGCCACCTTTAGCACCACATTCAGGACATGAAGCCTCTGATGCTGCGGTTCCATCTGGAATGTATTTTTTCAATGCTCTCACTACACCATTTTTCCATGTATTGATAGAATCTATTTCGAGGTTTAAGTTTGAAATTAAATCAACAGCAGAAAGTAATGGCATTCCATGTCGTAAAATTCCTGAAATCAATTTTGCATAGTTCCAGAATTCTTTATCAAATGATCTAGAAAGCCCTTCTATAGTGACTTTATAGCCCTCTTTGTCTTCAAATTGGAAATCATAGCGGGCTTTTTCATTTCCTTCTTTGTTTCTGATAACAAAACCTTTAGTTACCCATGGTGGAAGAAAAAATCCATCGGCTTTTCCTGTAAAAACTTCATAAGGTCTATTGTTTAAAACTCCAATTACAGCAATCCATTTTTCGTAATCATTTTGGAAGCGAACTACTTCAGCTTCTAATTTTTTAGGACGAGAAGGAGCTTTTGTTTCTTTAAATTCATAATCGTCTTCTTTACTATCGGAATGAGCAATCAACACTCCTGCACGAGAACCATCACGGTAAATTGTAATTCCTTTGCAACCTGTTTCCCACGCTGTTTGGTAAATATCACTTACCAATTCTTTCGTAGTGTCTTTAGGTACATTTACTGTAACGCTTATTGAATGATCTACCCACTTTTGCACGGCTCCTTGCATTTTCACTTTGCTTACCCAATCAATATCATTAGAAGTAGCTTGGTAATAAGGTGATTTTTTAATTACAGCTTCTAATTCTGCCTCATTGTAAAGTTTCACTTCATCAACATTATAATTATTTACCTTGAGCCATTTTAGAAATTTAGGATGGAATACATTGTATTCTTCCCAAGAATCACCAGTTTCATCAACAAAAGAAACATTTACATTTTTATCATTTGGATTAACTTTTTTTCTTCTTTTGTAAGAAATCATAAAAACTGGTTCAATTCCAGAAGTAGTTTGTGTACATATACTTACGCTTCCTGTAGGGGCAATAGTAAGCAATGCAATATTTCTTCTTCCATGCTTTACCATATCTTGATAAACTAATGGAGCTGCTTCTTTAAGACGTTGAATAAATGGGTTATTTATTTCTCTTTGTGTATTGTATAATGGGAATGCACCACGTTCTTTTGCTAATATAATCGAAGATCTGTAGGCTTCAAGTGCAAGCATTTTATGAACTTCAACTGAAAAATCGGTAGCTACTTCAGATCCATATTTACAACCCAATGCTGCAAGCATATCACCTTCAGCTGTGATTCCAAAACCAGTTCTTCTTCCCTCTAATGCTTTCATTTTGATATTTAGCCAAAGATTCCTTTCAATTCTTTTTATTTCTTCTTCTTCTGGATCTGCATTTATCTTTTCTAAAATCTTATCGATTTTCTCTAATTCCAAATCTATTACATCGTCCATCATTCGTTGGGCCATGTGAGCATGTTTTACAAATAATTCTGAGTTAAAACTTGCTTCAGGTGTAAATGGATTTTCTACGTAACTGTATAAATTAATAGCTAACAAACGGCAACTATCATAAGGGCATAGAGGAATTTCTCCACATGGATTAGTTGAAGTGGTTTTAAATCCTAAATCAGCATAACAATCAGGGATTGACTCTTTTTGAATAGTATCCCAAAATAAAATACCAGGTTCAGCAGATTGCCATGCATTCTGAATTATTTTATTCCATAATTGTCTTGCATCTATTTCTTTAATAACAGTTGGGTTTTTAGAATCTATTGGATATTGTTGACGATACATTTTATTTTCAACAACTGCTTGCATAAATTCATCGTCAATTTTCACTGATACATTGGCTCCAGTTACTTTACCTTCTTCTAATTTTGCATCAATAAAATTTTCAGAATCTGGATGTTTAATAGAAATACTTAGCATTAAAGCTCCACGTCTTCCGTCTTGTGCTACTTCTCTTGTTGAATTTGAATATCTTTCCATAAAAGGAACAATTCCAGTTGATGTTAATGCACTGTTTTTTACTGGGCTACCCGAAGGTCGAATGTGTGATAAATCATGCCCTACACCGCCACGACGTTTCATCAATTGAACTTGCTCCTGATCAATTTTCATTATACCACCATAAGAATCGGAATTTCCATTATTTCCAATAACAAAACAATTTGAAAGTGAAGCAACCTGATAATTATTACCAATTCCAGCCATTGGACTTCCTTGTGGAATAATATATTTAAAATTTCTGAGCAGCTCATAAATCTCATTTTCCAACATTGGATTGGGGTATTTTTTCTCAATACGTGCAATCTCAGATGCAATTCTTCGGTGCATATCGTCAGGTGTTTGTTCATACAAATTTCCTGCGCTATCTTTAAGTCCGTATTTATTCATCCATACACTTGCAGCCAATGTATCTCCCTGAAAATAAGCCGTTGATTTTTCCATTACTTCTTCGTGAGTAAATTTTTGCGGCTCTTTAAGGTTGTTGATTTGTTCAGTCATTACTTCTATTTTGGTATTTGGATCATTTCTATTGTCAAAAATATTTGGTAATTTTCTACCTTCAATAATTTCATTATATTTGGTTTCTTCCTCGTTGTTTAGAGTGTTGATATTCAGTGTTGCAAAAAGTGAGTTTTCCATAAAATGAACAAAATATTTATTATTTTTAAATTTAAAACTGAATATCAGTAGGATAATTATCAAAATTTCGGATTGTAAATATACATAAGTATATTCATATTCGGTAAAAAGAGTAATTAACAATATTGTTCAGATATGAGTTATATAGTTGAGTTACTATACAATTACTATGTTAATAAATTTTAATAAAAGAGCAGTTATCTTAAATCTGGGCTTCCCAAATTATTTTTTTTCCAAAACCAAGACGGTTATCTGTCATTTTGATTAAGTTAGGTGTTATTCCCCAAAGTGTTGTTTTAGCTAATATGGCAATTGGAAACCTTTTAATGTAAGCCTTTTTAGCTTCATATAGCTCTTTTTCGCTAAGTCTTTTAAGAATTCCGGTAAACTGTATTCCCCTTATCTTGCCAATAATATTAGTTTCAAGGGCTATGGCTCCTGCTACATAGGGCTGATTTAGGGCATCTGCAATATGTTTAGTTGTGGTATCTGATGTAAATACAAACATATTCATCTCAGCAATGTAAACATAGAAACAAGTGGAAGAATAGGGTTGATTGTTACTTGATGTTGCAAGGGTGAAAATATGGTGTTCTTTTATAAAATTGATTATTCGTATCTCTATATTATTATTCATTTATTTAAAAGTTTTATTTTTTTATCAACATATTAAATGCAATTAACATCAATGCAATGGCAAAAACTTTTTTCATTTTGTCAGGTGAAATTGTTAATGCAATTTTTGACCCAAAATACCCACCTACAAAAAAAGCTATGGCTATAATAGCAGCATATTTAAAATTCATTTGACCTGCTTTATAATAATTCATAACTGCCATTAAACCCACAGGAGGTAACATAACTGCTAAGCTTGTTCCTTGGGCTGTTTGTTGACTAACGCCTAAAAAATAAATCATTGCTGGTATCATAATTATACCACCACCTAAGCCAACCATGCCGCCAAAAATGCCAGCAAATAATCCGATTGCTAATAAGATTAAAATGCTTCCTATATTCATGTCCATATTATTAAAATTTATTGTTTGTAAAAGATATTATATCATATAATTAGTAAATAGATACTTAAAAATCTAAACTTAGCGAAAAATAGAAAATACCTGATTTTATAATTCCACTTTCTATTCCATAAGCATAATCTGCTCTCAAAAAATAACCGAATAATCGCGATCTTATTCCAAACCCAAATCCTCCAACTAATGGATCTATTTCTTTTTCGAGTGTAACTGTAAAAGGATTGCCATAAAGTGTTTTTGTAAATAATGAATTCTCTTTATCCCAAGGGTTTGTACCTGTCCAAGCGGTGCCAAAATCACCAAATCCAATAATCTGAAGATTATATAAGAAATCAGATCGCATAGGTTTACTGGAAAAATACCTAAAAACAGGAAATCGCAACTCACTATTTAATACAGCAAAACTATTTCCATTTCTAATGTTTTGTGTAAATCCACGCATATTTGTTGCCAAGGTTTGATAGGTGTAATTTTGATCTATCGCAATATCAATATCTCTATTAAATTTTGGAAATAACCAATTGTCAACACCTCCCATGTAATAAATTAATTTATTCTTGCCAAATGATGTACTGCTTGCAAATCGATTAGCCCAAATAAATGATTTATGTATTTTTTGATAATTCCTAAAATCAAAGCCTATTACAAAAAGATTTCGATTTTTGCTATCTATTGATTGATAATACTCGCCCCAAAATTTATAACGAGTTCCATAATAAAGATTTAACCCAATATTTCGAGTATTGTCAAATACAAATTCCCCTTTTATGCCAGCCCAATTATTATTTATATCTGGTTGTTCTAATCTAATTTGATCTGTTGAAAGAAAAACTTCTCTATCATTACGCAAATAAGCAGTTCCTCTCGCACTTATCACATTATTAAAAGGCCAGCGTAATATATAATAAACAGAATGCGTATATTGATGAGATATATAACTATAAGAAGTATTATCCATCGATTGACGATGAAAAATAATTTGTTTGTCAAGTCTATGTTTTAAATTTTCATAGCTTAGCAAATACTCAAAATTATCGAAATTAAATGAGAATCTAAAACCAGCTGTTATGCGATAATCCTCCATTAAATCGCTTAATCCTATTTTCATTAAAAAGTTAAAACCTGGATTTAGATATATAGGAGAACCTCCTCCCGAAAACTGCTGATAATTAGCATTTAAAAAGCTAAAATCAATTTGAGTTGTAATATCGTTCATAGAATATTCAACTTCATAATTTCTTTGAGTTTCTTGAATAGTTGATATATTATCGTTCAGATTGTCAGCACTATCATTTGGATTAATTTCAAGAAAAGCCTGTTTGCTATAGTAAATACTGGCATCATCAGGATTTTTTTCATCTTTTATTTTTTCAGGATAATAAACGTTGCGAAGCTTTTTCTTTACTTTTAAACCTTTTTCAATATCTTTTTTTAATGTGTCTTTTTTAAGGATTTCGTTTTCTATAAGTAAACGATTGATATAATCTGTGTTTTCTAATTTTAATGCTGTAAGATTTGATAAAGTTTTTTTATCCTCAATATACATTTTATAAACTCCATTGGTATAGATAATTTCTCCAATTTTATTGGCTCTTGAACTAATATCTTGTTCGATAATATTTTGTTTGTAATCAGTTGATGGAAACGATTTTGTGATATACCGATAATGAGTTGTAGTGTCAATATAACTAATAACACTATCAAAACGTGCAACATATCTGTTATAAATCCCATTTTCATCGCTTAAATAACTAACATATCCATTTTCATATTCCATTGGAAACAATTCATTTGAAATAGGTGTTTTTGTAACTCTTCTCATTATTTTTTTGCGTCGTGCATAATCGTAAAGGAAAATATCTTTATTCTCCATTAAATTGGAAAAAGGAGAAACATTTGAGATGAGAGTATCACTTATTCGATTGGAACTAAAAATAATTTCCTTTGAATTATTTATAAATCTGGGTGTTACATCATCATAAATATCTTTGGTGATTTGTTCAGATGAGTGAGAAGCCATATTATATACAAAAATATCTGATTGCCCATTTTGTACAGCTGATAGTACAAGCAACTGCCCATTTTGTGAATACGAAAAATCCAATACTTTCTGAAAGTATTGCAATAATATTTTTTCAAACTTTTTCTCTTCAAGGTTATAAAGGTAAAGATAAATTAAACCTTTGGTTTCTATAATGATAGCAAGTATTTCGCCAGAAGGATGCCAGGCGAGTAGGGGATAAGAATAATCGGTTTTATCGTCTAATTTATAACCAGATTTCATAACTTTTTTTCTTTTCTGCTTTTCTGAGTTATAAATCCAAACTTTATATTGTCCCATTTCGTTACTTACATAAGCTGAATTTATCCCATCATTGCTGATTTTAAGTCTATTGTAAACTCTTGACGACTTTATTTTTTTAATTATTGGTTCACAAGAAGGTAAGTTACGTTGAAAAGATTGTGAATATTTTTCTTGATAGTATGTAATCCATTCATTTACAATTTCTTTATATGAAATGCCCAAAACATATAAAAATCCTGTTTCAATATTTCTGCTTACTCTCGACATATAAATAATATTGGAAATATTTTGCTCTCCATATTTTTCAGCAATAAATTTCCAAAAAGATTGACCAGCGTAAATAGCATCTTCTCCTGTTAAAGCATTAAATTTCTTATACTTACCAGTCAAAATACCATCTCTTACAATATTATCAGCTTCAGTACTCCAATTGCTTGAAATATATGCAATTAAACCTTTAGAATACCAATCAGGTATGGTGAAAATTGTTTTATTTTTTATTTGAGCTGTTAAACTGCTTCCAAACATTAATTGATTAAAAATTACTTCAGCAATCCCAGCTTTTATTTGTTGCTGCAAATCAGAGTAATTACCATTAAAATATAGAAAAATTTTATTTCCCATTATATGGGTAAGACCACCGGTATTGTAACTTTCATCATTTACATAACCAATATTACTTTGTTTAAAATCTGAAAGTTTATTAAAAATTATAAATTGTACCTTATCATCTATTTCAAAATCAAGTTTTGTTTCTATTTCTTTTAAATGCTTAAGTGTGTAGTTGGCAGTATAATTGGCAAATTGTTTGCCTCCAAGATAAAAATAAACATCAAATTTTTCATATCGATAATAAGTCCAAAAAAAATCGTCGTACTGAACACGGTTTTTTCCAAAATTCAATTGCATTCCAGTATAAAATTGGGCAAATCCAGAATGAATAATATTGCTTAAAAAAAGAAATATTATTATTCTTAATATATTAAATATCTTTATGTTGTGAAAAGTAGATTTCATTTTATAAGCCTATTTAAAAGCCTTTTTAATTTGTTTGCTAAGATAGTACAATTAAAAATATTCTAACAAAACTTTTATATTTATAACAACGATATGTTTGTTTTTATTTTCATTAAAAATTTTTTTCATAAGTTTGTAAAATAATTGGCATAGATATTGTATTTTTATAATCTAAAAATATACAGATGAAAACAAAAAATATTTTTATAATAGGATTACTTATTGCTGCGAGTTTTGCTGCTTGCAAAAAAGATGATACAACTCCAACACCAACCGAAACAATTACAAGAGCCGATTATGTTGGATCTTGGTCTTGTACAGAGGTACCTGTTGCTAAAAACTTAAATTTTGATTGTTCTATTTCAATTGATAATAATACGACTACTAACATAAAAATTGCAAATTTTGCAAATTTAAATGGGTCTGCTTTTGCTATAGTAAATATCAAAAGTATTGTTTTGCCAAAGCAAACAATTAGTGGAAATACGGTTGAAGGATATGGTAATATGGAGAATAAGAATTTTATAACTTGGCACTATTATGTAAAAGACAATACAGATAGTTTGACTTATAATGCCACTTTTAATAGGAAATAAAAAAAACTCTCAGTTTTGAGAGCCTATTTTACAATTAATTTTTATGCTATTAATTTCAATATACATATCCAAATTGAATTCCAAAATTTAATCCGTTTCCATTTTCTACTATATTTGCAGAAACATCAAATCCAATTAGATAATAATCTGCAAAAGAATAAATAAAACCAGCTCTGGGAGTGCCTCCAAATTTAGTTTCAGAATCATAACCATCTCTTCCTAAAAACATAACACCTAAATCGGCTCCAATGTAAGGTTTAAAATCATCCTCCATTAAAAAATATTTAAAAGTAGCCGCTAATGGCATAACGTAAGCAGGTTCTTGTGTCATTGTATTACCATAAGGGCCAGAAATTTCTTTTCCAAAGTAAATAAAGTAACCAAAAGAAATTCCTACCCCAAATTTGTTTTGAATTACACCTTCCATCATTCCTTGCCATAAAAAACCAAGATTAGCTGCATCAGAAAGTGCTCCTATTGGAATTGTAACTCCTAAGCGTGAATATGACAAAAAACTAAAATCACCACCACCACCACTACGACCTCCTCGTTTTCTTCTTTTTTTCATCATATCGTTTTCTTCATCTGTAATAACAACTTTAGAAGTAGTAGCATTTCCATCAAAAGCGCTCATTTTTTTCTCAGAAAAATTAAAAGTTGATTTTTTAAGCATATTTTCTGAGAAACTCATTTGCGAAAAGCTTGTGTTTGCTATAAACATTACCAAGCATAGTAAAAGTAAAATTTTTTTCATTCGTTTTTTTAGTTAGTAAGGTGATAAATTTAGGATATAAATGCAACAAAATTAAATAGTAGAAAAAAAGCTCTCAATTTTGAGAGCTTTTTTCTATTAAATAAAAAAATATCATTTAAAATGAGAAACCTAGAGCTAAACCTGAAACTGGTAATATACCAACACTTAATGATTCATTAGAGCTACCTGATAAACCTAGATAGCCAAAACCTACCCATGCATCTAGCGTAAATCCTCCCCATATCCATTTACGTCCTCCTACTATGCCACCACCATAAAATGATAATGATTCTGAAACATCTTTAGTAACATCAGAATACGAACCTGTAGTTGAATTATATACTGTTGTAGTTTGTGTATATGATTCTGTAAAAATTGTATAAGTAATATATGGTGAAGCATACCATCCTTCAACAGCTTCTTCAAAATAATAACGAAATTCAGGTACAAATTGGAAGCCACTAAAAGTACTACTTCCTGAAGAACGAGTATAATATCCTAATCCAAGTCCTAATGACATATTGTCAGCAATTTTTCTTTCATATTCTAAACTAAAAATCCCAAATATCATGAAAACAGGTTTTATAGTAATACTATTGCTATAATCTCCGCCACCACCTCTGCGACCGCCTCTTTTTTTCCTTCTTTTTTTCATCATATCATTATCTTCATCAGTAATGACAACTTTGGAGGTTAATGAATTGTCTTCGGTAAAATTAGCTTTTTTTTCAGTTAAATCAAAAGCTGATTTTTTAAGTTTGTTTCCTGTGAAACTCATTTGCGAAAAAGTAATGTTTGTAATAAACATACCCAGACATACTAAAAGTAAAGTTTTTTTCATTGTTTTTTATTGATTAATAAATAAATAAATAAATAAATAGGTGATTAATATATAATAGTTTACAGACTAAGATAACTTTTTTAAAAAATTAAAAGCTTATTTTCATTCCAATATTTAAACCTATACTGCCCAAAGAAATCGATTTTTTTAATAACTGAGATGGCATGTCCTTAGTTTGTGTTGAGTTAGGTTTTAAAATATCATAATACTCTATTTGTTTTTGAGCAATAGTCATATTTGATAAAATATCTTCACCATCTACTGAATACGAAGTAATTTCACTTTTGGTTGGAGCATAAGATAAACTTACTAAATTAAACTCTCCAAAAAAAGATAAATTGCTATTAATCATAAAATTACA
>CAZUCB010000001.1:0-25480 GCA_964618755.1 uncultured Bacteroides sp. | reverse complement strand
GTAGTAGTAATTGGAAATGTATTATCACTAACATCTATATTCGTATGCGTTCCTGTTGTTTTAGCTCCTATTAAATAAGACATCCCAAGTTCAAATCCAAAATTGCCATTTATCATATACCCGAGACCCCAATTAATACAAATGCCTTTACCCATTGATAAGTTTATTTGTTCATCTGAACTTAGAATATCTATTTTCGTTTGTAAAATATGAATTGTTGTATCTTTTTTAATAGAAAATCCATCTAAATTCTCAGTGTTTTGCCCTAAACCATAACCTGCCCCAAAAAAAGCATAAAATCCTCCATCAGATGAACCACCACCTCTGCTTCTACTACTACGTCTTCTCTTAGCCATCATATCTTTTTCTTCGGTAGTAATCAGGATTTTGCTATTAGAAAAATTATTGTTTAATGTATTCACTTTTTTTTCAGTTAAATCAAATGCTGATTTCTGAGAAGGGTTTCCTGTGAAACTCATTTGTGAGAAAGTGTTGTTTATTATAAACACACCTAAAAAAAGCAACAAATAAATTTTTTTCATTTTGTTTTGTTTGTTAAAATAAAACTAATTTTTTTAAAGACTATGCAAAAGTATTTATTTTTTTGCAAAAACAAATTTTTTTTTACTCTTTGTTTTATCTTATAAAAATAATATTTCAAGCTGTTAAATGCCTCATTTGTCTAATAAATTTAATCTTGTTTAATATTAATTTTAATATTGCACAAAAAAACAAACTTTAAAATTACTTAGGTAAAACTTTATTAATATAAAAAAACTAAAAACTTTAAAGTAGTTGAGGCAAACACTTAATATTTTTTATAATTTTGGAAACTATTATAATTAATTAAATTTGATGGAAAATTATATTGTTTCAGCACGAAAATACCGTCCCATTACTTTCGATACAGTAGTTGGTCAAATGTCTATTACTAATACTTTAAAGAATGCTATAAAAAATAATCATTTAGCACAAGCTTTTTTATTTTGTGGTCCTCGAGGTGTTGGAAAAACAACTTGTGCCAGAATTTTAGCAAAAACAATTAATTGTCAAAACATTACTGATAAAATAGAAGCTTGTGACGCTTGCGAATCATGTACTTCTTTTAATAATTCTGCATCTTTTAATATATATGAATTAGATGCTGCTTCTAATAACTCTGTGGATGACATTCGCAGCTTAGTGGAACAGGTGAGAATTCCACCGCAAAATGGGAAATATAAAGTATATATTATTGATGAAGTTCACATGCTATCAACGGCCGCTTTTAATGCTTTTTTGAAAACATTGGAGGAACCACCTGCTTATGCAAAATTTATATTGGCTACTACCGAAAAACATAAAATAATACCAACAATTTTATCACGTTGTCAGATTTTTGATTTTAAAAGAATTAAAATCGAAGACATAGCTCATCATTTAGATTATATAGCAGATAAAGAAGGGATTATAGCTGATAAAGATGCTCTCCATATTATTGCACAAAAGGCAGATGGAGCCTTACGCGATGCTCTCTCAATTTTTGATCAATTGGTAAGTTTTGCAGGTAACCATTTAACCTATCAGGCAGTTATTGATAATTTAAATGTGCTTGATTATGATTATTATTTTAAATTATGTGATTTCTTTCTTCAAAACGAAATTCCTAATACTTTGCTTCTTTTTAATGATGTAATTGAAAAGGGTTTTGATGGACAACATTTTATTATTGGCTTGGGTGAACATTTGCGTAATTTATTGGTTTGTAAAGATATTGCAACTATAAGATTACTTGAAATAGGTGAAAATTTAAAAGTAAGATATAAAGATCAATCTTCAAGATGTTCAATTCCTTTTCTGTTTAAATCTTTAGAAATCATTAATCAATGCGATTTAAACTATAAAATTAGTAATAACAAAAGCTTGAGTATTGAGATTATGTTAATGCAAATAAGTTCATTAGTAAATTCACCATTTACATCTGAAACAGCTAAAAAACAAGAGATAAGTTCTCCAAAACAAGAAGTAAAGCCAATTTTGGAAGTGTCGAAAACAGTAATAGAAACTCAAAAACCAAATATTAACACTAACAATACTATAAAACAAGAAGTTGTAAAACCTATTTCGACAAAAAGGGATTCTAATTTTAGCGGTATTTCTGTAAAGTCAATGATGACAGGAAATACAATACCAGAAACCAAAAATAATGATGAAATATCAGCTTTAGTTCAAGAACCTGATACCCAATATGAAATTTCAAAAGAAAAGTTTGAAGAGTTTTGGATGGAATATATGAATTCTATTCAAGAATCTTCACCAAGTTTATATGCAACTTTAACAAAAAACAAACCACAATTAAGAGATAATATCATTGATATTAAAATTGACAACAAAGTTCAGGAAACCGAAATAAAGCAAAAAAAGGGAGAAGTCTTGGACTTCATCAGAAGTAAAACAAGGAATTATATGCTGCAAATTGAAACAGAGGTGATTGCTATGGAAAATATGAGCGAAATTGCTTATACTGATAATGATAAATTTAAGAAAATGGCTGAGAAAAATCCTGAAATAATTAAATTAAAGAATGATTTAAATCTTGAAATAGAATTTTAATACTAATAATAATTTTACTAATTAATAATAAAAACAAATGAAAATTAAATTTTTAAGTCTTATATTATTGGCATTTATAACTGCCAGTTTATTTGGACAGGAATCCAAAATTGATTTGAATAAATCAATACCTGTTGATCCAAAAGTTAGAATTGGAAAGTTAGATAACGGATTGGTTTATTACATTCGTCAGAATAAAAAACCAGAAAAACGAGTTGAGTTACGTTTGGCAGTTAACACTGGTTCCATAATGGAAACAGATATTCAACAAGGATTAGCACATTTTACTGAACACATGTGTTTTAATGGAACAAAGAATTTTCCTAAAAACGAATTGGTAAATTTCTTACAAACTATTGGTGTTAGATTTGGTGCTGATATTAATGCGTATACAAGTTTTGATGAAACTGTTTATATGCTTCAGATACCTACTGATAAAGAAGGATTGCTCGAAAAAGGTTATCAGGTTATTGAAGACTGGGCTCATAATGTAACCATGGATGGTAAAGAAATTGATAAAGAAAGAGGCGTTATTACTGAAGAATGGAGATTAGGTTTAGGTGCGAATGATAGAATGCGGAAAATTTATTTTCCTATAATTTTTAAAGGTTCAAAATATGCAGATAGAGTGCCAATAGGAACTTATGATATTCTTCAAAACTTCAAACATGAAACTTTACGTGAGTTTTACTATGATTGGTATCGTCCAAATTTACAAGCTGTTATTGTTGTTGGAGATATAAATGTAGATTCTGCAGAAGCTAAAATAAAACAACATTTTGGTGGTATTAAAAATCCTGAAAATCCTAAACCAAGAACAACTTTTGATTTACCAGCTAATAAAGAACCATTAATTGCCATTACAACCGATAAAGAAGCTACTGGTAATATGGTTATGTTGTTTTACAAACATCCACATGTAGTTAAAAAAACCTTAGCCGATT
Source organism: uncultured Bacteroides sp. (assembly GCA_964618755.1). GTDB lineage: Bacteria > Bacteroidota > Bacteroidia > Bacteroidales > JACABE01 > JACABE01. The sequence goes on along the minus strand of CAZUCB010000001.1, from coordinate 21,944 downwards.
ATAAAGAATATTTAATGGAGCAATTATATACTGGAATGTTAAATGCTAGATTATCTGAAATTTCATTAAAACAAGATGCACCATTTATTGGAGCGTCCACTTCTTATGGGCAATTTTTGGCTCGTAGTGGTGATGCTTACTCTTCTTATGCTGCTGCAAAAGAAAATCAAATAGATAAATCGCTTGAAGTTCTATTGTTGGAAAACGAACGAGTTAAAAAATATGGTTTTCTTGAATCTGAATTTGAGAGACAAAAAGAAGAATTATTAAGTAATATGGAAAAATCTTCCAAAGAGGCTGATAAAACCGAATCTGCTAATTTTTGTGATGAATATGCAAGCAATTTTCTTTCAGAAGAACCAATTCCTGGTATTAAAAATGAATTAAAATTCACAAAAAAATTACTTCCTGAGATTACATTGGCTGAAATAAATGCATTGGCAAAAGTATGGGTAAGTGAAGAAAATATGGCTTTAGTGGTAACTGCACCAGAAAAAGAAGGTGTGAAAGTTCCCACCAAAGATCAAATTTTAGCTATCATTAAAAATTCAAAAACCAAACAACTGGATGCTTACGTTGACAATTTTAGAACAGAACCTTTATTGGAAGAAAATTTAAAAGGTTCTAAAGTTGTAGCGAAGAAAGAAAACAAAGAAATAGGATTTACAGAATTAACATTGTCCAATGGAATTAAGGTAGTATTGAAACCTACTGATTTTAAAAATGATGAAATTTTAGTTTCTGCATATAGCCCAGGTGGACATTCCCTTTATCCAGATCAAGATTTTCTCTCATCAAACTTTTCTAGTGAGATTATTGACCAGAGTGGTCTTGGAAATTTTAGTAATGTACAGTTAGAGAAAAAATTAAAAGGGAAGGTTGTGCAAATAAGCCCTTATATTTCAGATATTAAAGAAGGATTTACAGGTAGTTCAACTCCAAAAGATTTTGAAACACTGTTGCAATTAACATATATGTATTTCAAATCACCAAGAAAAGACACTGCAGCATTCAATACTTTTATTGGACAAATGAAAACTCAGTTGAAATTCATAAAAGCCAATCCGCAATTTGCTTTTTATGATACAGCTTATAAAGTTGCATATCAAAATTCGCCTAGATTAATTATTGCGCCTTCTGAAGAACAATTAAATAAAATTAGTTTAGACAAAGCTTTCCAAATTTATCAGGACAGATTTGCTGATGCCAGCGATTTTAAATTTTTCTTTGTAGGTAATTTTGATGTGGACTCTATTACACCCATGATTGAAAAATATATTGGTAGTTTGCCAGTTATCAATAGAAAAGAAACTTGGAAAGATGTAAGTCCTGAATTTGCAAAAGGAATTAACGATATTAAATTTTACAAAGGTTCAGAAAAACAAGGTATGGTTGGAATGCTTATGTCGGGAAGTATAGAATGGACTAATAAAAATAAGTTATCTGCTGCTATTCTTGATGGGATAATAGATATTAAATTGGTAGAAGTTATTCGCGAAAAAATGAGTGGCGTTTACAGCCCACAGGCTATGATAAACATGGAACATTATCCAAAACCCGAATATACAGTAATGGTAATGTTTGGATGTTCACCAAAAATGGCAAATAAGCTAACAAAAGCTGTATTTGGAATTATGAAAGATCTTATTAAAAAAGGACCAACTCAAGTTGATCTCGATAAAGCCAAAGAAGCTCTTATCAGAGAGAGAGAAACAAATTTAAAGAAAAATAATTATTGGTTGAGTAAATTGGAAACAGCATCTTTTGACGGAGAAGATATCAATCAAATTTATAAATTTGAAGAAAATCTTAAAGCAATTTCAATAGAAGATATTAAATTATTGTCGCAGAAATGCTTCACTAAAGACCATTATGTGAGAGTAGTGTTGATGCCTGAAGAAGCAAAAAAATAAACCCTTAAAATTTGCCCAAAATATTTAATTTTGGGCAAATTTTTTAAACATTGATTAAATAACTATCTAATAAACAAATCTTAAAAATGAGAAACAAATTAAAATTGATCTGGATTGCTTTTATAAGCATTGCCGTTTTTTTTATTGCAATTGAGCAGGGTTATGCTCAGAAACAATATACTTATGAATCCGTTCCTGGAGATGCTTTGAAAGCAAGAATTTATACACTTGACAATGGCTTAAAAGTTTATATGTCGGTTTATAAAGATGCTCCACGTATTCAAACTTACGTTGCAGTGAGAGCTGGTAGTAAAAATGACCCACACGAAACTACAGGTTTAGCTCACTATTTTGAACACATGATGTTTAAAGGAACTTCTAAGTATGGTTCTAAAGATTGGAACTCAGAAAAACCATTAATAGCTAAAATTGATTCTTTATTCGAAATTTACAGATTAATTACAGATGAAAATCAAAGAAAACAGATGTATGGTGTAATTGATAGTATTTCTTATATTGCTTCTACTTTTGCTATTCCAAATGAATATGATAAATTAATGTCAGCAATAGGTGCCGATGGTACCAATGCTTTTACTTCTTTGGAAGAAACTGTTTATGTTGATGATATTCCTTCAAATCAAATAGAAAATTGGGCAAGCATTCAAGCTGAACGTTTCAGTAATCCAATTTTACGTTTATTCCATACCGAATTGGAAACCATTTATGAAGAAAAAAATATGACCTTAACCAACGATGGACGTAAAGTTTATACTGCAATGTTGGAAGGTTTATTCCAAAATCATCCATACGGAACTCAAACTACTATAGGAACTCAAGAACATATTAAAAATCCTTCGATGAAAAACATCAGAGAGTTTTTTGCAAAATACTATGTTCCTAATAATATGGCTATCTGTTTATCAGGCGATTTTGATCCTGATTATGCAATAAAAGTTATTGATGCAAAATTTGGTGGATTAAAAAGTTCTACCGTTCCTGCCTTTACTTTTGGAAAAGAACAACCAATAACAAAACCAATTGTAAAAGAAGTATTTGGGACAGATGCGGAAAATATGATGATGGCTTACCGCTTTGCTGGCACAGGTTCAAGAGAAGCAGATATGATTACCATGATTGACATGGTTTTAACCAATGGAACCGCTGGTTTAATTGACTTAAACCTAAACCAGAAACAAAAAGTAATGAGTGCAGGAACCAACCCTAATATTATGCACGATTATTCTGCTTTAATGTTTACAGGAAAACCAAAAGCTGGTCAAACATTAGACGAAGTGAGAGATTTATTACTTTCTCAAATAGAATTGGTTAAAAAAGGTGATTTCCCTGATTGGTTAATACCAGCAATTATCAATGATTTGAAACTTCGCAAAATTAAAGAATATGAAAGTAATAGCGATAGAGCTATGGCTTTTGTAGATGCTTTTATTCAAAATGAATCATGGAAAGATGTAGTAGAAAGTATTGATAAATTATCAAAAATTACAAAACAGGAAATTGTTGATTTTGCTAAAGCAAATTTAAACGACAATTATGTAATTGTTTATAAAAGAAAAGGTAAAGATGAGTCTATTAAAAAAGTAAAAAAACCTAAAATTACACCAATCAAAATCAACCGAGATATTGAATCTGATTTCTTAAAAACAATTCAATCGAATAAACCTGCTGAAATTGAACCTGTATTTTTGGATTTTAAAAAAGACTTGCAATTCTTTAACGTAAAAAATAATATTCCTGTTACTTACAAAGAAAACACTGAAAATAAAACCTTTGATATTTATTATGTTTTTGAAATGGGAAGCAACAACGATAAAAAATTCGGAGTAGCTGCTAACTATTTAAAATTTCTTGGAACATCTAAATATACTGATGAACAATTGAAAGAAGAATACTACAAATTAGGTTGTTCATTCAACGTATCTAACTCAGCTGATCAGATTTATGTAAGCTTAACTGGATTAACCGAAAATATGCCAAAAGCATTACAATTATTCGAAGAAGTTCTTGCTGATTGCAAACCAAATCAGGAAGCTCTTGATAATGTTATTAAAGATATTCTGAAAAAAAGAAATGATAATAAATTAAATCCACAAAGAGCTTTCAGTGCTATGGTTAACTATGGTATTTATGGTACAAAATCACCTATGACCAACATCTTAACCGAAGCTGAATTAAAATCGCTAAAACCTGAAGAATTAGTTTCAATAATTAAAGGCTTACTATCTTATGAGCATCATATTATGTATTATGGTAGTCAAAAATCATCAGAAGTTACTTCTATTTTAAATAATTATCACAGAGTACCTGCTCAATTAAAACCAGTACCTGCTGAAGTAAAATTTGTAGAACAAGAAACTAAAAAAGATATTGTTTATCATGTTGATTTCGATTCTAAACAATCTCAAATGTTGTTGTTGAACAAAGGGGGTTTGTATGATAAAAATATGGCTGCTGATGTTAATTTGTTCAATGAATATTTTGGTGGAAGCATGAATTCTATCGTTTTTCAGGAATTGAGAGAATCTCGTTCATTGGCATATACAGCTATGTCTATGTATCAGGTTCCTGGTAAAAAAGAAAAATCTTACATGGGTATCTCTTATATTGCTACTCAAAACGATAAATTAAATGATGCTTTAGTTGCTTTAACAGCATTGTTAAACAATATGCCTGAATCTGAAAAAGCATTTACCTTAGCTAAAAGTGGTATTATTCAAAAAATGAGAACCGATAGAATAACAAAATCTGATATTTTATGGCAATACGAAAGTGCTAAAAAATTAGGTGTTGATTATGATTTGCGAAAAGATGTATATGCTAAAGTTCCAAATATGACTTTTAATGATGTAAAAGCATTCCACACTAAATATATAAAGGATAAAAAACATTCTTATCTGGTATTAGGTGATAAAAAGGAAATTGACTTTAAAGTGTTGAAAAAATATGGAAAAGTGAAGTATTTAAAAATGGAAGATATCTTCGGATACTAAAATAAAAGAATAAAAAAGGACTGCTTGCAGTCCTTTTTTATTTAAAGTAAAAATATAATGATAAAAGTGTCGAAAATAGAGAATGAACTATCAAATTATTGCTGGATTTTTTGTAAATTTGCACGCTTCAAAGTGATAAGCTTTCCAAACTTTTAGGCAATATGAGCGAACAAATAAAACACGAATGCGGTATAGCATTTATCCGTTTATTAAAACCAGTAGAATATTATTTTTCCAAATATGGAACCTCTCTCTATGGTTTAAATAAGTTGTATTTGCTGATGGAAAAACAGCACAACAGAGGTCAGGATGGTGCAGGCATGGCAAACATCAAGTTTGATCTCAAGCCCGGCAAGGAATATATTAATATTGCCCGCTCTAATAAAGAAAGCCCTATCAAAGATATTTTTGGGCAAATTTATGCAAACATTCAGAAAATAAAAGACAAAAATCCCGATTTACTGAACGATGTAAATTGGATGAAAGAAAATGTTGATTTCACAGGAGAAATGTTTCTCGGTCATCTTCGGTATGGAACTTTTGGCAAAAACAGTTTAGAAAACATTCATCCCTTTGTGCGTGCTAACAATTGGATGTCGCGTAACTTGGTTACAGCTGGCAATTTTAACCTTACCAATGTTGACGAATTGTTCAACAAATTGGTAAGATTAGGACAACATCCATTACAAACCAACGATACCATTACTATTTTAGAGAAAATAGGAAAATTCTTGGATGACGAAAATCAGGATTTATTTACAAAATACAAAGCCGAAGGCCATTCGAACCGTGAAATTTCTGATTTAATTGCAAAAAATTTAAACATTCAAAAAATACTACACCGTGCATCGAAATATTGGGATGGTGGTTATATAATTGCAGGATTATTGGGTCATGGCGATGCATTCATTATGCGTGATCCATCAGGAATTCGTCCTGCTTTTTATTATCAGGACGATGAGGTTGTGGTAGCCACTTCCGAACGCCCTGTTATTCAAACAGCTTTTAATGTTCCATTTGACGCTATTCAACCTATTAAGCCGGGACATGCTCTGATTGTAAAACGCTGTGGAAAAGTTGAGGAGGTTTTAGTAAAGCAGCCTTCAACCGATCAAAAATCCTGTTCATTTGAACGCATTTATTTTTCGAGAGGAACCGATGCTAAAATATATAAAGAGCGTAAAAAATTAGGAAGATTACTAACACCTGCTTTGTTAAAATCGGTTGATTATGATCTTAAAAATACTGTATTTTCATATATTCCCAATACAGCTTCTGTTGCTTTTCAGGGTTTGGTTGAAGGTTTAAATGATTTTTGCAGAGATGTTCACAAAGATAGAATATTAGAACAAGGAGCTAATATTACACCGAAAAAATTAGATGAAATTCTTTCCATACGTCCTCGTATTGAAACCATTGCGGTAAAAGATGTTAAACTACGAACTTTTATAACTCAGGATAAACAACGCGACGATTTGGTGGCTCATGTTTATGATGTTACTTATGGCGTAGTTAAAGAAGGTGTTGATAATTTAATTGTCGTTGATGATTCAATTGTTCGCGGAACTACCTTAAAACAAAGTATCATCCGCATCCTCGATCGTTTGGGGCCAAAGACGATTGTTATAGCATCATCTGCTCCACAAATTCGTTATCCCGATTGTTATGGCATTGATATGGCAAAGTTAGGCGATTTTATTGCTTTTAAAGCTGTAATAGAATTGCTCAAAGAAACCAAGCAAACGCATATCATCAATGAAGTATATAAAAAATCAAAAACTCAGGAAAACTTTCCTAAAGAAGAAATAGTAAATTATGTGAGGGAAATTTACAAACCTTTCACTATCGAACAAATTTCACAAAAGATAGCTCAGTTAATTACGCCTGAAGGTGCCAAAGCCAAAGTACAAATAGTTTTTCAAACTATTGAAGATTTACATGATGCCTGTCCCGAAGATTTGGGCGATTGGTATTTTACCGGAAAATATCCTACACCTGGAGGAAACAAAGTCGTTAATAAATCATTCATTAACTATATAGAAGGCAAAAACGAAAGAGCATATTAGGAATTGGGCAAAACCCAATTGTGTATTTCTTGTTTTTATAAATAAATAATTATACAATTACTTTATAATTGTTGTACCTTTGTGTGAACTTAATAACAACAATTATGAAAAAGATTTATTTATTTTTTATTGGGTTAGTCATTTGCTTTAATTCACAAAGTCAAGTTAGTCAGTTTAATGACTCTTCGATGTATGGCGGAAGAATTAGATCTTATGCAAAAAACACAACATGTTTACTAGTAGCTACCGAAGGCGGAATATTTAAAACTACCAATCAAGGGCAAAGTTGGACAAACGCTACCCTTAATTTTGACCCAAATTCTGTTAGTTGTAGAAAAATTGTAAATATAGACAACAATTTTTATGCTATGTCAGATAATAATAGTGGTCCTAATATCTATAAAAGCATTGATAATGGATCTAACTGGAATCAATTATCTTTTACAACCTGGTGGCCGCAATCTTTAGGAAAAATTTCAAATATATTGTATGCAATTGGTGGAAATAATACAGGTGGGTATTTATATTCTTCCACTGATGGAAATTCATGGACGCAAAAGGCTATGCTCTGGGATAATAATTGGCAAGGAGGAAATTGTGAATTGTTATCTTTTAATCAAAATAAGATATATGTCTTATACAATAACAATTTGTACTTTACTTCAGATGGCAATACCATTGATACTGTTAAAACTACAGGGCTTGCATCTTCGGGTTTTAATAATGACAAAAGGCTTTATGGAGACGCATTTGGAAATCTATATTATAACGAAAACGACGCTATTTTTAAATATAATTTTACTTCTAAAACATGGAGCGATATTTCTACTGGGAAAATTGCAACTGGATTTGGCATTATGGATTTTTCTGTTACAGACAATGCAATTTTTGCAATTGCAATGAACAATACCCTTGGAATGAAACTTTATAGATCTACTAATCAAGGAAATACGTTTTCAGAACTTGCATCAACAGGTTTGGTCTTACCAATGATAGGAAATATTATTGAAGTTTCTACCACTAACTTTATTGGCAATTGGTTAGACGAAAGAATTCTGATTTCTTCAAATGGAGGAAATACTTGGACTTCGACTAATAATCAATATATAGCTTCATCTTCTGCCAATATTACCCTTTCGGGTAATAATCTTTTATTTTCGAGAGATGTAAGAGGATTAATACTTTCAAATAATCAAGGTGCAAGTTGGAATGTTTCAAATAACGGAATTCCTGGCTTTAGTGGTATAGCTTACTTCGTAAACGAAATTGCACAAGTAAAAGACACACTTTTTTCATTTTGTCGTCCCGATCCAAATAGCGATTTGGTTGCATTGTATAAATCTACTAACAATGGGAATTCATGGATTTCAGCTCCTATTCCTGCACCATACAATGCTGGAGAAGAATATTTATTTTCAGGAAAATGTGATTCTGCATTATTCGTTAGTTATTATGATGTAGGTAGCTCTCAATATGCTTTAATTGTTTCATTTAACAATGCTGGTTCATGGTCAAAACCAAATAGCTCAAATAGTAGTTCTCCGATTTATTTAAAAGGACCTAAAAACTGTTTGTTTGCGTTTTATGCTCAAAGTAATTATGATTGGGAAGATTTTACCAATGTTTCTAAAGCAAATAATTTTGGTGCTAGTTTTACTGACATAAATACAGATAATTTGTTTAATAATAATTTCTTAATTAAAAGAATTTTTGACAACAGCGGCAATAAAGGCAATGCCATGATGGATTTTGACGCAGCAAACAATATAGCGATATTTGTGGTTAAAGATAGAACGATGGGTAATGGTACTGATCGACTTTATCAATATGACATTTCAACAACAACATGGTCAGAAATTACTACAAACGGGCTTCCTTCAAATTATCTTGCAAATAATATTAAATATGTTGGCAATAATGTATGGTTACTTGCTACAACCACAGGTTTATATAAAAGTATTGATGCTGGAGCCAACTGGATAATGACTCATAATGCAGCTTCTTGGCAAAACGGAATAATTGTAAATTGTATTCAGATGATTGGTAACAAAGCATTCTTGGGAACACTTGCAAATGGTGTTTGGGTTGCTGACATTGCTTTAGGGATTTTAGAACAACTTAAAGATAATGATTTGCAAATATTCCCAAATCCTACTTCCGATATCATCAATATAATGATACCTGATTTTAATGGAAAAACAGCAACTGTTTCCTTATTCGGTTTAGATGGAAGAGAAATTGTAAATAATACAATTAACAAAAATCAATTTCAATTAGATATGAAAAACTTTGCATTAGGGAGTTATGTTGTAGTAATCAAATCAAACAATAATATTTATAGTAAGACTATTATAAGAAAATAAGCTTTTTATATTACTTTGGTTATAAAGCAAAAACGTTCAGTCAAATGTCACAGATTGAACGTTTTTTCTTTTATATAATGAAATGTTTTTAAGCAATTTTATAAAAATATACAAACATCAAAATACTATCAATCAATAAAAAATACTACTTTTGTCAGCTAATTATTAAAAACCAATTAAAAGGCTGTCATTTTGTCAGGTTTTTTAATAATGGCAGTGTTTTTGATAATACTAATTATCATTAATAGTCAAATTTAATGTTTAAAATATTTAAAGATATGTCCGACAAAGAAAAGAAGCAAAAAGAACAGGAAGTTTCGGAAGAAAAAGTGCAAGATCCAACCTCTGAAAAAGAAAAGAAAAAAGAGAAGCACAAAGCAGAACCTAAGAAAACCGAAAAAGAGAAAATGGAAGATACTATTAATGATTTAGGCACTAAATTGGTTGAAACCAATGACAAATATCTTCGTTTATATTCTGAATTTGATAATTATCGCAAACGTACATCAAAAGAACGTGTTGAACTAAGTAAAACTGCATCTGAGGATATGATTGTAAGCTTGTTACCTATACTTGACGATTTCGAGAGGGCTTTAAGAGCAATCGAACCAAATGAAAATACGAATGTTTTGCGAGAAGGTGTAGAGTTAATTTATAATAAACTGCAAAGTGTTTTAACCCAAAAGGGATTAAAAACGATGGAAAGTATTGGAAGTATCTTTGACCCTGAATTACATGATGCAATTGCTCAAATGCCAGCGTCCAAAGAAGAAGACAAAGGAAAAGTTTTTGACGAAGTTGTAAAGGGCTATTATTTATATGATAAAGTGATTCGCCATGCTAAAGTTGTAGTTGCAAATTAAAAAGAAAGTAAACGAGTATATAAAATGACGAAAAAAGATTACTATGAAATATTGGGCGTTTCAAAAAACGCAACTGAAGCAGAATTAAAAAAAGCATATCGCCAAAAAGCAATCCAATTTCATCCTGATAAAAACCCGGGTGATAAAAAATCTGAAGAAAACTTTAAAGAAGCAGCTGAGGCTTATGAAGTGCTTAGCCATAAAGAAAAACGTGCTCGTTACGACCAATATGGTCATGCAGGTTTAGGAAATAATGCAGGCTTTGGTGGCGGAGGTGGTATGAATATGGATGATATATTCAGCCATTTTGGCGATATTTTTGAAGGTGCTTTTGGTGGTGGCGGATTTGGTGGATTTGGCGGAGGTAGTCGTTCGCGTGGACGTAGAGTTAATAGAGGTTCTAATTTAAGGGTGAAAGTAAAACTTACTTTAGAAGAAATTTCCAAAGGTGTTGAAAAGAAAATCAAAGTAAATAAATATATTGATTGCAAAGCCTGTAAAGGAACTGGAGCTAAAGATGGTTCGGGCTATACAACATGTTCTACTTGCCATGGTAGTGGACAAGTTACGCGTATTACCAATACAATTTTAGGTCAAATGCAAACGTCTTCAGCTTGCCCAAGTTGTGGTGGCGAAGGGCAGATTATTACCCATAAATGTCCAGAATGTGCTGGAAATGGTATTGTTCAAGGTGAAGAAGTAATTACATTAAATATTCCAGCAGGTGTTCAAGATGGTATGCAACTATCAGTCAGTGGGAGAGGAAATGCAGCAGCTCGAGGTGGCGTAAATGGAGATTTAATTGTATTGGTTGAGGAAATTGAACATCCCCAACTTAAACGAGATGGTCGTAATTTATTGTATGATCATTATATTAGTTTTCCTGAAGTTGCATTGGGTACAAGTACTGAAATTCCAACTATTGAAGGAAAAGTAAAAGTAAAAATTGATGCAGGAACACAAGCCGGTAAAGTATTGCGATTGAAAGGGAAAGGTTTGCCTGATATTAATTCTTACGGAAGGGGTGATTTACTAATTAATATTAATGTATGGACTCCTAAGCACTTGAGCAAAGAAGAAAAAGCAATATTGGAGAAATTAGCTGCATCTGCTAATTTTAAGCCAGACCCTGATATAAAGGACAAAGGCTTTTTTGAACGTATGCGAGAGTATTTCCAATAAAATGTTTCTCTCAGATTTTCGCTAAAAAAATAATTGGGTTACTTTATAGCCTTTTAAACTTTACAAACTTTTTTTATGTATTTATTTTCAGCTCATAATATTACTAAAAACTATGCTGCTCATACTGCATTGAAAAATGTAAGTATTGATGTTCCTGGTCAAAGTATTTTTGGACTTTTGGGTCCAAATGGTGCAGGAAAAACTTCATTAATTCGCATTATCAATCAAATTACTGCACCTGATGAAGGTGAGTTGTATTTTTCCGGCAAAAAACTTAAACCCGAACATATTTCACTCATTGGATATTTGCCGGAGGAACGAGGCTTATATAAAAAAATGAAAGTCGGTGAACAAGCTTTGTACCTTGCTCAATTAAAAGGTGTTTCAAAAGCAGATGCTCTAAAAAAATTAAAATATTGGTTCGAAAAATTTGAAATACTTGATTGGTGGAACAAAAAAGTAGAAGAACTTTCAAAAGGAATGCAGCAAAAAATTCAATTTATTGTGACTATTCTTCATGACCCAAAATTACTCATTTTTGATGAGCCATTCAGTGGTTTTGATCCGATTAATGTGAATTTGCTGAAAGAAGAAATTTTAAATCTTAAAAATAATGGTGCAACCATCATTTTTTCAACCCATAATATGTCTTCAGTAGAAGAACTTTGTGACAATATCGCACTTATCAATAAATCTGAAAAGATTTTAGATGGTAAAGTACACGACATCAAAAATACATACAAAGCAAATATTTTTGAAGTTGGGTATCACGGACATTCAGCTGATTTTAAAAGTTTTTTACCACAAGCTTTTGAAATATTGGGTAATGTTTCACAAAATGATGTGTCGAAAACTCAAATTAAGATACCAGTTTCAGCTACTCCTAACGATTTGATACAAAGTGTTATTCCTTATATAAAAATGGTTTCATTCAACGAAATTTTGCCAACTATGAATGATATTTTTATTCAGAAAGTAAACGAACAAAAGATATAATCCTCTAAAATTCTACAAAATGAAAAAAATACGCCTCATTATCCATCGTGAGTATTTAAGCAGGGTTAAAAAGAAATCTTTTATCATCATGACTATTTTAGGACCGATTTTAATGGCTTCTATTTGGATAGTTCCATTTTTCTTGGCAACCATGAGTGATGAAAAAAAAGTAGTTTCTGTGGTTGACGAAACTGGTATTTTTGTTGATAAATTTGAATCCACCGATAAAGTTTTTTTTGTATATGAAGCTGATTTGGAAAAAGCAAAAGAAGATCTTACAAAAGATAAATACTCTGCTGTTTTGTATGTTTACAAGCCTTCCAATTCTATTCCTGACCAAGCAGTTATGTATTATTCTGATAAATCTCCAGGTATAGTTACTCAAAGTTATATTTCCAATGCTATGCAAACGATACTTAAAAATAATCTTTTAATTAGTGCTCACAATATTTCAAAAGATGACTATGATTTGATTAATCGCACTAATATTAAGCTTAACACAGAAGATATTAGAACTGGTGAGAAAAGCTATACTGAAATTAAAACAGCCTTGGGTATATTCTCTGGTATTTTGATTTATTTCTTTATTTTTATGTATGGGGCTCAAGTTATGCGTGGTGTAATTGAAGAAAAAACAAGCCGAATTGTAGAAGTTATTGTTTCATCAGTAAAACCATTTCAATTGATGATGGGAAAGATAGTAGGAGTGGCATTAGTAGGTTTGACACAGTTTGCTTTATGGATTTTACTCACTTTATCTATCATTACAACTCTTCAATTAAGTATGCCTGATGTTTTTAAATCGCCAAAAACAGAACAAGCTTTTAATGCAGGTCAAAAAATACCTTCAGCAGATCAAATCCAATTGCAAAAATTACAAAATCAAGAATTTAAAGAATTGATTACTGGATTGTTCGATATAAATTATGGTTTGATGATTATTCAGTTTCTTTTTTATTTTTTAGCTGGTTATTTACTATATGCAAGCTTATTTGCTTCCATTGGAGCTGCTGTTGATAGCGAGGCAGATACTCAGCAGTTTATGATGCCAATAACCATACCCTTACTTTTTGCTATTATAATGTCTAATTTTGTTATAAATAATCCAGATGGACCTGTAGCCTTTTGGTTATCAATAATACCTTTTACTTCTCCTATTATAATGATGGTACGAATACCATTTGGTGTTCCTGTTGAACAAGTTTATTTATCAATGGGGCTTTTAATAATTGGTTTTATTGCAACTACTTGGTTTGCAGGAAAAATATACAGAACAGGTATATTAATGTATGGGAAAAAAGTAAGTTACAGAGAATTGTGGAAATGGCTGAAATATTAAATATTTCATTTTAAGAAAAATCGAACTTAATTTCTAAATTCTAAGATTGTTAATAATTCTTATCTATTCAAAAAAATATTCTTTATTTTTGCTTTTAATTAATGAACATTAATGTGAAAACTTAATTTGCTTTCAATTCTTTTAAGTTTAATATCAGTGTGTTAATAGACTTATTGTAAATTTAAGTTATTAATTAAACGCATATGAAAAAAATTATTCTGAACAACAGACTCTTTCTTTTATTTATAATCCTTCCTTTATTAATAATACCGTTTTTACAGACCAATTTATTACTTGATACAAGCTTGCATATCAGATTATTAGCATTAAATATCTGGTTGTTATTTATATCCATTTTTTTTATATTTATAAGAAAAAAACTTTCTTTTGTTGTAAATAAGTTTTTAATAATCTATTTATGTTATATTTTATATTCCCTGATTAGTTTATTTATTTCTCCGAATACAGCAGATGCTGTTTTTCATTTCGTTATGATAACAGATTTAGGTTTATTGGTGTTGTTCTACTTTATTATATTTTATACATTTCCTTTTAAGATTCAAGATATTGCATTTGTTTTTAATATATTAGCTTTAGTAGTACTTATATTAACTTATAATGATTATTTTAGAATAATATCTTCTACAGAACCAATGCATCAAGCTATTTATAATGTAAAAGCTAGTTTTTCGCATAAAAATATTTTATCTGAAGTTTTGTTTGTTTTGTTTCCCTTTTCATTGTATTTTTTATTTGTTGAAAAAAAATGGTATAGAGTAATTGGCTTTATTAATAGTATTGGTATTTTGTTTTTACTTATTGTTTTGTTAACCAGAGCTGTTTGGATTGCAGTTATAGTAGGTTTTATGGTTAGTATATTAGCATATATTTTGATTTCAGGAAAAAAGAAGGTTGTCATTTTGTTTCAGAAAAAAAGAACTTATTTGTTTATATTTAGTTTCGTTTTTGTAGTTATTTCGTCTGTTTTTATATATACTAAACTGGATAGTTTTGAAACCCTAAAAAAGTCAACAGAAAAAATATTTAAAGCCTATGATTCTTCACAACATAGGATTGAATTATGGAAAAGAAGCATTGATATCACTAAAGAAAGCCCAATAATAGGTAAAGGTTTGGGAACATGGCGAATAGAAGTTTTAAAATTTGGGAATAGGAATTTGCAATCTGAAGACAATGTAACATTTTATCAAAGACCACATAATGATTTTTTGTGGATTTTATCTGAGCAGGGAATTATAGGTTTGCTCTTCTTTTTATCACTTTTTGCAATTATTTTTTATTATTTAATTAAAATAATAAAAATAACAGCATCAGAAAATCTTACTATTTTTTACTATTTATTATTTTATTTATTAATAGGTTACCTTATTTTTTCATTTTTTAGTTTCCCACGCGAAAGAATAGAACATAATTTATTTTTAGGAATTGTCTTAGGCTTAATTATTGCTAAATATTATCATTTTAGAGGTAGTAAACCTAATTTATATATAAAGACAAATTATTCAATATTTGTATTTGTTTTTATAACATTCTTTTTATTATTTTGTACTAAAGTTGCATATACCCGATTTAATTCGGAGTCTCATATACGTAAGGCATTTGAAGCCAGAAGTATGGGTAATTGGGCTCAAGTTATAAAGGAAATTAATAAATCCGAATCTTATTTTTATAAAATTGATCCTTTTTCTACACCAATTAGATGGTATAGTGGCGAAGCTTATTTCAAATTAGGAAATACTGATCTAGCTTTTACTGAATTTAAGAAAAGCTTTGTAATGAATCCTTATCATATACATGTATTGAATAATTTGGCAACTTCTTATGAGATTAAAGGAAATCATGAAATGGCTATTGATTTGTATAATAGAGCAATTATAATATCTCCAAAATTTGATGAAGCTTTATTAAATTTAAGTGCTGTTTACTATAATAATGGGAATATTGATAGTGCAAGCAGCATCATTAGTAGGGTAGATTCATTGTCAAAAAACGAAAAGTATTTACCATTTTTAGAAATAATATTAAAAAAGAAAATTGAAAATATTATTAAAAGCACAGATAATAAGCTGATTACAGATTTGTTAATAAAAATAAATAATGATAATGATTGGATATTGAAAATATTTAGGAAATCAAAAAAAAATTGTATTACATTTGCCAATCAATTGTTAATCGATTGTATTTATGTTTTAAAAAATATCGATAAGACAATTAGTGAAACTGAATATAATGAGTTCAAAACAAATATATTATAAAATAAGATATTATGAAAAAAAATGTATTTTTCGTTTTTCTATGTTTTTTAGCAATAAGTAGTTATGAACAGGTATTAAATGCGGTAACACCTTCTTCTGCTTCTCAAGGACAAACTCTTGCTGTAAGTATTTCTGGATCAAATACTCATTTTACCCAAGCAAGCAATACTACCATCTGGTTTGAACAAGGGTCTTCTACTGCGGTATTTGCTTCAAGTTTTCAGGCAATAAATGCAACTACAATAAATGCAACTATTCAGTTAAGTGCTCAACAACCAGTTGGATTGTATAATTTGCATGTTTACAATAATATTGATGGAAATTTAATGCTTTCAAATTCTTTTGCTGTAAATACGAATGCAAGTCAAGCACAATTAGTTGGCATAACGCCAAGTAGTGCCACTCAAGGCACTTCTTTAAATGTTACTATAAGTGGTCAAAACACTCACTTTAATCAAGGAACAAGCACAATTACATGGTTTCAACAAGGAAGTTCAACTGTGATTTATCCAAATTCTCAAAATTCTACTTCTGCAACAACTATGACTGCAAATTATACAATTCCTACAAATGCAGTTACTGGGTATTATAATACATATACTTATAATGATGTTGATGGCATGTTAATGTTAAACTCAAGCTTCTATATTAATTCTCCCTTGAATACTTATCTGATTCAAGGAACAGCAAATCCTATTTACGCTGGAAGTGTTGCAGGTGCTGGTAATATAAATAGCGGTCAAATTTGCTCTCTCAACGCTACAAGTTATTCAGGATATTATTTTCTTAATTGGACAGAAAATGGTAATATTGTCAGCAATAATTCAAATTATACTTTTATTGTTAATTCTAACAGAAGTATTGTTGCAAATTTTAATCAAATTATTTCTGTACCAGAAATAAACGATAATAATAATATTATTTTATATCCAAACCCTGCTTGCAATTACTTTAATATTTGTTTAAATACAGAAATTGAAAAGAATACAATAGTTGAGGTTTATGATATTTTAGGAAAATTGATTGTTAGTCAGATATCTACAAATGAAGCTTTAATTAAAGTTAATATTGAAGGTTTTGAAAAAGGAGTCTATTATATTGCAGTTATGCAAAAAAATAAAATAATTTTGACTAAAAAACTTATTATAAAATAAGTAAAGAAAGTAATTAAAAGCGGTTTCGAATCCGCTTTTTTATTGTAAAAGAGTTAGATTTATTTAATTATTTCAGGTAATCTAAATTGATTGAATTTTCTGATAAAATAATCTTTGGCACATTCTTTGTAAAATAGAAACAAACAATAAACATATTGTAACTATCAAAAAAATATATATTTTTGCATTTAATTAAAAAGAAAATAAATTAATTATTAATACATAAAATTTTATGAAAAACACGTTAAAAATCGGTTTAGTTTTAATGGCTATTTTTGTAGGTATTACTTCTTCAAGTTTTGCACAAAAAAAAGCAAAAACTTTTAAAGGAACGATAAATTATGAAATGAAATATAGTGGAGATGGATTAGAGCCTGCTCAGATTGCTCAAATGCCCAAAGAAAGTAGTATTAAAATATATGAAAATCTAACATTAACAGAACAAGGTCCTGCAACAATTATTACGAATGGTGATCTTAAAAAAGTTTCTGTTTTGATGAATTTATCTGCTTATGGATTGAAAAAATATTTAATAGTTAGAAAACAAGAAGAAATTGAAAAAGAAAATAAAGGTACTATTATAAAATACCTTGATGAAACTAAAGATATTTTAGGTTATAAAGCTAAAAAAGCAGAAATTACATCTGCGCCTAAAGAAGATGAAGAAGATGCAGGTACTGCTAAAATTACAGTTTTTTATACTGAAGAATTGGGGTCTGAATTAGTAAATTATGGAAATGAAATGTTTCATGGTTTAAATGGTGTAGCTTTAGAATATGAAGTAGTTACTCCAAAAATTACAATTAAAGGTGTAGCCAAAACAGTTGAAAAGGGAAAAGTTAAAGAAACAGATTTTCTTATTCCTTCAGATTATGTAGAAACTACTATGGAAGCATTTCAGGAAGAAGTGAAAGCTTTACAAGGTGGTGGCGACGAATAGTTTGCATATCTAAAGATAGTTAAAGCCTTTTTATTTTCAGATAAAGAGGCTTTTTTTATGATATTTTTTAATACAACAGTTTTTTTCAGTTTTTTTATTTAATTTTGTATCTCATTGCAAAATAGCTTCCAATACATGTCAAACTCCAATAATATCAGCAAAAAGAATGTTTTTAAGAATAAATTAGAAGTTGAACCTTTAAAAGCGAAAAAGAAAAATGAAACGTCAAAAACTTTCGAAGGATGGAGTAATTTATTTTTAAATGAAAAAACACATAAGGTTTTAGGCGTTTTTTTAGTGCTTTTTTCACTTTTTCTAGCTTTTTCTTTTGTTTCATTCTTCTTTACTTGGTGGATGGATTTCGATAAAGTTTCCAATACTTCACTGAAAGACATATTATTTGACAATACATTAGAAACTAGTAATTTATCCGGAAGATTAGGTGCTGCATTATCCCATTTATTTATAAAAAAATGGTTTGGTGTATCGTCTTTTATTTTTATTTTCTTGTTTTTTCTTACTGGGCTAAAACTATTAAAAATTAATTTAATAAAGTTATCATTAGCTTTTAAATATTCCTTTTTCTTATTAATTTTTTGTTCTGTTGGATTTGGCTATTTTTTTAAAAGTGATAACTCTGCAATATTTGGTGGTGTATTTGGATATGAATCAAGTGCTTGGCTTGAAGGTTTGTTAGGAAAATTAGGTGCAGGTATTTTGCTTATTTTTGTTGCAACTTCATTTGTAATTATTGTTTTTAATACCTCTTTTCATTTGCCATATTTTGAGAAAAAAGAAAAGGAAATAGAAGCAGAAAATGATTTGAAAACTTCTGGAAATACTTTTAAAGAGGCTGAAAATGAAGAAGAAAAAGAGATAGAAGATGAAAATTATGAGGAGCCTGGGAGCTTAGATTTTGAAGTAGTTAGTAAACCAATTAACTCATCTAAACCTAAAACAGTTATTGATACGAAAGATAATGTATTATTTACCGTTGAAACACCTGAAGAAACAATCATTGAAATTGATGAGGATGAAGATGATGAAAATGAGGAAGATAGCATTGATGAAATGATTTTAGAGCACAAAACTATTGATAGTGAATACGATCCTCGCTTAGATTTAAGTGATTATCAATTTCCTACATTAGATTTAATGGCAGATTATAACGAAAATCCTACCACAGTTCAACATGACGAATTAATTTCGAACAAAAATAAAATTATTGAAACGTTACGAAATTATTCAATAGAAATTATTCAGATTAAGGCTACTATTGGACCTACTGTTACGCTTTATGAAATTGTACCTGCTCCAGGTGTTAGAATATCTAAGATTAAAAATTTAGAAGATGATATAGCATTAAGTTTATCTGCTCTTGGTATTCGTATTATTGCGCCGATTCCTGGAAAAGGAACTATTGGTATTGAAGTTCCCAATAAAAATCCTCAAATTGTTTCAATGAAAACTATGTTGAGCAGTGAAAAGTTTCAAAATTCAAAAATGGAATTGCCCATTGCAATTGGAAAAACGATTGCCAACGAACCTTTTATTGCTGATTTGGCGAAAATGCCTCACTTATTAATGGCTGGAGCCACTGGGCAGGGGAAATCTGTGGGATTAAATGCAATAATTGCTTCATTGTTATACAAAAAGCATCCAGCGGAAATTAAATTTGTGATGGTTGACCCCAAAAAAGTAGAATTATCGTTATTCAATAAAATTGAACGACATTTTTTGGCTAAATTACCCGATTCTGAAGAAGCTATTATTACTGATACTCGCAAGGTGGTTCGTACGCTAAATTCATTGACAATAGAGATGGATCAGCGATATGATTTATTAAAAGATGCACAGGTAAAAAATATAAAAGAATACAATACCAAGTTTAATGCACGCAGATTGAATCCCAATGATGGACATCGCTTTTTACCTTATATTATACTTGTAGTTGATGAATTCGCTGATTTAATGATGACTGCTGGTAAAGAAGTAGAAACTCCTATTACCCGTTTGGCTCAATTAGCAAGAGCTATTGGAATACATCTTATAATTGCTACTCAACGTCCTTCGGTAAATATAATCACAGGAACTATCAAAGCAAATTTTCCAGCCCGTGTGGCTTTTAGGGTTATTTCTAAAATTGACTCACGTACCATTTTGGATACAGGTGGAGCTGATCAATTAGTTGGACGTGGTGATATGCTACTTTCTACAGGCAACGAATTGATACGTTTGCAATGTGCTTTTATTGACACACCAGAAATTGAAAGTATTGTTGATTTTATTGGTTCACAACGAGGTTATACTTCGCCTTTCAACCTACCTGAATATCTTGATGAAAATAGCGAGCCCAATAAAGATTTTGATCCATCCCAAAAAGATGAATTATTTGAAGATGCAGCTCGTATTATCGTTGCACATCAGCATGGATCTACTTCATTGTTGCAAAGAAAACTAAAATTAGGATATAACCGTGCAGGTCGTATTATTGATCAATTGGAAGCAGCAGGAATAGTAGGGCCTTTCGAGGGAAGTAAAGCTCGTGAGGTAAAATATAAGGACGAAATTGCATTGGAACAATATTTGAGAGATAATAGATAAAAAATACTTAGAGTGCCTTAAATACTTGGAGTACTTAAATTGAAACAAAATAAAAATATTTATACATGAAGAGATTAAGTTTTGTAAGCTTGTTCATATTGGTTTTGTTTATGAACCAAACTATATCGCAAGTTGTGGATGAAAAAGCAAATACAATTTTGGATAAGGTTTCAGCTAAAATGAAATCTTTCATTTCTATGAAAATTGAGTTTACCTATACCATAGATAATAAAGCAGAAAAAATACATCAAAGCAAAACAGGTGTGGTTACTATAAAAGGCGATAAATATTCGTTAGTGATACAAAAGCAAAGAATTATTTCAGATGGGAAAACTGTTTGGACCTATATTCCTGATGCCAATGAAGTGCAGGTTAACAATGTAAATACAAAAGATGACGAAGCTCTAAATCCTGCAAAATTATTAGCTACATATAGTAAAAATTATCGTGCAAAACTTGTTAAAGAAGTAAATCAAGGTGGTGTGATGACACAAATTATTGATTTAGTTCCTATTAAAGGCAAAGCATTTTTTAAAGTACGACTTATGATTGATAAAACGAAGTTGCAGGTGCTAAGCACCGAAATTTACAATAAAAACGGCAGTACTTATGCCTACAAAGTAAACAAATTTACCCCTAATTCAAAAGTATTGGAAACTGAATTTAGCTTTAAAGCATCCGATTTTCCGGGTGTAGAAATTAATGATATGAGGTAGTTTTTTCTTAAACTTGAAGCAGAAATTGAACCCGACATGGGTTAATAATTCTATAAGTTAGCAATAGCTATGAAAAAGTACAATATTAATATTCATTCAAATAGAATTGCAATTATATCCTTAATAATTCTTTTCCCTTTATCTCTTTTTATTGTTGATTTTATAACGATTGGGGTTAACTTTACATTACACATTATTATGTTTTTTGGGTTAATTATAGGTGCTGGTTATCTGGCAACATATTTATCAAAAGCAAAAATCAGAATAGAGCTAACAGAAGAAAGTTTCAAACACATTTGGGTAAAAAGGTTTATTTTTAGTAAAGAACCTGATATTAAATTAGATTGGAATGAAATTGATAATTATTTTTTTGAAAATGACAGAGGTTTTGATAGTTTTCAATTGACTTTAAACGAAAATAAAAGATACAAAATCACTAGATATAATCACTTTCCTCAACATGATGATTTTTATAAATTTGGCATTCAATTTCCTAAATTTATTAATAAAGTAAATACAACCGA